>JADZAK010000222.1 GCA_020852595.1 Rhodospirillaceae bacterium
ACGCCGCACCCATCATTGCCGCCGCCGACTTCCCCGCGGCGCTGCGCGTGCCGCGCGCCAGTTTCGTGACCCTTGAGGAGAACGGCGAACTGCGCGGGTGCATCGGCTCGGTGGCCGCCCGGCGGCCCTTGGTGGAGGACGTCGGCGAGAACGCCTACGGCGCCGGCTTCCGAGATCCACGCTTTCGCCCCATCGATGAGCGCGCCTGGAACCGTCTTACGGTCGGGCTCAGCATCCTCGGCGCCTTCGAGATGCTGACCTGCGCCGACGAGAGCGACCTGTTCCGCCAGGCCCGCCCCGGGATTGACGGCTTCGTGATCAGCGCCGGGGGGCACCGTGGGCTTTTCCTACCGCAGGTTTGGGAGACCTTGCGCACACCCCGTGTTTTTTTTGACACATTGCGCGAGAAAGCGGGGCTTCCAAGACATGACTGGTCTCCTCAACTTCGCATTGAACGGTTCACGGTGACCTCTATCCCGAAACGGGCCGTCAGCGATCTGCCGGCGGTTTAAAATCCGCCGGATCGGCTTGCGCCCCGAGGCTCAATCGCAGAAGATGCTGACTCGAAAGCGATGGATATCCCGCCGCTCTTTCGCCGCAGTGCATCATGGCCACTTTAGATCGTGACAACCTCAAGAAGGCCACAGTCTATATTGGCGAAACCAACTATTACGAACGCAACAAGCTGCGCGACATGTTTCTCGCGCAGGGATTGAAGCAGGTTGTGTGTCACGCGACGATCGACAGCCTGCGCGGATTGATCACCGAGGTGCCGCCCGATCTTCTGGTGCTGGCCGATAACTTCGATCCCGGCATCTACGCCCTCGTGCGCGATATCCGCTTTCAACGCCTGGGCGACAATCCCTTCATGCTGATCAGCATGCTCGTGTCGGCCAACCGGCGCGAAGCGCTCGACCTCGCGATCGAAGCCGGCGTGGACGACATCATCATCAAGCCGGTGGCCGCGGACCGGATTCAGGAACGCTTGAAGCTGGTCACGTTCCATCGCCGCCCCTTCATCGCCGTCGAGGGCTACGTCGGCCCCGAGCGCAAGGCGGAAGACCGGACTTCGGGCATAAAGCGCTTTCCCGTGGTCAATACGCTGCTCGAAAAGGTCAACGGGCGCGAGATGGACAAGCTGGCGCTGAAAGCCGCCGTGGAAGGTTCGCTGCAAAAAGTGCTGCAGGCGCAGCTCGATTCGCAAAGCTCCCGCCTGGGCGAGGTCTGCGAGCGTCTGGTCGAGGCTTACGATACCCAGATGATCGGCGAGGAAGTGCAGACCGACCTGCATACCTTGGCCGGCGTGCTGCGCGACGCGGCCAAGGTGGCCGACAAACTCAAGGACGCGCAGCTGTCGCAGCTCTGCGAATCCCTGGCCACCAACGTCGACGGCATTGCCGATCATTACGACGACCCGTCGTCGGTGGAAATCGACCTGATCCGCAAGGTGACCGCGGCGTTCAGCATGGCGATGAAATCGCCCAGCGGCGCGCACAACAGCGCCGCGAACGTCGCCTAAGGCGAAAAAACGCCGGCGCCTAGAGTCTGTCGCAGCGAAGTTGAATCAGCGGCATCGCGTCCGGTTTTTATTTTGGGCCTGTTCCGATCGGAAAACCGCGCCGGCGAAGGCCGGCATGTTGAAAGATGCGCGCCTTCGCGCGCGTCACTAAAGATGCGCGCCTTCGCGCGCGTCACTAAAGATGCGCGCCTTCGCGCGCGTCACTTTTCCGGAACCGGCCCTAGGCGTGCCAGTTGGCGACGAGAAACTCGGAAATTTCAGGCTTGATGTTGTACCAGCGGGCGTCGTTCTTGCTGGCATCGATGACGACCAGCTTGTCGTCCATGTTCATCGCCGCCCAGACCTTGTTGCCCACATACTGGGCGTCCAAGTCGCCGTGAATATAGAACGTGTGCTTGTTGATGCGGGCCCAGGCGCAGCCAAGGCCTTCGATCGTGTGCGCGATCCGGTCGTCCCCCTTCTCCGGGTGGAGAAGCTCAAAAGCGACAAAGATGTTGCGCGGCTGTCCCATCGTGTCCCCGGACGAGTTTTACGTCTGAATATTGGCTTGAAGGTCATTTTTACAAATTTTCCCGTAAAAACATACACTTACAGGAAAACAGCCGAAGCCGCGACCGCCACGTTAAAACTGTAACAGCCGAAAATTGAAGTTTGGTTAAGGCTCGCTTCTATCTGGTGGGCGCCGGATCGGCCCCTCGGCCGCGCGCTCCTACCCTTATCCCGGAGAATCACGGGCTTGGGAGGATCATCACAAGGTTGCCGTATTCGCCGGTGTTATTGCTATAAGGTGCGCCGCGGTCAGCCTCCCGGGCCGACCGCTATTCCATACCTTGGGCAGCCCTCCCGGCCGGCCCGGGGTTTTCTTTCGTCAGGGGGATGAGTCGATGTCCGGCCGCGCTACCACGTTCAAGAAGTTTGGATCTTACCTCGCGCTGGCAACGGCCGTGTCTTCCCTGACGGTAAAAGTCGCCCACGCGGGCGATCTCACCATCTCGACGGCGCGCACCACCTCGGCCTCGACCCTTGCCGGCGACGGCAACGGCCCCGGAGACATCATTGTCGAGTCAGCCGGCAGCATCGCGGTCTCCGATCCGTCGATCATCACCCTCAACAGCAACAATACGATCACCAACCGCGGCACGCTCGATACCAAGGCCGAACAGAACGCCTCCGGGATCCTCGTCGACCTGTCGCAGAACCGCGCGGGCAATGTGCAGAACTTCGGGCAGTTGACCGTGCAAGGCCCGCAGGCCGGCAGCGCGCTTCTGAATTCGCCGGTCAACAACGCCGGCATCCGCCTGTCCGGCCCGAGCACGTTCACCGGCGCGGTGATCAACGACGTGGGCGGGATCATCGGCGTCGCGGGCAACGGCTCCGCGGGCATCGCGATCGAATCCACCCTGATCGGCGATCTGACCAACAATGGCGTGCTCAACGTGGCCGGGGCGGATTCCTACGCCGTCAAGACCACCGGCCACATCATCGGCAACTTCAATTCCAGCGGCGCCATCACCGCGACCAATACGAATGGCGTGGGCATCTATATCGGCGGCGGCATCGAAGGCGCCTACGTCCACAGCGGCACCATCACGGCCGGCAATCCCGAACAGCTTGTCAGCCCGGACGGCATTCGTATCGAGCGCACCGCGCCGCTGCCCGCCAAAGCGGGCGTTTGGGTGGCCTCCAGCCTCACCGACGGTTTTGGCATCGCCGGCAACGGTTACACCGTCGCGCAGCAGCAGGTCGACGCAACCGCCGCCGCCGCGCTGCCCATCGACGCCACCATCGACACCTACGGCCCCGGCCCCGCGGTGCTCATTTCGCAAGGCGGCCCGAGCGGTCCGCAGAACATCGTGATCGGACGGCGCGGCGACAACGAATACTCGTTCATCAACCAGGGTATCCTGACGACCTCGGGCGCCATCGCGGGCACGAACGCCGTCACCATCAACATCGAAGGTCAATCGATCGGCGGAACGGTTTACACGACGACGCTGACCAACGGCTTCTCCAATGCCGGCGGCGACATCAATTCCTACGGCCTCGACGCCACGGCGACCGGCATCCGCATCGGCAATTACACGACCGTCCCGACGGTCAACAACAGCGGCGACATCAACGCCATCACGACCGATTCAACGACCAACACCGCGACCGGCGTGGTCGGCACCAAGGGCGGCAGCGCCTACGGCATCGTGATCGAAAGCGGCGCCCAGGTGCGCACCGTTCTCAACAGCGGCAAGATCAACGCGACGTCCGACGGCGGCGCGGCGAGTTCCTACGGCGTCGTCGACCGTTCGGGCTCCGTCGTCACGTTCGGCAACGCGGGCGACATCACGGCCAAGCTCGCCACCGGCAGCACGGGTGAGAAAATCGCCGTCGACTTCCGCGCCAACACCGCGGGCGCGGCGTTCAACAACACCGGCAACATCACCGGGGACGTGCTGCTCGGCGGCGGCTACCAGGCCCTGACCATGAGCGGCACGGCCAAGATCGACGGGACAGTCACCTTCCAGTCCGGCGCATCGAAGACCGGCGCAAGCGTTGTCGACCTGAACGGCGGCACGATCACCGGGCGCATCAACCTCGGCAACGGCAACGGCGGCATTACGCTCGCCGGCGCGTCGGCCAAGGGCGGCTTCACGATGGGCACGGGCACGCTTGCCAACATCACCGTGTCCTCGTCCGAAGTTTCGCTGCTGTCGGCCGGCCCGCTGCGCGCCGAAAGCGCGCAGTTCATCAACGGCTCGCGCATCAACTTCGACATTTCCGGAAAGTCCGGCGCGCCGCTGTTGTCCACCAACGGCAACGTCACGATCTCGGGCGACACCAAACTCGTGACCACCATCACCGGCATTCTGGAAGGCCGCCAAGTTTACAACTTGATCGACGCCGGCACGCTGACTTTGGGCGCGCCGCTCGCCCAGATGTCGGAAGTTCCGGTCTCGTACATGAACAACATCGCGTTCGGCCTCGCGCCGAACGACCCGACGACCCTGCAGCTGACGGTCGAGCGCCGCAGCGCGGCGGCCCTGGGTCTCGGCCCGAACATGACGGCGGTCTACGATTCGCTCGCCCCCGCGCTCAATCAGGACTCGCCGGTGGCCACGGCGCTTTCGGGCCTCGCCACCCAGGCGGACTTCAACGCCGGCCTCAAGCAGTTGATGCCCGACAGCAGCGGCGCGGTGCTGCAGACGGCGCTCTCCTCCACCGACGCCACGAGCGGCATGATCCGCCGCCGGCTGCTCGGCGTCGCGAAGGGCGGCGCGCCGGACCACTCGCGCGGCGACATCGCGAGCTTCTGGGTGCAGGCGCTGGGCAACTACGGGGATCAAAAGGGCAAAGGCGAACAGAACGGCTTCTCGTACTGGGGCCTCGGGATCGCGCTCGGCGCCGATTTCCCGATCGACCGCAGCGGCAACACCACGGCCGGCGTCAGCTTCGTCGAGTCCTGGCACTCGGTGAGCCTGAACGTCGCGACGCATTCGCCGGTGCAGTTCTACAGCACGCAGTTGCACGCCTACGCCCACCACCAGAGCGGCAACCTTTATGTGCAGGGTCTCGCGGGCGGCGCGTACAACACCTACGATCAGCCGCAACGCGCGGTCACGTTCGGCGGCCTCGACCGCAAGGCCGTCGGCAAATGGAGCGGTTTCCAATACGAAGGCAGCGTCGAAGCCGGTTACCTGTTCCGCAGCGGGCTTTATGAATTCGGCCCTTATGGCCGCCTGTCGTACCTGAACATCAAGGAAAACGCCTACACCGAAACCGGCGGCGGCGCGGGCGTGAACCTCGCGGTCGACGACCGCAAGAGCGACTCATTGCGCGGCACGGCGGGCTTCGCCGTCAACCGCAACATTCCGCTGTCCTACGACAGCTACATCGAAGCTCAGCTGCGCGGCGGTTATACGCGCGAATTCATGAACGACCCCGTGAGCGTTTCAGCGCGCTTCGTCTCCGGCGGTCCGACGTTCACCAACCTCGGCAATGTGTGGGGGCAGAACCGCATGACCGCGGGCTTCGGCGTCGCGCACAAGGACAGCTATTCGTCGGTGAGCCTCGATTACGACGCCGAAGTCGCGTCGGGCTTCCTGTCGCACACCGCGGCCGTGACCATCCGGTTCCGCTTCTGATGAACCGTTTCGCTCTTTTCGCCTCCGCCGGCATTGTCCTCCTCGCCCTCGCGGCGTGCGGCGGCGGCCGGCGCGGGGCGATGGAGCGGGATGAAAGCATGGTGGTGGCGCAGCGCGCGGACGGCACGAGCGTCGCCGTGCGCCCGGGACGCGATCCCAACGGCGCTTACATCCAAGCCACCGAGTTCAAGGCCAAAGGCGACTGCGCGACGGCTGTCAAACTCCTGCGCCCCGTCGCGCGGCTGGGCCCGGGATACGAGAACGCGCAGACCGCGCTGGGCGAATGTCTTTTGGAAAACGCCGATGAGCGCGACGAAGGCGTCACCTGGATCACGCGCGCCGCCGACGCCGGCTGGCCGGAAGCGCAGGCCTCGCTTGCGTTCCATTTCGGCGGCGATTCACCGGCGCACAACGGCGAAGAAGCGGCCTACTGGCTCGCGCTCTATGACGCCAACCCCAACAAGGCCCGTGTCGCCTTCGTCGCGCCGGACCCAAAGCGCATGGGCGCGGTGCGCGCCGCGCTGACGGATGCGGAAAAAGCCGCCGGCGCGAAACGCGCGGCAAGCTGGCAACGAAAATTGTGGATCCCGCCGGCCCCCGCCGAGGGTGACACCCCGGGCCTGCGGCCCGAAGGACGCGAACGCGGCGGATTCCGCGGACCGCCGCCGCTCCTTTAGAACATGCCCTAGCCCCATCGGGGCATTCGCGCTATAGCCGGGAACCAACGATTTCCGGACCCCGCGTGTCATGCCGCTGACGCTTTACAATACGCTGAGCCGCCGCAAGGAGCTCTTCACGCCCGCCGACCCGAACCGCGTCACCATGTATGTGTGCGGTCCGACGGTGTACGGCCTCACCCATGTCGGCAACGCGCGTCCCGCGGTGGTTTTCGATGTGCTGTACCGCATGCTGAAAGACCGCTACCCGCTGGTGGTCTATGCGCGCAACATCACGGACGTGGACGACAAGATCAACGCGGCGGCCAAGAAGGACAGCGTGCCCATCGACGCGATCACGTCGAAGTTCGCCAAAATCTGGCATGAGGACATGGGCGCGTTCAACGTGCTGCCGCCGACCATCGAACCGCACGCGACGCAGCACATCCCGCAGATGCTGCGCATGATCCAGGACCTGATCGACCGCGGCCACGCTTATGCCGCGGAAGGCCATGTCCTGTTCCATGTGCCGAGTTTCGAGAAATACGGTTCGCTGTCGGGCCGCAACCGCGACGACATGATCGCCGGCGCGCGCGTGGAAGTCGCGCCGTACAAAAAGGACCCCGCCGATTTCGTGCTGTGGAAGCCTTCGACGCCGGATCTTCCGGGCTGGGACAGCCCCTGGGGACGCGGGCGTCCCGGCTGGCATATCGAATGCTCGGCGATGATCGACGCGCACCTCGGCGAGACCATCGACATCCATGGCGGCGGGCACGATCTGATTTTCCCGCACCATGAGAACGAGCTGGCGCAGAGCACATGCGCTCACGGGGGCACGCGGTTTGTCGGCATCTGGATGCACAACGGCTTCCTGACGATGAACCGCGAGAAGATGTCCAAATCCGTGGGCAACATCATCAGCTCGAACGAAGCGCTCAAATCCACGCCGGGCGAAGCGCTGCGTTGGGCGATCCTGTCGGCCCATTACCGCCAGCCGCTGGACTGGTCGGATGATTCCACCACGCAGGCCAAGCGGACGCTGGACCGCCTGTACGGCGCGCTCGACCAGGTGGCCGGCATCGAAGCGGCGGACGAAGATCCGCCCGAAGCGTTCATGGCCGCGCTGGAAGACGATCTGAACACGCCGGCCGCGATGGCGGAAATCTCGGCGCTGGCGCGCGCGCTCAACTCAAGCACGGACGCGGCGGAGAAGGCGAAACTGAAAGGCCAGTTGCTGGCCGCCGGCGCGCTGATGGGCGTGTTGCAGCAGAAACCCTCAGACTGGTTCGCGGCGGCGCCCAAGGCGAAACTGGTGGATGTCGGCGAAGTCGAGCGCCTGATCGCGGCGCGCAACGAAGCGCGCAAGACGCGCAACTTCGCCGAAGCCGACCGTGTGCGCGCCGCGCTCGATGCCCTCGGCGTCCTGATCGAGGACCGCGCCGACGGCACCAAGTGGCGGATGAAAGAATGAACGTGTCCGCCGCCACCGCCCGCTCCATCGCCATGCTGGAAAAGCTGGCGGCGTTCGATACGGTCTCACGCAACTCCAACCTCGCCTTCATCGCTTTCGTTCAAGATCTTCTGAACGCCCACGGCGTCGAAAGCCGTCTCGTCTACAACGAGGAAAAGACCAAGGCCAATCTGCTGGCCACCGTCGGCCCGAACGTCGCCGGCGGGGTCGTCCTATCCGGTCATACCGACGTCGTTCCTATCGACGGTCAGGACTGGGATACAGATCCGTTCAGCGTCGTCGCGAAGGACGGCCGCCTCTACGGGCGCGGCACGGCGGATATGAAGTGCTTCCTGGCCATCGCGCTGGCCGCCCTCGATGAGATGAAGGCGGCCGCGCTGAAAACGCCGCTGCACTTCGCCTTCTCCTACGACGAGGAAGTCGGCTGTGCGGGCGTGCCGTCGCTGATCCGCCTTCTGAACAAGGAACTTCCGGCGCCGCGCGCGGTGATCGTGGGCGAGCCGACCGATATGAAGGTGGTGAGCGCGCACAAAGGCATCACCGGCGTGCGCACCATCGTGACCGGCCATGAGTCGCATTCCTCGCAAACCCACCGCGGCGTCAGCGCGGTGATGATCGCGGCCGAACTCATCTTGTATCTGCGGGGCCTGAGCGAGGACGCCGCCGCGAAGGGTCCGCAAAACAGCCTTTTCGAGCCGCCGCACACCACATTGACCGCGAATGTCATCAATGGCGGCACGGCGATCAACATCATGGCGGGAAGCTGCGAATTCCAGTGGGATGTGCGCGCGTTGCCGGAAGACGATCCGGACCGTTATATCCGCCGGTTCACGGAACATTGTGCCCGCGAAGTTCTGCCGCGTATGCGCGCGGTCGCGCCGGGCTGCAACATCGAAACCATCCCGCGCGCCGGAACGCCCGCGCTGAAAGCCGAACGCGAGTCCGAGGCCGAGCATCTGTGCCGCATGCTCACGGGCGACAACGTGACGCGCGCCGTCGCGTTTGCCGCCGAAGCGGGACAATTCCAGCAGACCGGACTGTCGACGGTGATTTGCGGGCCGGGCTCGATCTCGCAGGCCCATCAGCCCAACGAATACATCGAGATTTCGCAGGTCGAGGCGGGCACGAAATTCGTGCACGACTTGATCCGGCATCTTTCGCGTTAGCTTGTATCAGTGGCCTGATTTTTTCATCAGGCTCTTGCCGGTATCGAATCGCAACGCGAGAAACTGGTAGGTCGCCTGTAACGCGCGGTCGATTTCCTGACAGCGCACGAGGTTGAGGTTTTCCCACTTGGCGATGACCGGATCCCATTCCATCAACAGGAAATGGAGCGTGTCGCGCGCATGGCGCACGGCCTTGATAACGTCATCCAGCGACATCAGGGCATTCATGATGTCGGCTGTTTCCGAGTCGACGTGGTTGAGGATGTTTTCAGCCTCGTGTAGGCCGCGAAGCATCAGGAGTTTGACGCGGCCGACTTCGGAGGATCCGCGAACATCGGTATAGACCTTGCCCAGTTTCTCGACGTTACTGTGGATTTTCTTGAGCTCGCGGGAGCGTTCGCGCAACGCTTCGACGTAGCAAATTTCGCGCGCGAGGGTTTCGATGAGGTCGAGCACCTTCTCGACCTCATCGAAACCGAGCGCCGCGGCAGCCTTGTTGAAAGCGTCCTTCAGGGCCTTCTTGTTCTCGTCCTTGCCGAGGATCTCCTTCAGTTCTTGCTGGCTGGTATAGGTGATGGGCCTGCCGCCCATCCACGATAGAAGCTGAACCTGGATGCGGTCGCGGGCGATCTGCTTGTGCTTGCGCGCCACCGTCCACGAGGCGGTGCCGTTCAAAATCTCGTTGGGGATTTCATCGCCGGGGCGGATATCGGGCACATGACGCAGGCCGGCGGCGGCCTGCTCGATGAGCCTGTCGTCGTGACCGCCTTCGGCGATGTAGAAGGTCTTGCGCAAATCCTTCAGCGAGATGTAACCGAGGCCGGAGCCCATCTCGACGGCGAACATCGGCGTCTTGTCTTTGCCCCTGAGGACAAAACAGGCGCCCGGCGCGCGGAAAACCTTGGCCTGAAAATCGAAATGGGTATTGCGAAGGACGGGCTCCTGCGGAGCGCTGGCGCCGTCTGGCTGAGGGTCTCGACCCGTCATGGGTGGCCGTTGTGCCTTACTAAAACATCTGTTCCAGGGGACATGACTCGCCTCGCCGAAGCGCACGGACGGCGGCCGCCCCCGCCCTCGTGGACCTCGGCATGACGGCCTTGCGCATTGCACGCGCGAAGGCTGGAGCGGGTGAAGGGAATCGAACCCTCGCCTAAAGCTTGGGAAGCTTTCGTTCTACCATTGAACTACACCCGCATACCCCGCATCGCCCCCTTTAGAGCCTTGCGAGAATTTTAGGCTTTGGTGGGCCGTTCATAGCATATAACACCCACAGCGCAAAATGAGCGCCAGGGTTGTGCGCGCCGGCGATTCCGATGCGAATCCAAAGCGATGCGCCCTTGAAATGACGGCGGTGGACTGATGCGGAGCGCGTGGTGACGGACCCATGGACCTTGGCCTGCGTGGCCTACCTCGCCGCGGTGCTGATCGCCCTTTCGGTCATCGACCTCAAGACGGGATACCTGCCCGATCCGCTCCAGGTCGCGCTCGCGCTCGGCGGCGTGGGGGTCGTCCTGGCGGGCTCGCCCCTCGCTCTGTCCTGGGAACTTGCCCTCGCCGGCGCGGCTCTCAATGGGGGCGTCTTCTGGGGCCTGCGCTGGCTGGTCAGCCGGTGGAAAGGCCGGGAGGCCATGGGCCTGGGGGACGTCAAACTGGTGGCCGCGGGCGGGCTTTGGCTCGGGCCCCTCGCCCTGCCTTACATCATGGCCGCCGGAGGGGTTTTGACCCTGATGGGGGCCCTCGCGGCGAGCCTCGTCCTGGGCAAGGCGCTCTGGCGGGGGGAAATGCCGCTCGGCCCGGGCCTTGCGGCAGGAATCCTGGCGTGTTTTATCGCCGGACTGCTTGGTTTTCCGGGCCTTGCCGGGCCCGCCTAGCGGGCGGTCTGCGGCGGGCGGGAGGGCGTCTGACACTTCCTTAAGGTGCCCCGCGCCGCCGGAGTCCCTAAAGACACCGGACCAGGGCTATCTTATTAACTTTCTTGCGTTATTGACTTACAGGCTCGGATTCCAAGAGTCCGGCCAGAGGACGAATTTCGGAACCCGCCATGCCTGAGTCTCCCACATTTTCGCCGGCGCCCGCCGAGGCCTCGCAGTCGTGGAGGAAGGCGCTGCTTCCGGCGGATGCGACGATCCATGACGCGGCCGCCAACTTGAATGAATCCGGGCTGCAGATCGCCCTCGTCGTCTCGCCCCAAGGTACGTTCGTGGGCACGGTCACCGACGGCGACATCCGCCGCGGCCTCTTGCGCGGCCTGGAACTGAAAAGCCCGATCGACGCCATCATCCAGCGCGAGGCCATGGTCTCGCCGGTCGACATGCCGCGGGAGACGGTCCTGAAACTGATGCAGAGCAACCGCATCGGCGCGCTGCCCATCGTGGACGACAAACATCATCTGGCGGGGCTGCACCTCCTGAACGAGCTGATGGCGCCGAGCCACCGCGACAACGTGATGATCATCATGGCGGGCGGCATGGGCACGCGCCTGCGCCCCTACACCGAGAACTGCCCGAAGCCTTTATTGCCGGTGAACGGCAAGCCGATGCTGGAACACATCATCGAACGGGCCAAAGCCGAGGGTTTCCAGCGTTTTGTGATTTCGGTGCATTACCTCGGCCACATGATCGAGGAGTACTTCGGCGACGGCGCGAAGCTCAATATCCAGATCGAGTACCTGCGCGAGAACGAGCCGCTGGGCACGGCGGGCGCCATCGGCCTGTTGCGCCCCCGCCCGAACGCGCCGTTCGTCGTCACCAACGGCGACGTGCTGACGGACGTGCATTACAGCGAAGTGTTGAAGTTCCACGCGCGCTCGGAGGCGACCGCGACCATGGCCGTCAGGCTGCATGAATGGCAGCATCCGTTCGGCGTCGTGACCACGCGCGGCGTGGACATCGTGGGCTTCGAGGAAAAGCCGATCTCGCGCAGCCACGTCAACGCGGGCATCTACGCGCTGAACCCGGACGCGCTCGATTTCCTGAACCCCGGCGAACGCTGCGACATGCCGACCCTGTTCGGACGCCTGCGCGACGCATCGCGGCGCACCATCGTCTACCCCATCCACGAGGCCTGGGTCGATATCGGCCGCCCCGACGACTACGAGAAACCGCATCGGCGGCCGGACGCTTAAAAGACGACAAGAACATGCCCAAGAAGCGCCTCATCTTCGTCCTTCTGCACCTGAACGGACAGTTCTGCATCAGCCGTAATTTCCGGCTGCAGAAGGTCGGCAACGCCGACTGGCTCAAGCGCAATTACAATTTCTCGAAAGTGTCGCGGTTCATCGACGAACTCGTGATCCTGAATGTCGAGAGCGACGGCATCGACCAGAAGCGCTTCCTGGCCACGGCGTCGAGCATCGCTTCGGAAGTGTTCGTGCCGGTTGCGCTGGGCGGGGCGATCCGCGATTTCCGCGACGCCGAGACTTATTTTCACAACGGGGCCGACAAGGTCGTGGTGAACACGCTGCTGTGGCAGAATCCCGCCGTGGTACGCCAGATCGCGAACGTCTACGGCGAGCAGGCGCTGATGGCCTCCGTCGACTACCGGGGCCTGGAAGGCCCGCGCACGCCGCTCCTGCGGGGCGGCGAAAGCCCGGCGGCGGCCGCGCTGGCGCCTTGGCTGAGCCATGTCGCGAGCCTGGGCGTCGGCGAGATCCTCTTGAACTCGGTGGACCGCGACGGCACCGGCATGGGCCTCGACCTGCCCGTCTTCGAGCTGGTGCCGCGCGACATTCATCTGCCCTTCGTCATGATGGGCGGGGTCGGGCGCACCGATCACTTCCAGCCGGGCATGGAACTGCCGCAGGTGTCCGGCGTCGCGACCTCCAATCTCTTCGCCTTCATCGGCAAGGGGCTTTCGGACTCGCGCGCGGCGCTGCTGGACGCCAACATGAACATGGCGTCGTGGGCCTGATCAGCATGGACCAAGTCTCGATCAACACCGCCTCGGGCCGCGTTTGGAGCACGCTCAGCGTGAACGCGCTGGCGAGCTACGTGCAGCGGCAGATCGGCGCCTTCTTCCCGGATGGTTTTGCGATCCCGCTCGACGCCATGGAAGGCGGCACGGAGCAGGCCCTCGCCGCGGTCGCGCGCGGGTGGAAACATATCGCGCTGGCCGGGTATACGCGGGACGGCGAAGGCTCGCTGTCGCACCTGCATAGCGACCGCTACGCCGCCTATCTTTCGCTGCTGGCGCATGCGCTGTCGAAAGCGAACCACAAGGAGATCGCCACGCGCGTTTACCTGCTGAACAAGGCGCTCCATGCATTCGACATGTACCACGAGGTCGAACTGCCGGAGGTGTTCGTTTACGTGCACCCCGTGGGCAGCGTGGTGGGCCGCGCGCAGCTCGGCAATTTCCTATGCATTTACCAAAACTGCTCCATCGGCGGCAGCCCGCGCGAGGGCAGTCTCGACTACCCCATCCTCGGCAACGGCGTGCTGATGTATGCGAAATCGACCATCATCGGAAACTCCAAGATCGGCAACCGCGTCGTGCTCGGCGCCGGAGCCATGGTGGTGAACCGCGATGTGCCCGACGGCGCGCTTGTCGCCGGCACGGCGGTGAAACCGGACAACGCAAACGTTCCCTTCCTCCTTTCAAGAATTTTCCACGGATTCTCCAAATGAAAAACCTCTTCTGGTGCACACGCTGCTTCAACATGTCGACGCGCCCGCGTGTCGAGTTCAGCGCCGAGGGCGTCTGCAACGCTTGCCAATGGTCGGAAGAGAAAAAGACCTTCGACTGGGACTCGCGTAAGAAAGAACTGCTGGCACTGTTCGACAAGCATCGCCGCACCGACGGACGTTATGACGTGTTGTGCCCCGTCTCGGGCGGCAAGGACGGCTCTTACGTCGCCTACCAGCTCAAGCACGTTTACGGCATGACGCCGCTGTGCATCACGGTGCGCCCGCCCCTGGAGTTCGGCATCGGCAACGAAAACCTGACCGACTTCGTGAACTCCGGTTACGACCACCTGCACATCACGCTCGACACCGACACGATGCAGAAAATCAACCGCATCGGTTTCATCGAGCATGGCCGCCCGCTGTTCGGCTGGACCACCGGCATCCTGTCGGCCGTCATCCGCGCCGCGGCGCTGAACGAAATTGCGCCGATCTTCTACGGCGAAGACGGCGAAATGGAATACGGCGGCTCGACCGAAACCAAATTCACGCCGTACTTCTACGTGGATTACATCAAGAAGGTCTACCTGTCGGGCCAGTACGAAAAGACCTTCGGCCAGCTGGACCAGAAGAAGATCTATCAGTGGACGTTCCCGGACGAGGGCGAGTTGAAGCGCATCGGCGTGTTCAAGACCCACTGGTCGTACTTCGAGGCCTGGGATTCCTACCGCAACTACCTCGTGGCCAAGGAACACTGCGGCCTAAAGGAACATGAAGAGAGCAACTCGGGCACCTTCACCAACTTCGCGCAGAACGATTCCTCGCTGTATGCGCTGCACACCTATCTCATGTACCTGAAATTCGGCTTCGGCCGCGCGACGCAGGACGCGAATATCGAGATCCGCCGCGGGGCGCTGACGCGCGAGCAAGCCAAGCCCCTCGTTCAGCTCTACGACAACCAGTATCCGGAGCGTCACCTCGAGGAATATCTTGAGTACTACAAGATGACCCGCGAGGAGTTCGACGCGGCGCTCGACCGCAGCGTCAACCGCGAGCTGTTCGAGAAACGCGACGGCCGCTGGGAACCCCTGTTCGAGGTGCAATAGGCCGCTCGATGGTTTTTGTGATCGACTACGGCGGCGGCAACACCTTCAACTTTCACAAGGTGCTGACGCATCTCTCGGTGCCGTTCAAGGCATCGGCGGACCCGGCTGACTTGGCCGGCGCGCCTATCGCCCTGTTGATGGGCGTCGGTCACTTCGGCGGGGCGATGGAAGAGCTGGCGCGCCGCGGCTTCGACACGGCTATCAAATCCTATGTCGCGGGCGGCGGGCGCCTCTTCGGTGTCTGTGTCGGCATGCAGATGCTGTTCGAGGGCAGCGAAGAAGCCCCGGGCGTGGCGGGGCTGGGCCTTCTTCCCGGAACCTTACGCAAGTTGACGGCACAACCGGACGCGCCGGTGCCGCATGTGGGCTTCGACGAAGTGCGGTTCGACAAGCCGTCGCAGATGACCGACGGGCTCGCGGACGGAACCGCCGTCTACTTCACCCATAGCTTCGCGATGATCGATACGCCGCCGAACTGCTGGACCGCGAAATGCGTCCACGGCGGCGCATCCTTTGTCGCCGCGCTCGACAATGGCCGGGTGGGCGGCGTGCAGGTCCATCCCGAAAAGAGCCAGAGCAACGGCATCGCGATGCTGCGCAACGTGCTGGCCCCCTACATGAGCCCCGCATCGTGATTACACTCGGATACTTCGCCGACGGCCCCTGGTCGCACCGCGCGCTTGAGCTGATCGCGGCCGATCCGCGCTTCAAGGTCCTGTTCATCGTACCGCGTTTCGATACGCGCGATCCCGTGTTGGCGGAGTGGGCCAAGAAGCTCGGCGTGCCGTTCCTGCCCATCGAGAAAGTGAATGCGCCGGACGCAATCGCGGCGCTGAAGAAATTCGGCGCGCAACTGTTCGTTTCGATGTCGTTCAACCAGATCCTGAAGCGCCCGATCCTCGACGCCGCGCCGATGGGCTTCATCAATTGTCACGCCGGCGCGCTGCCGTTCTACCGCGGCCGCAACATCCTGAACTGGGCGCTGATCAACGACGAAAAAGACTTCGGCATCACGGTTCACTATATCGACGAGGGCATCGATACCGGCGACATCCTGGTGCAACGCCTGCTGCCGATCAACGATACGGACACCTATGCCACCGTCCTGAGCCGCGCCATCACGAGCTGCGCCGATGTGCTGCATGAAGCGCTGGCGGGCATCGAGGCCGGAACGCTGCAAGGCCGCGTCCAATCGGAAATTCACCCCGTGGGCAGCTATTTCGGCCGGCGGCGCCCGGGCGACGAGTGGATCGACTGGACCTGGCCGAGCCGGCGCGTCTTCAATTTCGTGCGCGCGATCACGCATCCTGGTCCGTGCGCCATGACACGCCTGGACGGAAAGACGGTGAAAATCGTCACCGCCGGCATGATTCCCAACGCGCCTTCTTACATCTGCACGCCGGGCGAGATCGTCGGCGTGACGGCCCAGGGCGTTACCGTCAAAACCGGCGACAGCACGGTCTTTGTCTCGGCCTGGCAAGGCGACGGAGAACCCCCGCCGCGGCTGAAAATCGGCCAACGCTTCGCCCTGCGCGGACCCGAACCCGCATGAAGGCCCTGGTCGTCGGATACGGCTCCATCGGCCAGCGGCACACGCGCCTCCTGGAAGAGTTGGGGTGCGAGACAGCCGTGGTCAGCGCCCGCGACGGCATCTACCCGCGCCGGTACGCCGCATTGCAGGCCGGCGTCGACGCATGGCGGCCGGATTATGTCGTGATCGCCAACGAGACTTCCGCGCACTTCGGCGCGCTCAAGACCCTCTGCGATCTCGGCTTCAACGGCCGCGTTCTTGTGGAAAAGCCGCTCTTCGATGCCGTGCAGGTTCCGCCCGCAGGACGTTTTTCACATGCGGCGGTGGCTTACAATTTCCGCTGCCATCCGTTGATCATCCGCCTGAAACGGGAACTGGACGGCGCGCGCGTCTTCGATGCGCATCTGCATGTCGGCCAGTGGCTGCCGGATTGGCGCCCGGGACGCGACTACCGCGCGTCTTATTCCGCGCGGCGCGGGGCGGGCGGCGGGGTTCTGCGGGACCTGTCCCACGAAATCGACCTCGCGCTGCACTTCTTCGGACCCTGGAAAAAGCTGACGGCGCACGGCGGGCATTTCAGTACGCTCGAGATCGACAGCGAGGACAGCTTTTCCGTGCTTCTCGAGGCGTCAGGGGCCCCGGCGGTGCAGATCACCCTCAACTATCTCGATCGTCCCGGGCGGCGCTCCGCCGTCATCAATACCGACAAGGGCATGCTGCATCTCGACCTCGTACGCGGCCTCTTGCAGAAAGACGGCCAGATGCTGGCCGAACATCCCGTCGACCGGGATCATACGTACCGCGAGCAACATCGCCTGATGATCGACGGCGCCGCCGGCAAGCTGTGCACGCTGGCCGAAGGCGCGTCGGTGGTGGAGTTGATCGAAGCCGCCGAACGCGCCAATGCGGGCGCGACCTGGGTAAAAGGACCCGCAGCATGAGCGTTCTTTGCACGATCAACGCCCGCGGCGGCTCGAAGGGCGTCGCGAACAAGAACATCCGCCCGATGCATGGCCGTCCCCTGATCGCCTGGACGATCGAACAGGCGCGCGCGAGCGGGGTCGTCGACTTCATCGCCATGAGCAGCGATTCCAAGGACATTCTGCAGGCCGCCAAGGACGCCGGCGCCGATCTCCTGGTCACGCGCCCGGATGAATTGGCCACGGACCAGGCCGCCAAGGTCCCGGCCATCCGCCATAGCGTTGAGACCGCCGAAGCCCATACGGGCAAGCGGTTCGACGTGCTGGTGGACCTCGACGCCACCTCGCCTCTTCGCCTTCCCTCCGATATCGAAGCCTGCATCGAACTTTTGCGGACGAAAAACGCACCGAACGTGATCACGGCGATGCCGGCGCGCCGCTCGCCCTATTTCAACCTGGTGGAAGTGCACGAGGACGGACGCGTCACGCTGGCCAAGCCGCTGGCGAAACCGGTGGTGCGCCGCCAGGACGCGCCGAAATGCTACGATATGAATGCCTCCATCTACGTATGGCGGCACGACGCCTTGTTCGAGGATCCGGCCATTTTCAAGCCGGAAACCGCGCTTTATATAATGCCCGAAGAACGGTCCATCGACATCGATTCCGAGCTCGATTTCCGGATCGTGGAAATGATCCTTGCAGAAAGACTCCCATGAGCGAACGCCCCTCCTATCAGAAGCGCTTTGACCTCGCGGGCCGCAACGCGGTCATCACCGGCGCGGTCGGTATCCTCGGACGGCGTTTCTGCAACGGCCTCGCCGAATTCGGCGCGAATGTCGCGGTGGTGGATTTGGACAAGGCGGTTGCCGACGATCTCGCCGCGGACCTCACGAAAACCCATGGCGTGCGCTGTATCGGCGTCGCCTGCGATATCACCGAACCAGAGTCCGTGCAGAAGATGACGGATACAGTGGTCCGCGAATTCGGCGAGATCCATATCCTTCACAACAACGCCGGCGGCAGCAAACCCACCGCCGACCGCACCAAATACTTCCAGGCGTTCGAGCGGTATGAACTGGAGGAATGGCGCCGGGTGATGGCCGTGAATATCGACGGGGTCTTTCTCGTCGACCAGGCGATCGGCCGCCAAATGGTGGCGCAAGGCAAAGGCGGGAGCATCATCCATACCGCGTCCATCTACGGCGTCGTTGCCCCCGACCAGCGCATCTATGAGGGCTCGGAGTACATGGGCCGCGCGATGAGCAGCCCGGCCGTGTATTCGGCCGCGAAAGCCGCCGTCGTGGGCCTCACCAAATATCTCGCCACCTACTGGGCCGACAAAGGCATCCGCGTGAACTGCATCACGCCGGGCGGCGTCGAAAGCGGCCAGAACGAAACCTTCAAGAAGAAATACGGCGCGCGCGTGCCGTTGGGCCGCATGGCCTACGGCGAGGAGATGGTCAACGCCGTCGTGTGGCTGGCATCGGACGCCTCGTCCTACGTCACCGGCCAGAACATCCTGATCGACGGGGGATTGAGCGCTTGGTAACCCGTTTTCCGATCGTTTATCTGCCCATCGAATTCGGATCCCGCGAGTTCGACAGCAAGGCGCTGCTGGCCACGGTGCTGGCCACGCGCGGCTATAGCGTGATCATCGGTCAGCAATGGCTGTTGTACAACAACATGCGCCAACTGCCCGCCGGCACGGTGCTGTTCAAGAGCTTCAACAATATCCATCACCCGGCGATGGTGGCGGCGAAAAAAGCCGGCCACCGCGTCATCATTCTCGAAGAAGAACTGCTGGCCCATATCGAGAAGGTCGCCATCGCCAACTACTGCACCAAACACATTTTCGACCTGCCCGATGTCATTCTCGCCAACGGCGCCTTCGAGAAAAGCGTACTCGACGAGCTCAGCGGCGGAAAGATCCCGGTCGAGGTCGCCGGCAACGGGCGTATCGATATTCTGAAGCCGGCCTATCATGGCTTCTTCCAGCGCGACATCGATGCGGTGCGTGCGCGCTTCGGCGACTTTATCCTGATCAATACCAATTTCGGGATCATCAACACGCTGTGGAACAGCGTCGAGCAGGTGACCGACATCCACGTTCGCGCGGGCTTCATCAAACTGGACGATCCCAAATCCGTGAAGGCCTGGGACGACCAGATCGAGTTCGAGCGTGTCAATAAGACCGCGATTCTGACCGCGATCAAGGAACTGAGCCGGCGCCGGCCGCAACAACGCATTGTCCTTCGCCCCCATCCTGGCGAGGCGATCGAACGCTGGAACGGCGTATTCGCCGATCAACCCAATGTCTCGGTTGTCCGCGAAGGCGCGCATGTGCCCTGGACGCTGGGCTGCCGCATGCTGCTGCATACGTCCTGCACGACGGGGTTCGAGGCGCAGGCCGCGGGGAAGATGGCGATGAGCCTGGTCGCCAATCCCAACTGGATCAGCGACTCCTTCATCTCCAACCATCTCAATCCGCTTTTCACCGACCCCATCAAGATGGTCGACGCCGCGGAAGCGTACCTCGACCGAGGCGAGGTCATCCAGAAGGGCCGCCTCAGCCTGGAAGAGGCCGAGCACTATGTGTGGAACATCGGCGGCAACGTCGGCGTGGAGCGCATCGCGGATCTGCTCACGCGTGATCTGCCCGCGCCTGGCGGACAGGTCAAGATGCCGCCGCTGGCGGCCTATGAGCGTTCGGAAAAGCTGAAGAGCAAGTTCGATCTGAACATGCAGGGCTGCGTCGACGTTCTGCAGCGCATTCTCGGCACGACAGGCAGCCGCGCCAATCTGAACCTCAATCAGATCGGCGAGAGCCTGTTCTATCTGGCTCTCGCCGCTCCGAAGGCGTAACGCCTACTTATTCACGTCGAAGATGACGATCGTGCGGCCTTCCTGGCCCGGCTCGCTTTCGTGGCGCACATACACGTTGCGCACATGCTTGCCAAAGACCGACAGCAGCTGGTCGGCGCCCGGATAGTGCTTGGACGTGCGGCCGAGTTGCGCCTCGTTCGCGCGGCCCTTCTCGTCGAGCACGGTCGCGCCGATCGCGATGATGCCCCTGTCGCCCACGACACGCAGGAATTCGCGGCACGCCTGGTCGGGATCGTCGGAATAGGTCAGCACCCAGCCGGCGATCAGCACGTCGAAGGAGTTGTCGGCGTAGGGCATCTTGTGCATGTTGCCCACTTCGATCCACGGCGAATAGGAGAAGAGGTCGAGGCCCTTGATGTTCTCCGGCCGGAAGCCCTGGCCCACCATGCTGAACAGTTCCATCTCCGTGCGCGGGCCGACGCACAGCGCCTTGAGTTTGTGGGCCTTGAAAAATACGCGGTCGATGGCGTAGAGCGGCCGGATGAGGCGGTTCGTGCGCGCCACGGAACCGAAACTCTCAAGGCCTTTCACATTGTGTTCGATGGCGTCGACGAACAACGAGTCATGATCGTCGGTGAACTTCAGCTGGCCTTTGGCCTCCTTATAGCGGCGTAGCGAGATCACATATCGCGCGTAGTCGTTCAGGAAGAGTTCCTGCGGCTTCTGCTTGAAGTTCTCGATGATCTGGTTGAAGTCAGGGCCGGTGATTTCGATTTTCATCTTCTGTCCTGTACGAAGGGAAAGGGTGTCATGCGGTGGCGAAGCGGACCGCGTGGCGGGCCAGCGGCGTCGTCGCGCAGTCCCGCGGAAGCTCGGTGAGGCTGGCCTCCTCCCATCGCTGCAACCGGTCCGGATAAGGAATCCCGGCATAGAGGATCTGGAAGATGCAGCGGCGGCCCGTCTTCGGGACCTTGCCGCGGTGGAAGCCGAACGTGTTTTCAAGGAAGCAGGTGCCCGCGCCGCCCGTGATTTCCATCACCGCGGGGCCGAACACCTGGTCGATCAGATGCGCGACTTCCCGGCCGTTGCCTTTGAAGAAAAGCGGCGTCTTCTCGGAACGCGCGCCGACCGCCTCCAAAGCCTCCGTGACGCCCTCCGGCCTGTGCGATCCGCGCACGAAGATGTGCGGTCCGTCGCCCGTCGTCACGTCGCTGAGGTAGAGGAAGAACTTGCAGGACTTAAAGTCGTCACGGTCGCGGTGATAAATTTGCGCGCCGTGCGGTTCGTCGCGCTCGGGAAGCGACCACCAGGCGTCCATTTGCACCATGGTGGCGGGCGCGCCGATATGACGGGCGGCAACGGCGAGAATGCGAGGATCGGTGGCAATGCGGAATACGTGGGGCGCGCGCACCACGTCCCGCACATCATGATGGAGCACGGTCTCTTGCCGCGTCAGATTGGTGCAACCTTCGAGATAGCGCAGGATATCGGCGGCTTCGGCGCGGCTTACAAGATCATGGAGCGGTAAAATCCCGTCGCGCGCGAAATCCGCGGCGGCGGTAGATTCAGGCTGGGGAACGCCCGCGCGCGCGAGTTCCGCCTCGGCGAGAATTTGCCCAATGCGCTGACGTATCGCCGGATCGCCGATCTGCTTGTTGAAGCCCCACAGCAGCTGGCCCTGATCGACCGGATCCAGCGCAAGCGCGCCGTCTATAAACGTGGCCGCCGGAAGCGCGGCGCGGGACTTGAGAAGCGGCAACAGCGTCTCGGCCTGCCCCAGTTCTTCGTAAGTCTGGTTCACGGCGCGCAATGCCGTGGCGTAAATCGTTTGAGCGTCTTGCCTCTTGTCCATAGCCGACCCCATCCCTAGAGCAATTCGTTCTCGTCGTAACGCCGCGTCGCGCGCTTGCCGACGAGCGTCCAGAAATCATAGACCGAGCGCCCGTTCCCGGGGCGCTTCGCGGCGACATTCTCCGGCGTAAAGACTTCGCCCTTTGCAATGGCGCGCCCGGCGACGAGGCTTTTACGCGCGATGTCGCGGTTCTTTGCCTCCGACGGCCGGCAAATCTTGCGGTAGTCGCCCAGCGCGCGCTCGACCTCGCGGATGGCCTGGACCATCGCCGTGAAGTCTGGCGGCTCAATCGAGGCGCGGTGATCGGGACCGGGAAGGTTGCGGTCGAGGGTCAGGTGCTTCTCGATCATGGTCGCGCCGCGCGCGACGGCCGCGATGCTGACCGCGATGCCCGGCGTGTGGTCGGA
>JADZAK010000223.1 GCA_020852595.1 Rhodospirillaceae bacterium
GGTTTGCCTTTGCCGCGCTTCGTGTCGCTGCGTCCCGACTCCGTGAACCTGCGCGTGGGGCCCAGCGCCCGTTATCCCATCGAATGGATTTATGTGCGGCGCGGTCTCCCCGTGGAGATCATCGCCGAGTTTGACACCTGGCGGCGCATCAAGGATACCGCCGGCACAGAAGGCTGGGTGCCTTGCAGCATGGTCTCCGGCAAACGCACCGCCATGATCACCGGCGAGGCGGTGCGTCCGCTCCTGCGCACCATGGACGGCAAACCCGACACCGTCGCGAGCGTCGAGCCGGGCGTGATCGTGGCCGTGGAAAAATGCCCGCAAGGCTCCGCGCTGTGCCGGGTCGATGCCGGCGGCGTGGCGGGCTGGATCTCGCGTGACGCCCTGTGGGGCGTCTATCCCGCCGAAGTGATCAATTAATTAGGCGAGGTCCGCGGCCAGCGCCGCGCGGCTGTCTTCCGGCAAAATGGCGAGATGTCCGTACTTGGGATGCGTGATCCCAAGGGTCACTTGCGTACCCGGCGCGCGGAACGCCGCGGCTTGTTCCGCCGTGAAGGTAAAGTGCAGGAAGTGCACCGACGACGTTTTTCCTTCCGGCGTCGTACGGTCCAGGTCGTCTTCCGGCGCCGCCGTGACGGCCTGGCCGGCGAAGCTTAAACTCACCATGGTTTCAATATGACCAAGACCCGCAAGGGTCCGGCGGCGCACGCCTTCATCCTCGATCTCGATCATCATGGTCGCGACCAGCTCATTGCCTTGCGGAATAAGCGGATTGTAAGCGGCGAGTTCACCTTCAATTTGTTCATCGCCGCCGCGCTCGATGTACAGCATCTCCTGCACCTGCGCCCACATGGTGTCGTAGCTCTCGAAGTAGAGCGTGACGTGCGGGCCCACATGCAGGCGGCGCAGGCGCTTCACGTCCACCAGCTTGCGGCGGTGCTCGGCGCGGATCTTGCTGTATTGGGACATCGGCATGATGTCCGCGGGGCTGATGCGGCGCTGTTCTTTCGACATTTTACAATCCGTAGGCCTTGGCGAGAATTTCGATCGGATGGAACGCGCGCTGCCCCTCGTGCGGCGCTCCCTTGTTCGCATCAGAGTCCAATTTCTCGAATCCTTGCGCGATATGTTTCCCCGCCAGCGGGCATTCCGACGCGACGAACGCTTTATTGGCGTCCGCCGTGCGGCGCACGGTCTGGCGCGCGAACTTGGTGGCGACGTCGAAGTTGCCCTTGCGAATGCCCCACGATCCGCCGTGGCCCGAGCAGCGTTCGATCACACTGACATCGGTATCCGGGATCGTGCGCAGCATTTCGGCGCCCATGGCGCCCATGTTCTGCGCGCGGGCGTGACAGGCGAGATGCAGCGCGACGCCTCCGGCCACCGTGGTCAGGCCCGGCGCCATGCCTTCCTTGTCCGCGATATCCACCACGTACTCGGAGATGTCGTAGGTCGCGTGCGCCAGCGCTTTCACGTTCGGATCGTCAGGCACGATCAGCGGCCATTCGAACTTCATCATCAGCGCGCAGCTGGGGATCAGCGCGATCACATCCTTGCCCGCTTCGATGTGCGGCTTGAACGCCAGCGCGATCTGCCTGGCCTTCTCCGCGACGCGCGCGATGTCGCCCTGTTCCAGCTGCGGCATGCCGCAGCAGCCCGGATAGATCACTTCGGTTGTAACGCCGTTCTTCGCCAGAACTTTGAGCGCGGCTTCGCCAATATGAGGATTGTTGTAGTTGGCGAAACAGGTCGCGAAGATCACGGCCTGGCGTCCGAACGCCGGCGCGTCCTTGTTCACTTCGGGCGGCGCATCCTTGGCGCGCGCGACGAAAGTCTGCCCGTGGAATTTCGGCAGCTCCACGTCGCGGTCGACGCCCGCCACCTTTTCCATCAGGCCGCGCGTCATCGTATTGGAACGGTCCGACGCCCAGTTCGCCAAACCCGGCGCAATCGACGCCAGCTTGCCGTTGCGATCGGTTTCGGTGAGCTGCTTCTCGAAGAACGGCGTTCCGCCGCGCTTTTTACGCTCGGCCGCGCGGTAGCGCAGCATCAGGTGCGGGAAGTCGATGTTGAATTCATGCGGCGGCACGTACGGACACTTGGTCATGTAGCACATGTCGCACAGCGTGCAGGCGTCCACGACCTTGCCGAAGTCTTCGCTCTTGAGGCCATGCACTTCGGCGTCGCCCGCTTCGTCGACCATGTCGAACAGGCGCGGGAAGGAGTCGCACAGATTGAAGCAGCGGCGGCAGCCATGACAGATGTCGAACTGGCGCCGCATTTCGGCGTCGAGCTTGTCGGCGTCGAAGTAGTCCGGGTTCTGCCAATCGATGATGTGACGCGTCGGGGCTTCGAGACTGCCTTCTCTCATGCGCCGTGAACTCCTGATCTCTTAGGACAAAAAAGTCGCTTGGGATTTTGCGAAAATAAAAACGCCGGCAGGGCCGTTGAGCCCCGCCGGCGTTCGTAGCTTGGATCGCGCGAACGTTAGGCGAGGTTGTCGAGCGCCTTCTGGAAACGGCCGGCGTGCGACTTCTCGGCTTTCGCGAGGGTTTCGAACCAATCGGCGATTTCGTCGAAGCCTTCCTCGCGCGCCGTCTTGGCCATGCCCGGGTACATGTCGGTGTACTCGTGCGTTTCACCGGCAACCGAGGCCTTCAGGTTGGCTTTGGTTTCGCCGATGGGGAAGCCGGTGGCGGGATCGCCGACCACTTCGAGATATTCGAGATGGCCGAACGCGTGGCCGGTTTCGCCTTCCGCCGTCGAGCGGAACAGCGCCGAGACTTCATTCTGACCTTCGACGTCGGCCTTCTGCGCGAAGTAGAGGTAACGACGGTTCGCCTGGCTTTCACCGGCGAAAGCGGCCTTCAGGTTTCCTTCGGTCTTGGAACCTTTCAACTGAGCCATGGAAGTCTCCTTTTCTCGTTTGTATGGGACGTGAGCGGCGAACAGAGGCGCCGATCGGCGCCGCGGCGGAACGCCGCGAAATTTGACGCACCCGTTGTAGGAAGACGGGCCTAAGTAGTCAAGTTGACTGGAATATTTCTAAAGTGCGAAGGGTTCTTAACTGGCGGGAGGCGCGCGCGGAAAGGCGCCGCGCACGGAAGGACTTGGAAGGACTTAGTCGCGCACGCGGACGATCACATCCACGCGCGAGATGGCCGAACCGCCGGGCGCGTCGGGCAGCGCCGCGATGCGCACAGAGTCAGGCGGAATGTCCTGCAGTTCGCCGGTGCCTTCGAAGTAGAAGTGATGATGATCGCCGGTGTTCGTATCGAAGTACGAGCGCGACGAGTCGATCGAGATCTCGCGCAGGAGACCCTTCGCCGTGAAGTCGTGCAGCGCGTTGTAAACAGTGGCGAGCGAGACATCGACGCGTGTCTGCTTGGCTTCGTTGAACAGACCTTCCGCCGTGACGTGGCAGTGGCCGCGTCCAAACAAAAGCTTGGCGAGCGCGAGGCGCTGGCGGGTCGGCCGCAGGCCGCTGGCGCGCAACTTCTCAAGCACGGTCGTATCGGGTGCTAACGTCTTCTTCTGCGGCATGTTCACTGTGGTGTATCCCCACTTGGAAATAGAATAGGGCCAATTCATGCCCTTTAGAAGTGGCATAACAATATTTCTTTAGGTGGGGAATAAAGCATCCCGAGGCATCTTCAAGGGCCTTATCGCCCCTTGGTTTCGCTTCGCTGCAGAAGAAGGTGGTGGACCGGCAAGGCCATTGGGGATGAGGGGGAGGGGAAACGGCCCCGCCGATCCACCTTCGGATCCCATTCGGGATCGCAAGCAAAACGGGTTTTCTTACTTTTTGTCAGGCCGCGCCCGGGATCACACGGAAGCGTCCTGCCCATGCTTGCGAATGTGCCGGTCAAATGTGGTTCAACTACGGCTGCGAGCTTACAATCCTGTTATCCCGCGCAAGGCGAATCTTTGACCTGCGTCAAAGAAAACGCACATGAAAAATGCGGGCGCGTTTTCACGCGGCGCGTGCCGCGTGAAGCCCATGGCTCTGCAAGAGGCCGGTTGCCGTCAGTGCGGATCGTTCATGTGCGAGAGAGACATGCCGAGCAGTTCGATCCGCACGGCCATCGGACCTTTTTTGCCCGAACGAACGTACATCCGCACATGCTGGCCCGACTCCAGGCGATCGAGATTGGAGCGCTGCAGCGCGCCGATGCCGATGAACACATCGGCGCCGCCGCCCGCGGGCATTCCAAAACCGTAGCCTTTGTCGACGGCGAAGAACTTGATCTCGCCCTCGAGCACACTCTCCTCGCCTTCGCCCATGGACTCGTCATCGGCGACAGTCGAGTCATCAACGCGACCGATGATCGCGACTTGCGGGCCGCGCGGGCCGTCGGTCAGATCGCAGATGATTGTTGCACCTTGGCGAAGCGTGCGCAGACCTGCGCGTTGAACGACCGACACATGCAAGAACGCATCTGCCGAACCATCCATCGGTGCAACGAAACCGAAACCCTTCGCCGGATTGAACCACTTAACTTTCGCGGTCACGCCTGATTTGGCAGATACCGCCACTGAAGACGTCTGCATTGGAAATTACTAACCCCCACCCCAAGGCCCAAAAACACTACACCAAGTTCCGGTTGCGCTACAAAGGGCTCACGCGCGCATTCGTGATTTGCGGCCTTTCCTGGATTGATGAAACGGGCGGAAGGACGCCCTCCCGCCTCGGGGGCGGGGACGCAGCGCATCAATATATAGTGTGCCGGTGAGTCTCGGGTCTGAGGGCGAGCCGGCGGGGCGATTTCAGCCGCGCGGCGGCGTCAGCACGCGGCCGACGGCCTCGCGCCAGCCGGCCAGCAGGGTTTCGCGCCGGTCCGCGGCCATGCGCGGTTGGGCCGAAAAATCAAGCTTCCATGCGGCTTTTACGTCCGCGGGCGAGGCGAAAATCCCGGCGCCCAAACCGGCCAGAAAGGCCGCGCCCAGCACGGTCGTCTCGCCGTAGA
>JADZAK010000224.1 GCA_020852595.1 Rhodospirillaceae bacterium
ATGGATGCTCTTCTTTCAATGCGGGCGGCTATTTAGCGACGAAGTCGCGTGGCGGCAATGCTGGAAAAGACACAGGGGAGCACGAGTTATCCACAGACCCGCGTCGGTCGAATTCGACTGTTGCGCTTCCAAAACCCACGGTTATGGTTGCACCCTATGATTTTCCCGTTCAAGGAGTTCCTTCGCCATGGCCAAAAGCAAATCTGAAATCCTGAACGATTTCCAGGAATTCATGGGCCGTCATGGGGCGAACTATCGCGACTGGTATGTCGGCACGTCCGCGGATCCGAAGCAGCAGATGTTCGGCGCGCACAAGTTCAAGAACGGCGACAAGGGCCTCTTCCGTCAGGCCCTGTCGGAACTCCAGGCCGCCGAGGTCGCGGAGTTCTTCACCGGTCTCGGCGCCAAGGGCAATGCGACGCCGACGCGCAATGCCGAGTTCGTCTACGCCTATAAGCGGGCGAGCCACACGAAACCCTAACCGCAAACAAAAAGAGCGCCTCGAGGGCGCCCTTCCCGTTTGCGCCGAACGGCGCCGTTATTTTTCGTAATTGTCGGCCACGAACTGGTTGAGCAGGCGCACGCCAAATCCCGTGGCCCCCGGCGCCGACAGCACCGTGCCCTTCTCGTTCCACACCACCCCGGCGATATCGAGATGGGCCCAGGCGGTGCCCTTGCGGATGAAGCGCTGGATGAACTGGGCGGCGGTAATGCTGCCGCCCTTGCCGCTGCCGATGTTCTTCATGTCCGCGATCAGCGACTTCAGTTCGCGGTCGTATTCATCGCCCATCGGCATGCGCCACAAGCGTTCGCCGACCGTCTTGCCCGCGGCGCCGAGACGCTGCGCGAGGTCGTCGTCATTCGCGAAAAGGCCCGCGTAGTGGTCGTTGAAAGTCTGGATGATGGCGCCGGTCAGCGTCGCGAGATCGACCACCGCGGAGGGCTTGAAACGTTCCTGCGCGTACCAGACCACGTCGGCCAGCACGAGACGGCCCTCGGCGTCGGTGTTCTGCACTTCGATGGTCTGGCCGGACATGGACGTCACCACGTCGCCCGGGCGCTGCGCGCGTCCGTCCGGCATGTTCTCGACCAGGCCGCACAGACCGACCACGTTCACCTTCGCCTTGCGGCGCGCGAGCGTACGCATCAGGCCCGCGACGATGCCCGCGCCGGCCATGTCCCACTTCATGTCCCACATGCCCGGCGGCGTCTTCAGGCTGATGCCGCCCGTGTCGAAGCACACGCCCTTGCCGACGACGGCGAGCGGCGCGCCGCCGCTTTTGCCCGCGCCGTCCCAGCGCATGACGAGCAGCTGGGATTCGCGTTCGGAGCCCTGCCCGACACCGAGCAAGGAACCCATGCCGAGCTTCTTCATCTGCGCTTCGCCGAGCACTTCGACCTTGATGCCGTCCTTGGCGAGTTCGCGCGCGCGCGCGGCGAAGGAGGCCGGGTAGATGACGTTGGCCGGTTCGCTGACGAGATCGCGGGTGAAGAAGATGCCGTCCACGACCGCCGATACCGCGATGAACATGCGCTTGGCTTCCGCCGCGGCGCCGGTCTGGATATCGACATCCTTTAGTTTGGGTTTGCCGCTTTCGTCTTCCTTGGTGCGGTACTTGGCGAAGCGGTACGACTTCTGCAGAAGGCCGCCCGCGATGTGCGCGGCAACCGCGCCCGCCGCGATCCCGTCGAAAAGATCCAGCACGATGGCGACGCCAGCGTCGCCCGCGGCGGCATCGAACATCACCGCGCCGAGCCGCTCGGCGGCCATGCCGTCCACCGACTTGGCGTCGCCGACACCGACGAGGACGACACGGGACAACTTTGTGCCGGCCGGCACGACGATGGTCAGGGTCTTCTCGCGCTTGCCGCGGAAGTCGGCGACCTTCATGGCGCGCGAGAGCGCGCCGCCGGTGCGCTTATCCAGCGCGCCGGCCGCGGGCCCCAAACGTCCACCGTCGCCGACGGGAAGAATGACGGCGCCCTGGGCGGGAATGGCGATCTTCGAAAATGCGATTTTCATGAGAGCACTCGCGGCTGGAGAGAGAAAAGTCGGGTGTGGGAGTTAACCTAGGCAGGTCGGATCGGCGAATCAACCTCACGCGATGGACATTGGGCGTCGTCCGCGTCATAGGTTGAGGCCTGAACACACGCGCATTTCGGCGCTTTCGAAGGGCAGACAATGGGACGGTTCGGCGTCGGCCAAGCCATCAGACGGGTCGAGGACGAGAGATTCCTGACCGGTAACGGCCGCTATACGGACGATATCGTCGTAAAGGGACAGGCGTTCCTTTTTGTCCTGCGTTCGCCGCACGCCCACGCCGTCCTCACCGCGCTCGACGTCACCGACGCGCGGGCCGCCGCGGGAGTCGTCGGTGTCCTGACTCCCGCCGATCTCGAGGCGATGAAAGTCGGCGCCATTCCCGTCGGCGCCGTACCGCGCGGATCCGACGGCAAGACCGCGAAACCGCCGCTTCGTCCCGTTTTGGCCGCAAACCGCGTGCGCTACGTCGGCGAACCTGTCGCCGCCGTGATCGCGGAAACCCTCGCGCAGGCCAAGGACGCGGCCGACCTCATTCAAGTCGAATACGACGATCTGCCTGCCGTCGTGTCGCTCGCCGATGCGCCGAACGCGGACCCGATTCACGCCGAAGCGCCGGGCAACGTCCTGCTGCATTGGCATGCGGGCGACACCGCGAAAACCGAAGCGGCGTTCGCGAACGCCGCGCACATCGTCTCCATCGACATCCGCAACAGCCGCATCCTTCCCACCGCGCTCGAGCCGCGCGGCGCCATCGCCGAATACGATGTGAAGACGCAGCGCTTCACCCTCACGCAAGGCTCGCAGGGCGTGCATTCGCTGAAGAATTGGTGTTCGCAGGTGTTCGGCGTGCCGGCCGACAATTTCCGCGTCATCACTCCGGACGTGGGCGGCGGCTTCGGCATGAAGAACTTCCTGTTCAACGAGCCGCTCCTTTGCCTCGCCGCCGCGCGCGCCTTTGGACGTGTTGTCCGATGGATGGGCGACCGCGCGGAAAGCTGCCTCAACGACTGCCATGGGCGCGATCAGGTGACGCACGGCGAACTCGCGCTCGATAGGGACGGCACGTTCCTGGCCTTGCGCGTCTCTTATCTCGGCAACGTTGGCGCCTACCTGTCTCAATACGGCGCTTATGTCCAAACCGCGGCCGGCGGCGCGATGTATTGCGGCGCCTACCGCATCCCGGCGGCGACGGTGGATGCGAAGGTCGTGATGACCAACACCGCGCCGCTCGACGCTTATCGCGGCGCCGGCCGTCCCGAAGCCGCGTATCTGATCGAGCGCCTTGTCGAAAAAGCCGCGTTGGACCTCGGCGTCTCGTCGATCCAACTGCGCCGGCGCAATCTGATCCGCCCCGACGAATTCCCGTACCAGACGGCGCTCGGTCCCAAGTATGACTCGGGGCGCTACGGCGAACTGCTCGACGCCGCGCTCCTGCGCGCCGATGTCTCCGGCCTTCCCGCGCGCAAAGCCGCCGCCGGGACGAGCGGCAAGCTGCGTGGGCTCGGTGTGAGTTATTACGTGGAAGCCTGCGCCGGCGGCAACGGTGAAACGCCGCAGCTGTTCTTCGGCGAAGACGGCCGCTTGTCCATCCTCATCGGCACGCAGTCCAACGGCCAGGGACACGAAACCGTCTATGCGCAGATCGCCGCCGATGCGTTCGGGATTCCCATCAGCGATATCACGGTGAAGCAGGGCGACAGCGATCTGATCCCGACCGGCTTCGGGACCGGCGGCTCGCGCTCGGTGCCGGTGGGCGGCAGCGCGGTCATGGTGAACTGCGTGAAGATGATCGATCAGGGCAAGGCGATGGCCGCCGCGCTTCTGGGCGCGAAAGAATCCGACGTGAACTTCGACGACGGCACCTTCCGCGTCGCCGGAACCAATCACAGCGTCTCGTTCAAGGACGTGGTTGCGGCGTCTTTTGATCCGAAGCGCCGGCCGCCGCGAGTCGCGGAGGGCCTTAAGGTTTCCGAGAATTTCTCGCCGTCGGGATCGACATTCCCGAACGGCTGTCACATCTGCGAACTCGACGTCGACAAAGACACCGGCGTCATTTCTTTCGTGAACTACACCATCCAGGACGACCTGGGCCGCGCGCTCAATCCCTTGCTGATGGAAGGGCAGATCGTCGGCGGCGCGGTGCAGGGCCTTGGCCAGGCGCTTTATGAAGAAGCGGTCTACGACGAAACCGGCCAGTTGCTGACCGGCTCGTTCATGGATTATTGCATGCCGCGCGCGGATTCGACGCCGCCGTTCAATTTCGCCTATACGGAAGTGCCCACCGACCGCAACGCCCTCGGACTGAAAGGCGCCGGCGAAGCCGGCACCATCGGCGCAACACCCGCTGTAGTGAACGCCGTGCTCGATGCGCTTGCGCCGCTGGGGATCACGCATCTCGACATGCCGCTCACGCCCCTAAAGATCTGGGAAGCCATTGCGGCGGCGAAAGTGCACTGAGATGCCGGCCCCGCTCTCCTTCTCCACGCTCGGCGCCTGGGCCGACCGCCTGCACCCCATTGCCGAGGCCGCGGGACGCGCCATCCTCGAGGTGCGCGCGCGCGGCTTCGAGACGTTCACCAAGGCCGATGCCTCTCCGGTGACCGAAGCGGACCGCATCGCCGAGGCCATCGTCACCGCGGAGCTCGAACAGCTGACGCCGCGGTTTCCCATCGTCGCCGAGGAGCGCATGGCCGAGGGCCTTGTCCCGTCGTTCGAAGGCCGCTCGTTCTGGCTGGTCGACGCGCTCGACGGCACCAAGGAGTTCGTGAAAAGCGGCAACGACTTCACGGTGAACATCGCGCTGATCCTGGATGGCCTGCCGGTGCTCGGCATCGTTCACGCACCGGCGCGCGGCGAGACATATCTCGGTGTCGCCGATGTCGAAGGCGTGAACAAGCGCGCCGAAGTGATCAGGGACGGCGTCGTGAAGCCCATCGCGGCACGGCTGCGTCCCGCCCGCGTGATCGTCACCGGCAGTAAATCGCACGAAGTGCAAGATCAGCTCGACCGGTTCCTGGCCGCCTTCGTCGTCGCCGACCGGCTTGTGGTCGGCTCATCGATCAAGTTCTGCATGGTGGCCGAGGGCCGCGCCGATCTCTATCCGCGCTTCGGGCCAACCTCGGAGTGGGACACGGCGGCGGGTCACGCGGTGCTGCGCGCCGCCGGGGGGCGCGTGCACACCTTCGACGGCGCCGAACTCACCTATAAGAAGGCGAACTATTTGAACGGACGTTTCCTCGCCGAGGGCCGCGCATGAGCGCGCCGGTCATCGCAAGAGCCGCGGAGATCCTGCGCGCGGGCGGGCTGGTCGCGATCCCGACCGAGACCGTTTACGGCCTCGCCGCCGATGCGACGCAAGGCCGCGCGGTCGCGCGTATCTTCGAAGCCAAGGGGCGCCCGTCGTTCAATCCACTGATCGTACATGTGGGCGGGCGCGATTGGGTCGCGGACTTCGCGCGCACCGATGAGCGCTTTGACCGTCTCGCGCATATCTTCTGGCCCGGCCCGCTGACGTTTGTTCTGCCGCGCCGCGCGGCGTGTCCGGTGTCCGAGCTGGTCTCGGCCGGCCTGCCGAGCCTGGCCTTGCGCATGCCCGCGCATCCGATCGCGCAGGAGATCCTTGCCGCCGCCCAGCGCCCGCTCGCCGCGCCCAGCGCCAACATTTCCGGCACCGTGAGCCCCACCGAAGCCGCGCACGTCACCGCGTCCCTCGGCGATAAAGTGGATCTCGTTGTCGACGGCGGGCGCGCCCGTGTCGGCATTGAATCCACCGTGCTCGATTTGACCGGACCGGTGGCCGCGATCCTGCGGCCCGGCAGCGTCACGCAGGAAGACATCGAACGCGTCATCGGCGATGTGACCACCGCGGCGGCCGACCCGGCCGCGCCCAAATCGCCGGGGCAGCTTGCGTCGCATTATGCGCCGTCGGTTCCGCTGCGCATGAACGCGCCCCACGCCGAGGGCCGCGAGGCGCTGCTCGGTTTCGGCAAGACCCCCGGTGCGATTCTCAACCTGAGCCCGGGCGGCGATCTCAAGGAAGCGGCTGCGAATCTCTTCGCCATGATCCGCGCCCTGGACGACCCCGCCCGTTACCAGGGGATCGCGGTGGCGCCCGTGCCGCTTGTGGGCATCGGCCTCGCGATCAACGACCGCTTGGAGCGGGCCGCCCGGGGACGTTGAAACACGCCTGAATCCGGGCCCCGAGAGTTGCGCCGCCGGGGGCTTTGGGCCATATCACTGCCTCCTGCACAAACTTCGAGAATTGGCCCGTGCCCCTTGATCAGTCCCTGCTCGACCGCTTGACCGAAATCGTCGGTCCGACCGGCATCATCCACGATCTCGGCGCCATGGCGCCGTATCTGCACGAGGAGCGCGGGCTCTATACCAAGGGCAAGGCGGCGCTGGTGGTTCGTCCTGCCACGACCGCCGAACTCGCGCAGGTCGTCGCGACCTGCGCCGCGGCCAAGATCCCCGTCGTTCCGCAAGGCGGCAACACGGGTCTGTGCGGCGGCGCGACGGTGCATGAAGACGGCAGCGAGATCATCGTCAGCCTCGGGCGCATGAACAAAGTGCGCGCCATCGATCCGGTGAACTTCACCATCACCGTGGAAGCGGGCTGCATCCTCGCCGACGTCCAGCGCATCGCAGCGGAAAAGAACTGTCTGTTCCCCTTGAGCCTTGGCGCGGAAGGCAGCTGCCAGATCGGCGGCAATCTCGCGACCAACGCCGGCGGCATCAACGTGCTGCGCTACGGCAACGCGCGCGATCTCGTGCTCGGCCTTGAAGTCGTGCTTCCCGACGGACGCATCTGGAACGGGCTGCGCGCGCTGGGCAAGGACAACACCGGCTATGCGTTGCGCCAGATGTTTGTCGGCGCCGAAGGTACTCTCGGCATCATCGCCGCGGCGGTGCTGAAGCTGTTCCCGCGCCCCGTGGAAACCGCGACGGCATTCTGCGCCGTCAGCAATCTCGACGACGCCACCAAGCTCCTCAACCGCGCCCGCGCACTGTCCGGCGATGCGGTCACGGCCTTCGAATTGATCCCGCGCATCGGGCTTGAAATGTGCATGCGCCATGTCGCGGGCGTGTCCGATCCCTTGCAGGCGCCCTCGCCGTGGTACGTGCTGATCGAATTCTCGACCTCGCGTCCGGATGCTTCTGTCCGAGCGAGCTTCGAAGCGCTTCTTGAAACCGCGTTCGGCGAAGAGATCCTCACCGACGCCGTGATCGCCGAGAGCCTCGAGCAGCGCAACAACCTGTGGCGCATCCGCGAGTCGCTGCCCGAAGCGCAGAAGCACGAAGGCGGCAGCATCAAACACGACGTCGCGGTGCCCGTGTCGCTGGTGCCCTCGTTCATCGCGCAAGGCATGGACCTGATCGCCAAGCACTTCCCCGGCGCGCGCCCCGTGCCGTTCGGCCACCTCGGCGACGGCAACATCCACTTCAACATCTCGCAGCCGCCGGGCGCCGATAAGGCGACCTATCTTGCGCAGTGGACCGAGATGAACCGCATCGTTCACGATCTTGTTGTCGCCATGAACGGCTCGATCTCCGCCGAACACGGCATCGGCCGTCTCAAGGTCGAGGAAATGAAGCACTACAAGGATCCGGTCGAACTGGACCTGATGCGCCGCCTGAAGCACGCCATCGATCCCCAGAACCTGATGAACCCGGGCAAAGTGGTCGATTAGAGCGGTTTGCATTTAGGTAGCGGCATAGCCTGAGTTTACGAAGTAGTTGGTGCACTCGGCCGGGACGACGGCATCGAGGGCAGTTGCGACGGCTCCGTGCACGGCCTCGACACTGCGTGCCATC
>JADZAK010000225.1 GCA_020852595.1 Rhodospirillaceae bacterium
GTTTAGGGCGCCGTCTTCTTATTGAACGTGACCGTCCCGGCCGCGAGACCGGCGGCGATCCGATTCGGCGCATTGGTCCAGGCGACACGGTTGCCGACCGTGAGCTGGGCGATCCAGCGGGTATCGATGCCGCGCTTGGAGAAGGAGAAATCAACCAGGCGCGGGCTGGTGCCGTAGAGCAGCGCTTCGCCGTACGCGCGCAATCAAAGCACTGTATCGCGCGCAGAGCCGGTGGAGTCGCAGGCCCGAAGATCGCGCGACTCGCGTCAGGAGCCGGCGGCATCCACCGCGACGGCGGCGCGCAGACTCTCGAGCGCGGCGTCGCGCACGGCGTTAGCGGTATCCGGCGCGTAGATGAGATGCGCGGGGCGCACGAACTCGGGCGCGTTCTTCACGACGTAGAGTGTCTTGCGCGCGAGTTCATCGGCAACCACACGCGCCGGGAAATAACCGGCGCCGCCGTGGGCGAGGATATGCTTGAGGCCGAGGTTGCCGAGGCTGACGTAGAGGCCGGCGGCGCGGTAGCGCGGGAACTGGGCCGAATGCCAGGTATCAAAGTCCAGGCCCCAGTCGACGTGCACATAGTCCGCTTCGCCGGGGCCGCCGTGCGCGGCCCGGGTTGCGACCATGATGAGACTTTCATCCATGAGCTTTTCGATGCGGAAACCGGGGCGCGCTTCCGGTGCATACATGACCGCGAAGTCGAGCAGGCCGTCGGCGAGATAGCGCATGAGAGATTCAGGCGTGCCGACCTGGGCGCGCACCGCGATGTCCGGGCGGGCGCCGCGGAACTGTCCGACCCACTGGAGCAGGATGCGTTCCCACAAACTGAACTGACCGCCGATGTTGAGCACGGCGGCCATTTCGGCCGGCAACGCCACGTCCTGGCGCGCCTGCTGAAGGACATGAAGGAAAGTCGCCGCGTGCGGCTGGAAGCGCTTGCCCGCGGGGGTGAGCATCACGCCCGACTTGCGGCGCACGAACAGCGACTGGCCCAACAGAAGTTCGAGCTCCTTGATCCGGGCGCTGACGGTCGATTGGGTGACGTTGAGCTCTTGCGCCGCGCGTACGAAGCTGCCCGCCTCCACCACTTCCAGAAAAGTGCGTACCTGTTCGAGATCCATGGGCGGACTATATCGGACAATTCGATACGAGGCCCAGAAGTAATCCGTTTATTCGATAGGTTACCCGCCGGGTAACTTTTCGGGTCAATGTTTCAAGTTTGGCGCTGGCCCGTCACCCGGCCCGCGGCGATCTCGACCACCACATCGGCGAGACGCTCCACCTCGGACCCCAGATGCGTCACGTAGAGGATCGGGATTTTCAGCTCGTCCCGCAGCCGTTCAATGTAGGGCAGGATTTCCTGCTTACGCGCTTCATCGAGCGAGGCCAGCGGTTCATCCATCAGAAGCAGACGCGGACTGGCGAGGATGGCGCGGCCAATGGCAACGCGCTGCTGCTCGCCGCCCGACAAGGACAGCGGCGCGCGTTTGAGCAGCGCGCCGATGCCGAGCACCTCCACGACGTGATCGAGTTCGGCGTAGCGCGTTTCCGGCGGCGTGAGATTGTAGCCGTAAAGCAGATTGGCGCGCACGGAGAGGTGCGGAAACAGGCGCGCATCCTGAAAGATGTAACCGACGCGGCGGCGCTCGGGCGGCAGGTTGATGCGCGCCGCCGAATCAAAGAGCACCTGACCGTCCACGGCGATGCGCCCGCGCGCGGGCGTGAGGATGCCGGCAATGAGATCGAGGATCGAGGTCGTGCCCGCACCCGAGGGACCGAAAAGCACGGTGATGCCGGGGTCGGCGCGGAAGGTCGCGGCGATCTCGAAGGCGCCGCGCCTGGCGGTGATGTCGATGTCGAAACTCATGCGGATTTCGACCGGATGCGGCGCTCCACCCATTCGGCGCCGACGATGGCCACCATGGACACGGCCACGGACACAAGCGCGAGCCGCCATGCCGGGCCGTCGCCGCCGGGCGTTTGCAGGATGGAGTAGATCGCGATGGGCAGGGTCTGCGTTTCGCCGGGAATGTTGGAGACAAAGGTGATGGTGGCGCCGAATTCGCCGAAGCTTTTGGCAAACGAAAGAATGGCCCCGGCCATGATGCCGGGCAGAGACAGGGGGAGCGTGATGGTGACGAAGGTCCACCAACGCTTGGCTCCGAGGGTACGCGACGCGAACTCCAGGCGCCGGTCGACGGCTTCAATGGACAGGCGCATGGCGCGCACCATCAAGGGAAGCCCCATGACGGCGGCCGCGAGCGCGGCTCCGGTCCAGCGGAAGGCAAAGGTGACGCCAAAAGTCTCGGCGAAGAATTTGCCGAGCGGCCCCTGGCTGCCGAAGAGCATGAGCAGAATGAGCCCGGTCACGACAGGCGGCAGAACGAGCGGCAGCAGGATGAGCCCGTTGACGAGGCTTTTGCCGGGAAATTCGCGGCGCGCGAGCAGGTAGGCGAGCGCAAAACCGACGGGCAGGCTCGCGAGCATGCTCACGAGTCCGACCTTGACGCTGAGACGCAGCGCCTCCAACTCGGCCGGTGTGAGATCGAACATAACCCCCGCTCCCCGCCGCTATCGTACGGCGAAACCGTACTTGCGGTAGATGGCTTTCGCGGGTTCGCTCAGGAGAAAATCGCGGAAGGCCCGCGCTTCGGCGCTGTCGTTCCTGGCGATGACCGCGAGCGGATAGGAAATGGGCGGATGGCTGGCGGCGGGAAAGGTCCCGGCGACATCGACTTTGTCCGTCAGCGCGGCGTCGGTGGCGTAAACGATCCCGGCGGCGGCTTCTTTGCGTTCAACGAAGGTCAGCGCGGCACGCACATTGTCGGCGCGCACGACCAGAGGTTCGACACTCTTCCAGACACCGAGCGAGGTGAGCGCGGCCTGCGCATAGCGGCCCGCGGGCACGCCGGTGGGATCGGCGAGCGACAGCTTGCGGCCCTTCAGAGCGCCGGCGAGATCGAAACCCGGGCCGATCGCGACGCCGAGCGTGTCACCTTTTGGAACAACAAGGACGAGGCTGTTGCCGAGCACGGAGACCCGCGAATTAGGCTCGATCAGTGTGCGCGCGGCGAGATAGTCCATCCATTCTTCATCGGCGGACACAAACAGCGCGGCCGGCGCGCCGTTTTCGATCTGGCGCGCGAGGGCGGAACTGGCCGCGAAGGAAAAGACCGGTGCGTCGTGACCGGCGTCCGCATAGGCCTTTCCGACATCGCTGAGCGCTTCGGTGAGGCTGGCGGCGGCGAAGATGGTCAGGCGCGGCTTATCCTGCGCGAATGAGGGCGCAGCGATAAGGAGAGAAATCAGGAACGCGATAAGACGGAACATCGGCCAACTATAGCGGCGATATATACCCCGGGATAGTTCGCAAATAGCCTATAAAAGGCCCAATTTTCGCAGTTCCTTCTGCATTTCCTTGCTCATCTTGGGATCGACGAAGGGTTTGCCGCGCGCCTTCTTGATATCAACGGGTGCATCGGCCGCCTTCAGGTAACGCCAGCCCTGGAAGGCGCGGCGGTGCGTGGGCTCGACCAGCACATGTTTGGGATCGAGCTCGATCAGGCATTCCGGTTTGCCGTCCCTTTTCCGCGTATGGAACTTGATGATTTTCTGGCGGACCATGATGTAGCCGCCGATGACCCAATAGAGCGACCCGGTCTCGAGCAATTCCTCGGCCTGCTTGGGCGCGTTGCGCGTGCGGCAGCGCGGATTGCCGCTGGCGAGAGTATTGGCTTTCTGGACTTTGGCGAGATGCGCGACGTCGTCGATACCGACGGCGAGCTTGATGATGTGAAGAGTCATGGCGCTAAGAAAGCGCGGCGCGCCGTTTCAATCAAGAGGAGGGAACCGGCCCAAGTCCCTTCCGGGCGCACAAACGCTGGCGCACGGCGGGCCTGGGATGGGTTTCCTCGCCATGTTCATAAGCGACGATCTCAAGGGCGCCCTCAAAAGCGCGCAGCAGTTCGCCGGGCGCGAGCAGGAAATCGGGATTGCGCGGACGGCCCAGGCGTTCGTTGCCCTGGCCGAAGGTGTCGAAGATCAGCACCCCGCCCGGCGCGAGGCTTGAGATGAGATGCGGGAAATGAGGGCGGTGGAGATAGTTCGCGACGACGATGGCGTCGAAGCTGTCCGCCGGGAACGGCCAGGGGCCGGTTTCGAGATCGGCGGTGAGCACGTCGATCCCCGGCGCGTCCCTCAGGCCACTTGTGTCGATGTCGGCGGCGACCACCCGATGGCCCATCGCCTGGAGCGCCCGGGCGTGGCGGCCGTGGCCGGCGGCGACGTCCAAAACCCGCCCTCCGGCCCGAATCAAGGGCGCCCACCGCAGGACCCAGGCGGAGGGCGCGATGGCGGGGTCGGCGGGGCGATCAAAACTTGCCATTTCCTGAGTATAGACAGCCATTTCCATGCGCGGAGCCCCTACATTTGGACAGAGCCGTCATGACCATGCCCATGTTTGACGTAAGTGGGCTCACCACTTAAGAAAAATGTGATTTGCTGCGTCTGTCTTGGGGAGAACCTACGTTGGCGAAAGAGACCGGTTCGAGCGATGCGGCGCTGAAACTCGCGGCTGATTTTCCGCCCGCGAGCGATGCGCAGTGGATGAAGCTTCTGGAGAAGGTGCTGGCCGGCGCGCCCTTCGAAAAGAAACTCGTCTCCAAGACCTACGACGGCCTTTCCATCCGCCCCCTGTACACCCGCGCCGACTGGCCGTCGGCCAACGATCCCTCAGGTTTGCCGGGCGGCGCGCCCTTCGTGCGCGGCGGCACGTTGCTGGCGAGCGCGATGAACGGCTGGGACATCCGCCAGGCCCATAGCCATCCGGACCCCGCCACCGCCAACACGGAAATCCTTCAGGACCTGGAGAACGGGGTCACCTCGATCACGCTGAAACTGTGCCCCGAGGGCAAAAACGGCGTCGCGGTGAACAGCTACGCCGATCTCGCCAGGACCCTGGACGGCGTGATGCTCGACCTCGCGCCGGTCAGCCTCGAAGGTTATCCGTCGCTGGTGTTCGCGGCCTATCTGATCAAGCTTTTGGAAAAGCGCGGACAGATGGCGGCCTATGCGGGCAATTTCGGCCTCGATGTCCTGTCCGTCTTCGCGGCCAAGGGCCGCATCACGTCGGACCCGGAAACCGCGCGGGCGCGCGTCGCCGACCTCGCGAGCTATGCGGCGAAACATCTGCCGAAAGCGCGCACCTACAATGTGAGCTCGGCGGTCTATCACTCCGCCGGCGCGTCGGAAGCCCAGGAACTGGCCTGTGTGCTGGCGAGCGCGGTCGAATATCTGCGCGCCATGACCGACAACGGCCTCGATCTCGAGGCCGCGGTCCAGCAGATCGCCTTCACCATCACCGCCGACGCGGACATGTTCCTGTCGGTCGCCAAGATCCGCGCTCTGCGCAAGATGTGGGCGAGAGTCGCCGAAGCCTCGGGCGCTGATAACCGCAGCACCCCTATCACCGCCCTCACCGCGCCGCGCATGATGAGCCGGCGGGATCCTTGGGTGAACATTTTGCGCTCGACCGTCGCCTGCTTCAGCGCGGGCATCGCGGGCGCCGACGCGGTGACCGTGCTGCCCTTCGACAGCGCGCTGGGCGTACCGAGCGATCTCGGCCGGCGCATCGCGCGCAACACGCAAATTGTTCTTCAGGAAGAGTCCGGCCTCGGCAAGGTCATCGACCCGGCCGGCGGCGCGTGGATGTTCGAAACGCTGACGGACGAACTGGCCGACAAGGCCTGGGGCTTCTTCCAGGAGATCGAGCGCCAGGGCGGCATGATGAAGGCGCTGATGGCGGAATTCATCTCGGCCAAAATCGCCGCCGTGCAGGCCGAGCGCTCCAAGAACCTCGCCAAGCGCAAAGACGCGCTGACGGGCGTAAGCGAATTCCCGAACGTGCATGAAGCGCCGGTCGCCACGGCGAAGACAAACGCGCCGAAAGCGGCGGCGGGTTCAGCTCCCGCGCTGACCTTGCCGGAAACCGGGCGCGGCAAACTCACCGCGGCTTTTGTCGCCGCCGCCGAAACCGCGCCGATTGCGAGCTATGTCGCCGCGCTGAAGGGCGGCACGGGCGCGTCCATCCCGCCGCTGCCGAACCTTCGCCTGGCGCAGGACTTCGAAAAGCTGCGCGATGCGGCAGACAGTTATAGGCAGCGCCCGAAGGTGTATCTCGCCAACCTGGGCACGGTGGCGGACTTCACGGCGCGCGCGACCTTCGCCAAGAATTTCTATGAAGCCGGCGGCTTTGAAGCCATCTCGGGCGCGGGCGGCACGGACGCCGCCGCCGTGGCAACGGACTTCAAAACCAGCGGCGCGCGCTTCGCGGTGATCGCTTCGACCGATGCCGTCTATGCGGAGCACGCCGTCAACGTGGTAAAGGCGTTGAAGGACGTCGGCGCCGGCGCGGTCCATCTCGCGGGGCGCGGCGGCGAGCTGGAAGCCGCCCTGAAGGCCGCGGGCGTGGACGACTTCATCTTCATCGGCTGCGATGTGCTCGGCGTGTTGAACGCCCTGCATGCGCGCATGGGCAAGTAAAGGAGACCGCCATGAACAAAGCGGCCGGCAAGATCCCGAGCTTCGCCGACATCGGTCTTTCATCGACCGCCAACTCCGGCGGCCTTTCCACGGCCGAGTGGGAGAAGCAGGCGCGCGCGGCGGCCGGCGGGTCGTTTGAGGCCCTGACCTGGGACACGCCGGAAGGCATTCCCGTGAAGCCGCTGTTCACCAGCGCCGATCTGGAAGGCCTCGACTTCCTCGACACGCGTCCCGGCGTTGCCCCGTTCCTGCGCGGTCCCTATCCGGCCATGTATGTGACCCAGCCCTGGACCGTGCGCCAATACGCCGGTTTCTCGACAGCCGAGGATTCCAACGCCTTCTACCGCCGCAACCTCGCCGCCGGACAGAAGGGCCTGTCCATCGCCTTCGATCTCGCGACCCACCGCGGCTACGACAGCGACCATCCGCGCGTCGTCGGCGACGTCGGCATGGCCGGCGTGGCGGTGGATTCCATTTACGACATGCGCACCCTGTTCGCCGGAATTCCGCTCGACCAGATGAGCGTGTCCATGACCATGAACGGCGCGGTGCTGCCGATCCTGGCCTTGTATATCGTCGCGGCGGAAGAACAGGGCGTGAAGCCCGCGCAGCTGGCCGGAACCATTCAGAACGACATTCTGAAAGAGTTCATGGTGCGCAACACCTACATCTTCCCGCCGGCGCCGAGCATGCGCATCATCTCGGACATCTTTGCGTATACGTCGCGGCACATGCCGAAGTTCAACTCCATTTCCATCTCCGGCTATCACATGCAGGAAGCCGGCGCGACGGCGGACCTGGAGCTGGCCTATACCCTGGCCGACGGCGTCGAATATGCGCGCGCGGGCATGAAGGCGGGGCTCGACATCGACGCTTTTGCTCCAAGATTGTCGTTCTTCTGGGCCATCGGCATGAACTTCTTCATGGAAGTGGCCAAGATGCGCGCGGCGCGCCTTCTGTGGGCGAAACTGCTGAAGCAGTTCAATCCCAAGAGCGACAAATCCCTCGCGCTGCGCACCCACTGCCAGACCTCCGGCTGGTCCCTCACCGCGCAGGACGTCTACAACAACGTGGTGCGCACCTGTGTGGAAGCCATGGCGGCGACGCAAGGCCACACCCAGTCGCTGCACACCAACGCGTTCGATGAAGCCCTCGCGCTGCCGACGGATTTCTCGGCGCGCATCGCCCGCAACACGCAGCTGTTCATCCAGCAGGAATCCGGCACGACCCGCAGCGTCGACCCATGGGGCGGCAGCTATTACGTCGAGCGCCTGACCTTTGAGCTGGCGGAGAAAGCCTGGGCGCATATCCAGGAAGTCGAAAGCCTAGGGGGCATGGCCAAAGCCATCGAGGCGGGCATCCCGAAGCTGCGCATCGAAGAAGCCGCCGCGCGCACGCAAGCGCGCATCGATTCCGGCCGTCAAACGGTCGTCGGCGTGAACAAGTACAAACTGACCGAGAAAGAGGACATCGACGTCCTGAAGGTCGATAATTCGGCCGTGCGCGCCACGCAGATCGCCAAGCTGACCAAGCTGAAGGCCGAGCGCGACCAAAGGGCCGTGCACACGTCCTTGAGCGCGCTGACCGAAGCGGCGAAGACCGGCACTGGCAACTTGCTGGCTCTCGCGGTCGATGCCGCGCGCGCCAAAGCCACCGTCGGGGAAATTACCGACGCCCTCGAGAAGGTGTATGGTCGCCATGTGGCCGAGATCCGCTCGATCTCGGGCGTGTATCGCAAGGAAGTGGGCGCGAAGAACGTGGATAAGGTTCTGAAGATGGTCGAAGCCTTCGCCGAGAAGGAAGGCCGCCGCCCGCGCATTCTCATCGCCAAAATGGGCCAGGACGGCCACGACCGCGGCCAGAAGGTGATCGCAAGCGCCTTCGCCGACCTCGGCTTCGACGTGGACATCGGTCCCTTGTTCCAGACCCCGGGCGAAGCCGCGAAACAGGCGGTGGAGAACGACGTGCATATCATCGGCGCTTCGTCGCTGGCGGCGGGTCACTTGACCCTGGTCCCCGCGCTCAAAGCCGAGCTGAAGAAAATGGGCCGCGAGGACATCATGGTGGTGGTGGGCGGCGTGATCCCGCCGCAGGATTTCGACGCGCTGTATAAAGCGGGCGCGGCGGCGATCTTCCCGCCGGGCACCGTCATCGGCGAGGCCGCCGTGGGCCTTCTCGAAAAACTCAACGCGGCCCTCGGCCACTAAAGGACAGCTTCGTGCGCCATTCCACGGCAGCCGCGTATGTAGAGGGCGTCATCTCCGGCGACCGCGCGAAGCTTGCGCGGGCGATTACCCTCATTGAATCGCGTAACGCCGATCACCAAAAATTAGCCCAAGAGATGCTGGTGGCGCTGCTGCCGCGCACGGGCAAGTCCTTGCGCATCGGCATCAGCGGTCTGCCGGGCGCGGGCAAAAGCACCTTCATCGACGCCTTCGGCACCATGTTAACGGGCCAAGGCCACAAGGTCGCCGTGCTGGCGGTGGACCCCACCTCGTCACGCACGGGCGGTTCGATCCTCGGCGACAAGACACGCATGACGCGCCTGTCCGTGGACGAGAACGCCTTCATCCGCCCCTCGCCCACCGGCGGCACCCTGGGCGGCGTGGCGCGCGCCACCCGCGAAGCCATCCTCGTTTGCGAGGCCGGCGGCTTTGACATCATCCTGGTGGAAACGGTCGGCGTCGGGCAGAGCGAAATCACCGTGTCCGAGATGGTCGACTTCTTCCTGGTGCTGATGATCGCCGGCGGCGGCGACGAGTTGCAGGGCATCAAGAAGGGCGTGCTCGAGATCGCCGACATGATCGCCATCACCAAGGCGGACGGCGAGAATGTCACGCGGGCCAAAGTTACAGCAACGGACTATCAGCATGCGATGCGCATCATCACGCCGATGAACCCCTTGTGGACTCCACCCGTCGTGACGGTGAGCGCCATCGAGAACAAGGGGCTGGATACGCTGTGGGAGAAGATCGCGCACCATAAGAAGACCCTCACGGATGCTGGGGAATTCGAGACCAAGCGCCGGGCCCAGCAGATCCGCTGGATGTGGTCGATGATCGACGACCGGCTGACGAGCCGTCTCAGGACCGACGACAGGATCCGGACCCTGGTCGCCGAAATGGAGCGCGGCATCGCCGACGGCAAAGTGACTCCGGCTTTGGCCGCGGATAGTATCCTCGCTGCGTTCTGGAGTTCTTTCGGGGGATAATCCAATGATCCGCATCGCTCTCGCCTTGGCGCTGGTTTCAACGCCAGCCGCCGCGCAGTCGCAAGCCGACCTGTACGCAAAAGCGCGCGAGATCCACGAGCGGGTGCTGACCATCGACACCCACGTCGACATCCCCTTCGACTTCGCCTCCCCCGCCTACGACATGATGAAACCCGGCCCGCGCGGCCAGCAGGTGCATATCCCGACCATGATCGAAGGCGGGCTCGATGCGCCGTTCCTGATCGTCTACGTGGGTCAGGGTGAGCGCACGGTGGCCGGATACGCCAAGGCGGCGGCCGACGCCTTCACCAAGTTCGCGGCCATCCACCGCGCCGCCGACGAGTTGTACAAGGACAAGATCGAGCTGGCCTATACCGCCGCCGACGTGCGGCGCATTTACGGCGCGGGCAAAAAGCCGATCGTCATCGGCATGGAGAACGGTTATTCCGTGGGCAAGGACCTGCGCCTGCTCGATGTCTATTACGGCATGGGCGCGCGTTATCTCGGCCTTCTGCACAACGGCCACAACGACCTCGGCGATTCCGCACAGCCCACCACAAAAGAACCCGCCGCCGAGCACAACGGCTTGTCACCGCTCGGCAAGCAGATGGTCGAGAAGCTGAACGAACTGGGCCTCATGGCGGACATCAGCCACGCCTCGATGAAAACCGCGCTCGATATCCTGGCCGTCTCCAAAGCGCCGGTGATCGCCAGCCATTCGGCGGTGAAGGGCGTTTACGACCATCCGCGCAATGTGAGCGATGAGGTGCTGGACGCGGTGAAGCGCTCCGGCGGCGTGGTGCAGATCGTGGCGTTCGATCCGTACCTGCGCGCCATTCCGCCCGAGAAGACCAAGGCCGTGCAGGCCCTGCAGAAGACCATGGGCCTGCGCGGCAACGGCGACGTGGAGAAGCTGCAGCCGGGCCAACGGCAAGCCTATGAGGCTGAAATGGCCAATATCGAGAACCAATGGCCGAAAGCGGATGTGAGCAACCTCGTCGACCACATGGACTACGCCATCAAGCGCATCGGCATCGATCACGTCGGCATTTCGTCGGACTTCAACGGCGGCGGCGGCA
>JADZAK010000226.1 GCA_020852595.1 Rhodospirillaceae bacterium
GGAATGTTTTCAATGCCCCCCCCCCCCCGCTGCATGTGAGTCCATAAAATCGTTCCGCGCTGAAATTCAAAGCCAAATCGAGAATTTGGCATCATCGAGATTCCTGCGGAAGGTGCGCGACGGAAAAGGACAAATGTCCGATTACCACACACTCCTGAGCACACTGTTTCATCAGACCTATTCAGGCCCATACACCTTTGCCTTAGCGGCGGCACATTGCTCATGGCGTCATGAGCGCATTAAGGAGTACCTGCTTCAACACGCGGAGGAGGAACGCACTCACTGGCGCTGGGTGTTAGATGACCTTACCAGCACCGGCTACGCTGGACCTAACCTGCGTGCAAGTCTGCCTCACCCAACAACCCAGGCATACATCAGCTTCAATGAAAGTACGGCGCAACGGCACCCTTTCGCGCGCTTGGCAATTGCGTGCGTACTGGAAGGCATTGGGGCACACTATGGTCAAAGCGAAGTACGGCAACTGCTCGGGAAACTCGGTCTTTCGCCCAAACAAGCAACATTCTTTGTGAGTCACGGAGAAACCGACAAAGTACACGCCGAGGAATTATTCGAGGTTATCTCCTCAAGCGACCTGACGGATGACGATTGGACGATTATGGCGCACACGGCGCGCGTTGCAGGCACGCTGTACCGCTCCATGTACGACCATGAAGGCTATGCGTAAGAGGTTCAGAGAGCCATGAAGTTTCTGGCGCTCGTACTGGCGATTATCTGTTTCGTCAGCTTCGGGTGGGCCATCAAATCGCTATTTCAAAGACAAAGTGCCGTGCCAATTCCTATGCGGTGGCTCAACATTCTCGGCATCTCGTTCTTTGTCCTGCATCTCATCGCTATCTGGCTGTCAGCCACATATAACGTCGGCAGCGTTATCGGCATCGCCTTATACAGTGCCGCCTTTATGCTCTTTTGGTGGTCCGTCCCATACGCAAGGCGTGAGGGCCTAGCGATTGCGTTTTCGCAGTCTCAATCCCGGAGCATCTTGAAAAGTGGTCCTTATAAATTCATACGCCATCCATTTTATCTCTCCTATCTGATGTTCTGGATTGCTGGCGTATTTGTATCGCAGAATGTTGTGCTGCTGATTTCAGTGGTCGTGATGGGAGCGTTTTATATTTCAGCTCTAAAATCCGAAGAAGCCGAATTGCTCAAATCGCGTTTGGGATATGAGTATGCGGAGTACAGGGAGCGCACGGGCGCTCTCTGGCCTCGGCTCTGGCGCACAAAGGCGTAACCGACCTCCCCCGAACGGGGGATGCACCGCATATCGCCGGTGCGTAACCTGCATCATGCTTCCATATAGTCTCTTGAAATGCGTCTAAGTGCCGGACACGGAGCAAGATGCCGCCAAAGGAACAATACAAACTCTACAACGTGCGGCCCGGTGATACTCTGACAGCTATTGCCAGCGCGGCCGACATCACGTTAGCGGATTTATTGTCCATAAATCTGCAAATCCAAAACCCAGATCTCATATATTCCGGCCATCAGATATTGCTGCCCGGCACAGTTGATCTCTCGGCCTTGAACCTGAATTTAGCGGTCAGCGCGTACCCTGACGACGACTGGCCGAATTGGTACAAGATCGCCAAGAAAGAAGAGGCTGCGGGCATCGCCGAGATCAAGCCTCGCGGCAATCCAAGAATCCTTGAATATCTGCAAACCTGCAATCTTACCGACGAGCAAAAAAGTACCGACGATACGGCTTGGTGCGCTGCCTTTGTGAATTGGTGTTATGCGGCTGCGGGAATTAAGGGAAAGAACTCGGCGCGAGCTTTGAAGTGGCTTGAGTGGGGCGTCAAGGATGAGAACCCCAGCCTCGGCAGTCTCGCGATATGGAAGAGGGTCGTCTACGAAGATGGCAAAGTAAAAGACAGCGGCGGACACGTCGCTTTTCTTGAGAGCGAGACGAATGAGCGCCTAAAGGTCTTGGGCGGAAATCAGGAAGATAAGGTTTGCACCCTGGATTATCCCAGAAACGGTTTCCGTAAACTTTCCGAAAGTCGGGAAAACGGCACGGAATATACGTTTCAAGGTTATCGCAAGCCTCCGGCCTAGCCATGTCCAGCTATTCAAGAGATTGGCAAGCCGGTTCAATGTTTCTTTTGCGTAGGACGCATGGAAAGACCCGCATCCGAAGCCGCGTCACCGCGCGCCAGAACCGCGACGGCCGCCATGACATGTACCGCGGCGCTGTTATGTGCGTCCTGCTCGCAGATACTCGTTCAGGGAGATGCCGCGGTTGATACAAAAAGAATCATTCCAGGCTTTACCGTCGTGCGCGTCGAGCCCGCCTCAACGGCGGCCGTCGTGATTCGGTCTCAAACCGTCGGTCTCAATGCAAATTCCAATCGGTTTTCCGTAGGTTATGACAAGGAAATCCGCGTTTTGATTCCCGATCCCTCGAAATGCCAAGTCGTCGTATTGATCGATTCCAACACCAAGGTAAATCCACAGTCACTGAACGAAATAAGCAACAACATCTGCATCGTTGGGGAAGAGCTGCCATGAAAAGTCGTCTGTTATATGCAAGCGCCGTGTGTCTCGTTCTGTCGGCATGTTCGGACACCGCACTCGTCTTTGCATCGCGCCAAACATTCGGCGTTAACATCAGCGCATCGACCAGCAACCAGCCGGTTTCCTTGGTTCTAGGCTATGAAGGTAACGACGGCACCGTTATTCCAACGGCTGTCGCAGAGGACAGCAAGTTAGTCACCAGCGAAAGCGTTTATTGTCCGGCGATGGATACAGAAGCACTAAAAAAATGTCTGGATGCGCGGAATAAAGATCCGGGGGGAGTAAATGCTTTGGCCTCTAGCAACGGCGCATTGCTGCAAACCGACGCGCTTTCAGTCTTCAGTACGTTTAACGGTGATGGCTCGACCAGGGGTGAAGCCAACGGCGCCGCCGTAGGGGCGTCATTAGGAAAAGTCTTCGCAACCGGCATAGCAGCTCAAAAAATGTCCGCCGGCACCGCAAACGCACTCCAAGCCAAGGCCGTGGCTGCGTGCGTAGCATCATTGTCCGGCATTGCCACGGAAGCAGAACGGATAAGATTAATCGGTGAAAAGTGCTGAGCGCCTGATTGCCTGTTTCGTTTCGAGCGTCGTCATACTTCCCGTGATCCACGGGGCGACGTGCCTTCATACAGGCGACAACATAGGATATGCACTCGCAGGTAGCGTATATAACCAAATAATTCCAACGGCTTGTCGGCATAACCCGAACGGGTGATGCCGCTTTCCCGCAATAGTATATGCTTGTAAACGAGTATGCGGGGGTCACGGAACGGATTGTCAGAACGGAGCCTCCTTCATTGGCAAACATCTTGGTACGGCCAAGGTGCGGGGACAGGTTTCGTTTGGGTAATGAATGTCAGCGACGGGATATTACGTGCGGCCAATGAGCTAAAGGCCGAAGCAGCGTTCGACCGCGCACAGGCGCGGGGCATGGTAGGGGGGCTCGAAGCCCTTGGCGACGCTGCCGCCATCCTCGATGGCGAGGGCCGTATCGTCGAGGCAAACGGAGCCTTTTCAAGACTGCCGCAGGCATTGATACGCGCCGTTGCCGGTCGACTGATCGCCGAGGACAAAAAAGCCAACGACGCGCTGCAAAACGCCATACGTTCCGCCCTGACAATCGACCCACATTCACCCGAACACATCCAGGTCACGGGAATACCGCGACAGGAGGGGCGCCCGCTCGTTGTATGGGTCAGCCCCATCAGGCCAAATGAAAGAACGGGCTTCAGCTTCGTTCATGCGCTGGTCGTGGTTCGGGACTTGATCGCCGTGCAACCGCCGCCGGCGCCGGCTTTGATAAAAGTCTTTGCGATGACCCCCGCCGAAGCCCGCTTGGCGCAATCGCTCATGAACAACCGTTCGCTGAAAGACGTAGCCGCTGAATTGGGCATTTCGTGGGAATCAGCGCGCACGCATTTGAAAGTGATCTTCGCCAAGACAGGCACGCGCCGACAGAGCGAGTTAATCGGCGTGCTAACAAAATTACCCCCCCCCCGCCAAAACGACATATAAAATTACCCGTAATGTGTATTCGGCAATCTTATTTCGCGCTATGGCGTGCGCGTCAGCGAAGACATTTGGCGAACCAGCTTTATCGACTGCTTCTGAACGGCGTGTCGTTCAACGATTCACGCGCTCCATTTTTGAATTGATTGACCCCGCAGGATGTTTCCAGAACTGATGACCACCATCATGTCTATTTTCGCAACTGTCATAGGCGCAGTTGTAACGGGCGTGACCGTGCTATGATTGGCCGACCAAATCTTTCGGTAAGCGTCCGCCATGTTTTTCAAATTCCCCATCGAATTTGAGATCCCTGACGATTGGTGGCAGGCGTCAGGAATGGCGTCATTTCGAGTTTGCGCTCAAGCCTATCCGGCAGGCTCTGACCCCCAATGGCCGACGACATTTGTCTCCTTCACGCAACTGATTCCACCTCGCCGGAACGAAGGCGTGACCCAGTTTGTGAAGGATCGGATGATGGCTGTGCTGAGGGGAATTGCACAAAGAGCGATCCTGCCGCCTGTGCCAGTCCACCAGCCGCCAAATGCGGCGGCGGGACAGCTACAGCTCAGAGACGGATTTCACAGGTTCTATGGCGCTGCGGCGGCAGGTTATACGCACATGCCGGTTTCGGTGCTGCCGTTCTTTGATATTCGGAACTGCTAGTCTTCAATGACTTTCGTAGGGAAGAAACCCGAAGTGCTTTGCTATGAGATTGTTGAGGGCTGTTTCAAATACGTCTTTGGGCTCTAGAAGCACCAGCAACTGATAGTTGGGGATGTCCCGCAAATATCCGCCACCACATTGGCCCCTCCATCCGGCACCGTCTACATAAAGCCAGGAACATACAGAGATCAAATCTGCACTTACCGTGCACTTACGGAAAAATAAGTTTCGACTCTGAACATCGTAACCCATTGAAATATTGGTGGGCCCGGCAGGACTTGAACCTGCAACCAGACCGTTATGAGCGGCCTGCTCTAACCAATTGAGCTACAGGCCCACCGTTGGACCACAGGCGCGCGGCGCGCCGGTGGAACGTCCTTCCAAAACAAATGGCCGGCGTCTTTTCAGGCGCCGGCCATTTAACCTTTTAAACGCTTCCGAAACTTAGTTGTCGAGGAAGCTGCGCAGCTTACGCGACCGGCTGGGGTGCTTCAGCTTACGCAAGGCCTTGGCTTCGATCTGGCGTATTCGTTCGCGCGTGACCGAGAACTGCTGGCCGACTTCTTCCAAGGTGTGGTCGGTGTTCATGCCGATGCCGAAGCGCATGCGCAGCACACGCTCTTCGCGGGCCGTGAGGCTGGCGAGGACGCGGGTTGTGGTTTCACGCAAGTTCCCGTGGATCGCGGCATCGAGCGGCTGCACCGCGTTCTTGTCTTCGATGAAGTCGCCGAGGTGGCTGTCTTCCTCGTCGCCGATCGGCGTTTCGAGGGAGATCGGCTCCTTGGCGATCTTCAGGACCTTACGCACCTTCTCCAGCGGCATCTGCAGCTTTTCCGCCAATTCTTCCGGCGTCGGCTCGCGGCCGATTTCGTGCAGCATCTGGCGGCTGGTGCGCACCAGCTTGTTGATGGTTTCGATCATGTGCACGGGGATACGGATCGTGCGCGCCTGGTCGGCGATCGAACGCGTGATCGCCTGGCGGATCCACCATGTGGCGTAGGTCGAGAACTTGTAGCCGCGGCGGTATTCAAACTTATCCACGGCCTTCATGAGGCCGATGTTGCCTTCCTGAATAAGATCGAGGAACTGCAGGCCGCGGTTGGTGTACTTCTTGGCGATGGAGATGACGAGGCGCAGGTTGGCTTCGATCATTTCCTTCTTGGCGCGCGAGGCTTCACGTTCGCCCTTCTGCACCGTGTTCACGATGCGGCGGAACTCGGCGATGGAGACGCCCGCTTCGCCGGCGATGGTCGATATCTGCGCGCGCAGATCTTCGATCATCGGCTGGTACTTGGTCGCGAACTCTTTCCAGCCCTTGGTGGTCAGCTTCTGGACGCGCGCGACCCACTTCGGATCGAGCTCGCTGTTGTAATATTCGTCGAGGAACTCCTCGCGCTTGATCTTGCACTTCAGCGCGTAGCGCAAAATCTGACCTTCAAGCCCGAGCAGCTTGCGGTTCAGATCGTTCATCTGCTCGACGAGGCCTTCGATACGGGCATTGTTGAGATGCACCGCTTCCATCAGCTCGACGAGTTCCAACTTCAGTTTCTGGAACCGGCGCTCGACGGCCTTGTCGATTTCCTGGCCCTGCTGGAGCGTGATGAGACGCGCTTCCTGGGACTTCTTGAGTTTGCCGTAGGTCGCCGCGATCTTCTCGAACGCTTCGAGGACCTGCGGCATCAGCTGGGATTCCATGGCGGCAAGCGAAACAGCCGCTTCGTCGTTTTCGTCCATGGACGGTTGGCCGGGCATGCCGCCCGCACCGCCGCCGGGCGCGCCGGGTGCCGCGCTGCTGGGCGCCGGCGCCGCGGCCGGGGCGGCAGGACGCGCGCCGCCATTGGCCGGCGCGGGGCGCTTGGCGCCGCCTTCCGGTTCCTCGCCGTCGGCCGGTTCCGACACCACGTCGACTTCGAGATCGGCGTCGGAGGCAAGATCGCTCGAGCCCGCGCCGTAGGTGGCGTCGAGATCGATGATGTCGCGCAGCAGCATCTTTCCGTCCTGCAGCGCGTCGTGCCAGGCCAGCAGCGAGCGGATGGTGATCGGGCTTTCGCAGATGCCGCCGATCATCATTTCACGGCCGGCTTCGATACGCTTGGCGATCGCGATTTCGCCTTCGCGCGACAAGAGCTCCACCGAACCCATCTCGCGCAGGTACATGCGCACGGGGTCGTCGGTACGGCCGACGTCGTCTTCGTCGATATTGCCGCCGCTGTAGGCTTCGGACTTGGCTTCGCCTTCGGCGGCTTCCGCGCCTTCCTCGGCTTCCTGCTCTTCGCCTTCGACGACGTTGATGCCCATTTCGGACAGCATCGACATCGTGTCTTCGATCTGCTCGGAGGTCATTTCCTCCGAGGGGAGAGCGGCATTCAGTTCGTCATAGGTGATGTAACCGCGCTCTTTAGCCTTCGCGATCAGCTTCTTGACGGATGCATTGGTCGAATCGAGCAGCGGGCTATCGCCGGGCGCTGCCGGAGCCGCGCCTTCTTCTTTCGCCTCTTCGCCGGGCGCTTTAGCTTTCGTATTTAACTTCATACCTTCCTGGGGCTTCTTGCCGGCCACCGGCGTTGGGGGCGCCTTGGCTGCAGCGGCTTTTGCCGCCGCGGCGATCTTGGCCGTCGCGCCTTTTTCCGGCGCTTTTACTGGGGCGGCTGTTTTGGCCGCCGGTTTCGGGGGGGCGGATTTCAAAGGTGCGGATTTCACGGGCGCGGATTTCACGGGTGCGGATTTGGCGGCAGGCTTGGCGGCGGGCTTAGCAGCCGCTTTCGCCGGCGCCTTGGCGGCCGCCTTGCTTGCCTTCGACGATTGTTTTGCTGACTTCGGGGCCGCTTTCGCCGCCATCGCTACACCCATAACTCCACGCGGAAATCTCGCCGGTCATTCCGCCGGCTGTCCGCCGTGTGCCTTTGTTTTACGATAATTAGCTCTGCCGATCTCAAAGTTCGTCGCTGTCCTCGTCTCCAGGTGGGCGCACCTGCCGTTGCAGGGCCTCGAAGACCGCGAGTGCGTGTTCCGAGGGATTCTCCGCCAGTTCCAATTCCGCCCGCTTGAGATCAGCTTCTAAGTCGGCCCGCTGGCACAGAGCAAACGTATGATCCCACCCACTGATCGCTTGCTCTTTGGGTGCCGTTGGACGGGCGAAGCCCGCGTGCACATAAGTGGTTGAATTTAATAGAGTTTCGAGTTCGGCGGCAAACCCTGTGTTGGCTAGGTGGGCCTGAAGACCGCCGAAATCAAGCTCTGGGTCTTGGGCGACGTGGATTAATGCGGTTTGGCGCAGCAAGTCAAGGCGCGAGTCGGCAAAATCCAGGCGGCCCAGGCGCTCTTCCACATGGTCGAAAATATCCGGGTGAGTCAGAAGGGTAGCCAGCAGAATCCGTTCCCGGACTTTTCGGGCGTTGTCGGGGTCCCCGGACGCCCGGGGGGGCGGGAATCCGGCAAAGCGCCCCGGAGTCGCGCCCTTCTGTCCCGGGCCCGGCCGGAAGCCCCTGCCCTTACCGCCCGCAAATCCGCCGCCCTGGCCGCCGGAGGCGGCCCGAGGCGCCCGGAACAGCTCGAAAAGCCGGTTCCGAAAGTGCTGACGGTACTGGGCCTGAACGCTTTCGTCGCCGATGACGCCGGCTTTGGCCTGGGCCGCCCGCTCGAGCCCGGCGCGCCGTTCGGGGGTGTCAGCCGGGTTTTGGGCCAGAAGCTGCTGCCAGACGACCTCGGACAGGGGAACGGCGGCCGCGAGCACGGCCTGCATGGCCTCGGCGCCCTCGCGCCGGCAGATGTCGTCGGGATCCTTGCCGGCCGGCATCATGGCAAAACGCAGCGAAAGACCCGGCTTCAGTAGCGGGAGCGCCCGCTCCGCCGCGCGCAAGGCCGCGGCCCGCCCCGCCCGGTCGCCGTCGAAACACAAGATGGGCTCGGGCGCGAGTCGCCAGAGAATAGCCAGCTGTCCTTCAGTCATGGCGGTACCGAGCGGCGCGACGGCATGGGTGAACCCGGCCTGTGACAGGCCGATCACGTCCATGTAGCCCTCGGCAACGATGACTTCGCGTTTGTCGCCCGCGGCCGCGCGCGCCAGCGAGAAGTTGTAGAGCATCTGCCCTTTGTGAAAGAGCGGCGTGTCGGGCGAATTGAGATACTTGGGCTCGCCCTCGCCCATGACGCGGCCGCCAAAAGCAACCGGACGCCCGCGCATGTCGAGGATGGGGAACATCACGCGGTCGCGGAAGAAGTCGAAGGACTCGCGGCCCTCCTTGCCCGGCGACACCAGGCGCACGTCCAGAAGCAGATCCTCCTTGACGCCGCGCGCGGTCAGCTTGGTTTTGAGCTGGTTGCCGTTCGGCGCATAACCCAAGCGGAAGCGTTTGATGGTCGCATCGCTGAGGCCGCGGTTACGCAGGTATTCCAGCGCGTGACTCCCGTCCGGCGCATGCAGCATCTGCTCGAAGAAGGAGCACCCCGCTTCGGCGGCCTCGCGCAGCTTGGTTTCGCGCGCGGCTTCGGCCGCTTCCTGCGGCGTCGCGCGCGGCATCTCCAGCCCCGCTTCTTCCGCCAGGCGTTCCACCGCCTCGACGAACGACAGGTTCTGGGTCTTCATCAGGAAGCTGAAGATGTCGCCGTGCTCCTGGGTCGAGAAGCAGTGGTAGAAGCCCTTCTCGTCATTGACCGTGAAGGAGGGCGTCTTCTCGTTGGAAAACGGCGACAGGCCGACGTATTCGCGCCCGCGCTTGATCAGGCGCACGCGGCGGCCGACCCCCGAGGAGACCGGCAGACGGGTGCGGATATCGTCGAGGAAGTTCGGCGGAAACGCCATCACATACTCATAAGGTCATCCTGGGGCGTGTCCCCAGGATCCAGGGTTTCCAGCGCCCGCCTGTGCAGTAGGCACAATCAACCGCATCATTGAGTTTCCCAACCCTGGACCCTGGGCATTCGCCCAGGGTGACGAAAAAACAAAGATAGATCAGGCCCCGAGTTGCTGCTTCACAACGCCGGAGACTTTCGAGAAGTCCATCACGCCGGTGTATTTTTCCTTCAGGACGGCCATCACCTTGCCCATGTCCTTCACGGACGCGGCGCCCGAGGCGGCGACGGCTTCTTTAACAGCCGCGATGACTTCCGCCTCGTCCATCTGCTTGGGCATGAAGCTCTGGATGATCTCGATTTCCTCGGCTTCCTGCTTGGCGAGCTCGGGACGGTTGCCCTTCTCGAACATCTCGATGCTCTCGCGGCGCTGCTTGATCATCCCGTTCATCATTTGCAGGATTTCGGGCTCGCCGATGCCTTGCGTATTCCCCGACGGACGGGCGTCGATGTCTTTGCTTTTCAAGGCGGCGAGGATCAGGCGGATGGTGGACACCCTGCGCTCTTCCTTCGCGCGCATGGAGTCCTTTAACGCATCGGCCAAACGGGTGCGCAGCATGTTTATGTACTCGGATTTCTATTGCGGAAAGAGTCAGCGTAGCGCGATTCGCGCCGGTTTTGCAAAAGCTTCACGCATCTGAAACCATACTTATAGTTCACATTGCTTGCCGTGGGCCCAAGCACTTGACTCACCGGTTCGCTTTGCTTACACCGCGCCGGATAGCGTGCGTTTTCGCCCGCGCGCCATCCAAACAAACGACGACCCGTTCCAAACTGCCCAGCCGCGCGCCACGCGGAAGGGCGGTTCGAATGAGCGCAAACCTGAAGCCGAGTTGACCCGACCGATGAAACAACCCTCCGGTGCCACGGCCGTTCTCGTTCTAGACGACGGTGAAGTCATTTGGGGGCGGGGAATCGGCGCCACCGGGGCAAAAGTCGGCGAAGTGGTCTTCAACACTTCGATCACGGGTTATCAGGAAGTCATGACGGACCCGTCTTACGCGGGCCAGATCATCACCTTCACCTTCCCGCACGTCGGCAACGTCGGCGTCAATCCGGAAGATCTCGAGAGCATGACGCCCGCCGCGCGCGGCTGCATCGTGCGCGACGACATCACGGATCCCTCCAATTACCGCTCGACCCAGCACCTCGACACATGGCTGCGCTCGAATGACCTCATCGGCCTGTCGGGCATCGACACCCGCCGCCTGACCCGCCGCATCCGCGCCAAGGGGGCGCCGAACGGCGTCATCTGCCACGAGCCGTCGGGCAAGTTCGATTTAGAGGCGCTTAAAGCACAGGCCAAGGCGGTCCCGGGCCTCAACGGCATGGACCTCGCCAAGGATGTCTCCTGCAGCCAGACCTACACCTGGTCGCAGACCCTGTGGTCGAAGGAAAAGGGCTACGGCGACCTCGAGAAGGACGGCAAGAAGGCCGCGTTCAATGTCGTCGCCGTCGACTACGGCGCCAAGCGCAACATCCTGCGCTGCCTCGCCGACGCCGGCTGCAAAGTCACGGTCGTGCCCGCCACCGCCACCGCCGAGGACATCCTGCGCCACAATCCGGACGGCGTGTTCCTCTCCAACGGTCCCGGCGACCCGGCGGCCACCGGCGTATACGCCGTGCCTGAAATTCAGAAGATCATCGCGACCGGCAAGCCTGTGTTCGGGATTTGCCTTGGCCACCAACTGCTCGCGCTGGCCTTCGGCGCGAAGACCTACAAGCTCCAGCTCGGCCACCGCGGCGCCAATCAGCCGGTGAAGGACCTGGAGACGGGCAAGGTGGAGATCACCTCGCAGAACCACGGCTTCTGCGTGGACCGCGCGACGCTGCCCAAGAACGTGGTCGAGACCCACAAGAGCCTGTTCGACGGCATCGTCGAAGGCATGCGCGCCACCGACAAGCCGGTGTTCAGCGTGCAGTATCACCCCGAGGCCTCTCCGGGCCCGCAGGACAGTCATTATCTGTTCCATCGCTTCACCAAGCTGATGGCCGACCAGAAGGCGAAGACCTGATGGATCGCGTGGGAGGGGATAAAAAAACAAGAGTGAGCGCGCATGCCTAAGCGGACAGACATCAAGAGCATCATGATCATCGGCGCCGGGCCGATCGTCATCGGCCAGGCGTGCGAGTTCGACTACTCGGGCGCGCAAGCGTGCAAGGCGCTGCGCGAAGAGGGGTACCGCGTCATCCTGGTGAATTCGAACCCCGCCACGATCATGACCGATCCGGAAATGGCCGATGCAACCTACATCGAGCCGATCACGCCGGCCATCGTCGAGAAGATCATCGCGAAGGAACGCCCCGACGCGCTGCTGCCCACCATGGGCGGCCAGACGGCGCTGAACACGGCCATGAAGCTCGCCGACAGCGGCGTGCTCGCGAAGTACAACGTCGAGATGATCGCCGCGAAGCGCGACGTCATCATGAAGGCCGAAGACCGCGAGCTGTTCCGCGACGCGATGAGCAAGATCGGCCTCGAAAGCCCGCGCAGCGTCATGGTGAAGTCGCTGGAAGAAGCGCGCGAAGCCATGAAGTTCGTGGGCCTGCCCGCGATCATGCGCCCATCCTTCACCCTCGGCGGCGAAGGCGGCGGCATCGCCTACAACACGGAAGAATTCGAACACATCGTCGGCACCAGCATCGCGGCGTCGCCTGTCGGTACCGTCCTCGTCGAAGAATCCGTGCTCGGCTGGAAAGAGTACGAGATGGAAGTCGTCCGCGATAAGGCGGACAACTGCATCATCATCTGTTCCATCGAAAACGTGGATCCGATGGGCGTGCACACCGGCGATTCCATCACGGTCGCCCCGGCCCTCACGCTCACCGACAAGGAATATCAGGTGATGCGCAACGCCTCGATTGCCTGTCTCAGGGAAATCGGCGTCGATACCGGCGGCTCGAACGTCCAGTTCGCCATCAATCCGGCCGACGGCCGCATGACCATTATCGAGATGAACCCGCGCGTGTCGCGTTCGTCCGCCCTGGCCTCGAAAGCGACGGGCTTCCCGATTGCAAAAATCGCCGCCAAGCTCGCGGTCGGTTACACGCTCGATGAGCTCACCAACGA
>JADZAK010000227.1 GCA_020852595.1 Rhodospirillaceae bacterium
GCCTCGGCAGCGGGCGCGGCGCCGGGCTTGGTGTTGATCGGACCGGTCGCGGCTTCACGTCCACCGGTGGCGGCGGCCACGAGCGAGGCCAGATCGTCCTGATCGGCTTTCGCGGGCGCGGCCGGCTTGGTTGGTTCAGTCTTCGTTGGTTCCGTCTTGGCCGGGTCGGGTTTGGCAACCTCTTTGGCGGGCTCGACCGGCTTCGCGGGTTCGGCGGGCGGAGGCTCCGCTTTCGCGGTCTCAACCGGCGGCGCGGCTTCAGCCTTTGCGATTTCAGGTGGGGGAGCAACCGGCTTTGGCGGCGCCTTCGGTTCCTCGGGCGCGGGAAGCAGGTTCTCGACGCGCGGCGGCGCCTCACCCTTGGCGACGCGGTCGTACACCAGCTTGTCCTGGTTCTCGACCTGCATGCCGCCCGGATTTTCCGGCTTCACTTTGTAAGGATCGGGATCGGCTTTCACCAGCTGCGGAACGCCGTTCCCGGAACCGCCGCCGCCAAGGGCGCCGCTGTTCCAGAGATACCAGCCGATCCCGGCAACCGCCGCGACGCCGATCACCACGCCGGCAATAAGCCCAAAGGGCGCGCCCGCCTCTTTGCGGCGGGTATGATATTCGCTGAAGACGTCATCGGTGAAGGGCTGGACGCGCAAATCGTCCGCAGACTTGGTGTCCGCGGTTTGACCCCGCTTTTGGTCCGGTGTCCGGCGCAAAGGCGGATCGTCGTTGTCGCGCAGCGGCATTAACGCATTTCCTCCACGGGCTCCACCCCGAAGACCGCAAGACCAGAGGCTATCACCAGCCCGACGGCGCGAACAAGCGCGAGGCGGGCCAAGCTCACCTCTTTGTCATCCGCCTGCAGGAAACGCAGTTCGACCGCGTCGTTGCCTTTATTCCACAACGCGTGGAACGCCGAGGCCAGGTCGTACATGTAAAACGCGAGGCGGTGCGGCTCGTGGGCGAGCGCGGCGCCCTCGACGGTGCGCGGCCAGGAGGCCATCAGGCGCATGACGCCGATTTCGTCCGGATCGGTGAGGCGCGCGAGGTTGGCCGCGGCCAGGCCTTTGTCCGACAGGTCGGCGCCGGCGAACATCTCGGCGGCGTGACGGAACACGCTGCGGCCGCGGGCGTAGGCGTACTGTACGTAGAACACCGGGTTCTCGCGCGATTTCTCGGTGACCTTGGCGTAGTCGAAATCGAGCGGCGCGTCGTTCTTGCGCGTCAGCATGATGAAGCGCACGACGTCCTTGCCGACTTCGTCGATGAGATCGCGCATGGTGACGAAGGTGCCCGCGCGCTTGGACATCTTCACCGGCTCGCCGTTGTTGAACACGCGGACCATCTGGGCGAGCAGCACGTCGAGCTTGCCCCGGCCGCCGGTGATGGCCTTGAGGGCGGCTTCAACGCGCTTCACATAACCGCCGTGGTCGGCGCCCCAGATGTTCACGAGATCGAAGAACCCGCGGTCCACCTTGTCCTTGTGGTAGGCGATGTCGGCGGCGAAATAGGTCCAGGCGCCGCTCGATTTCTTGAGCGGGCGGTCGATCTCGTCGCCGAATTCCGTGGCCTTGAACAGGAGTTGCGGGCGCGGTTCGTAGTCGTCCGGCGTCTTGCCCTTGGGCGGCTCGAGCACGCCGGTATAGGTAAGCCCCTTCTCGTCCATGAACTTCAGCGCGTCGTCGATCTTGCCGGCCTGCGTCAGCTTCTTCTCCGAGGTGAAGACGTCGTGTTTGATGCCCATGGCCGCGAGGTCTTCCTTCACGATGCGCATCATGAATTCGACCGTGAAATCGCGCAGCGGCGGGATCCACTGGGCGTCGTCGGCGACGTTCACCCACTTGTCGCCGTCCCGTTTCGCGAGCGCTTCGGCGCAGGGGATCAGATATTCGCCGCCGTACTGGATTTCCTTGCGCTCGAGCGCGCCCTTGACGTCGTCGGCCGTGACCTTGCCGAGGACCTGCAGGTAACGCATGCGCAGCGCGCGGGCGACGTTGTCCACCTGCCCGCCGGCGTCGTTGATGTAATATTCCTTGGTGACCTTGTAGCCGGCCTTCGCCAAAAGATTGGCGAGCGCGTCACCGATGACGGCGCCGCGCGCATGGCCGACGTGCATCGGGCCCGTGGGGTTGGCCGACACGTACTCGACGTTCACGGGCACGTTGCCGCCGATGGCCGCGTCACCGTACGAAACACCTTCAGCGAGCACGTCGCGCAGCGCGCCGCGCCAGATGTCGTCGTTGATCTTGAGATTGATGAAACCCGGGCCCGCGACGGAGGCGTCCGTCACGTCGGGGAGCTTCTTCAGGCGCTCGACCAGCATGTCGGCGATCGCGCGCGGCGGTTTACCGGCGGGCTTGGCCAGGATCATGGCGGCGTTGGTGGCGATGTCGCCGTGAGAGGCTTCGCGCGGCGGCTCGGCGGCAACGCGGGTGAGATCGAGACCGGCCGGCAGCGCGCCTTCGGTCATGAGGTCGCCGATAACGGAATCGATGCGGGATTTAAAAGTCTGGAAGATGTTCATGGAGGTCTCCGGGCGCCCGCTAACCATGGGGCCGCAAAATGGGTGGTTAAGTGGCTGATTTCAATAGCTATACGCGACGAGATCACGCTCCTCGTCGGTGTCCACCCCGGATGATGCCGGCCAGCGCGCAAAACATGGGGCCCTCAATAACCGAAGGGGCCCGGTTTGCAATGGAAATCCGCTCGAGGGAAATCCGCGCGAGGGACATCCGCCCTGGCTTCATAGAAGTTGCCGCGTTTTCTGCGACGAACCGCGCCGGCGAGGGCCGGCCTCTAAAAGACGCGCGCCGACGCGCGCGGCACCTCGTCGGAAAACGCTCTATGTGAGCTTCCGGCGGAGCGCGTCGAAGAACAGCTCCGACTGCAAGCGTTCCTGCACGCATTGGGCGGCGACGTGACCGGCCATGTTGGCCGAGACCGGCGCGAGCGGCACGCCGCTGGCCGCCGCGATCATCTGCGTCCGACAGGCGCGTTCGAGGAAATAGAGATCGTCGTAGGCGTAATCGACGCGGGAGCCGCAGACGATGACGCCATGGTTGGCCAGGAAAACGATATCCGCGCCGCCCATGGCCCTGGCGATACGCTCGCCTTCCGAGGTGTCGAGGGCAAGGCCGCTATAATTCGGATCGAAGGCGACCCGGCCGTGGAAGCGCATGGCGTTTTGCGAGAGCGCGGTATCGAAGGGCATGCCGCGCGTGACCGAAAGCGCGGTCGCATAGGTCATATGTGTATGCATCACGCAAGCCTTGCCGGCGAGGCGATGCACGGCGGCGTGGATGAACATCGCCGTCGGTTCGACGTCGTGGCGGCCTTCGAGCTTACGCCCCTCGCCGTCCACGAGAAGGATATCGTCCTCGCCGATCTCGCTCCAATGCAGGCCGCGCGGATTGATCAGGAAGCGGTCGGTGGAATCGGGAAGCGCGAGGCTGAAATGATTGCACACGCCTTCCGACAGGCCGTGGAGATCGGCTGCGCGCAAGGCCAATGCGAGATCCGCCCGAAGGCGCCGGACGCTTTGATCACCGAACGAGAGCGCAGCCAAATCCCAAGACCTCAGGCTTTATCGGCGTTGTACTTCTGGTGGATCTCGGCCCACATCTTGGCATCCGCGATGGCAAGCGAGGCTTCGCGCGGCACGGCCGGAAGGCCGGCGATCTTGCCGTCTTTCAGCAGCGCGGTCATGGCCGCGTGCGACGCCCCGAGCGCATAAGGCTCGATCGCGAACGCCGGAACGCGCACCCCGACGGCGGCTTCTTCGGTGACGGTCGCGGGACCGCCGGTCGAGAACAGAGGCTTGCCCGTCGTTTCGGCGATCTTCTTTTTCTGCTCGAGCGACGCGCCCGAAACGAAGATCAGTTCGGCGCCCGCGTCCGCATAAGCCTTCGCGCGGGCGAGGACCTGATCGAAGCTCTCGCCCTTTCCAAGGCCGTCGCTGCGCGCGAGCACCAACGGGCCGCCGGCGCCGCCGGCATCCAGAGCCGCCTTGATCTTGTCGACGTGGACCGCGAGCGGCACCATCTGGCCCTCGGGGCGGCCCGGCACATGCTTCGCGCCCGTCAGATCCTCCAGCAGCACGCAGGCGACGCCGCCTTTGGCGTAGCGCTTCATGGCCCGGTAGACATTCATCGGATTGCCACCACCGTCGTCGGCGTCGGCGATGAGCGGTGTTTCGAGCGCCTGCGCCATGCGCACAGCCAGCTCGACGAGTTCGGAGATGGTCGCCATCCCGTAGTCGCCCATGCCGTACATGCCGCTGGACGTGGCGCTGCCGCCGATGGTGATGACCTTGAAGCCCATGTATTGCGCGAGCTTCGCGGACGCGACGTCATAAACGATGGGCGCCGGAAGCGGGTCCTTGCCCTTCAAAAGCGCGCGGAATTTGTCGCCTTGAGACGACGGCGCCGGAGCGGCCGCCGCTGAAGCGGTTCCCGGCGTTACGGCCGCCGCCGCGATGGCCGCGATGCCCGCCGCCGCGCCGAAAAAGTCGCGCCGCGAGGCGCCTGAATCGTCCTGAGACCCCGAATCTTCGCGAGACATTGTGCCCTCCCCTGTTGGCCGTCGTCTCTTTAGATGCGCGAAGGCCTATTCTCCGTCCGCCTTCGCGCACCCAGGCTCCGGTGGGACAGCCTAACGGCCGCCCGCATTGTCGAAGTAATCGTCGCGCAGCCAAAAAGCCCTGAAGCCGTTGCGGCCGCCGCCGAACTCACCATTGGAATTGCCGGTGTAGTCGCCCGGCTGCCTGTCGCGATAGTGCGTGTACACGGGGATGCCGCGATAAGCCCACACGCGCAGCGCGCCCTGCTGGGCGTCCGGCGCGGCGTGGCCGGTCTTCGGATCGATGGTCATCACGGTCCAGGTGCGGTTCGGGCTCTTGGCGTCGGCCGACGCGGTCACGTAGGGCCAGTCGTGCAGGCAGCGTTCCACCTTGCCGCCGCCGCAGATGGCCAGGCGATAGGATTGCGGCGAGTCCGGGAACGAGCAGTCGAGCTGGTCCGCGGAATCGTCACCGCAGTTATAGGTGTAGATCGTCATGCCCTTGGAATCCGCGAGCACGATGCCGATGTCGGTATCCTGCTCGGTGAACCCCTTCGGCGCGGCGGGCGCGGTCTGGGTGTACGCGACACGCCAGCCGGCGACATCGCCGCCCTGCAGGCTGCTCGTCTCGGTGTCGAGCACGTAGGTGTACAGCGGCTTCTTGCGGAAAGCCCACTGACGCACGCCCGGCGAACGTTCGAACACCGTCCACTCGCCCTGAGATACGGCCGACTGCGGCGCCGTCACCGGCTTCCAGGTCTTGAGGCAGGCCGCATCGCAATTGGACTTGTTCGCACCGTCGCGGTCCGAGGTGTAGATCGAGAAATATTTGTCCGTCAGCAACTGGCGGCCGGTCGCGACGGTGTTGATCGCGAAACCCGGCGGCACGGCCGGCGGCGGCGCGGCCACTTTACGCTGCGCCGGCACTTCCGCGGCGCCGCCCATGTCGCGCGTGGTCGCGCCGAGCGCATCGCCGGGGGCCTTGTCGCGGTTGGAGGTGTAAAGCGCGTGCTCGTCGTAAGCCCACTGTTTGCGGCCGTCCTTGCGGGTGATCACGGTGAACGCGCCAACAGCCTTGGCGTCATCGGCGGCGAACACGGGCGGCCAGGTTTGCGCGCATGACAGGCGCTTATCGAGTTCGGGCAATTCAAGACCCGGCGGATAAGGGCTCATGAGGCCGGCGGTTTTGGTGGTCTTTTCATCGGTACAGGCGGAGGCGTTGGCGGCATCGCCGGTGACGCCGTTGCGCATTGTGCGCAGCGGCCAATAGTAGAGCGTCATCCCGCGCGGGTCGGCGAACACCGGTCCTTCGACTTCGCTGTGCTCGATCCGGAAACCCGGCGGCATGGGAACGTTAGCGGCGCTTTCACGCGCGGCGTCGGCGGCGGACGCCGCACCGGTGAACAGGATTCCGGCCGCGATCAGGCCGATGGAAAGGAGGTTACGCATCACGCTCGTCCTTCAACGAAATGGACAAAAAAGGGGAATTGACCCGATGGTACACGAAGCAGGCGCCGGGGGCCCAGCCCCTTAAGTGCCGCAAAAGGTCCGAGTCACAACCTGTTCGGGCCGCGGCGGCAGGCCGTAAACCTCGCGTCCAGGCTGATCGTCGAAGGGCCGGGTAAGGACCTCGAGCAGGGTTTCGAAGGGGCCGAAGTCGCCGTCCCGCACGGCGGCCGCCAGCGCGTCCTCCACAAGGTGATTGCGCGCAATGAAAGCGGGATTCACCGCGCGCATCCCTTCGGCGTCACGCAACCGCCCGCGCCAGGCCGGCAGCCAGGCCTCGAGCGCCGCGGGGTCTTTGAAGAGCGACCTGACGCCGGCCTCCTTGGCGGGATCAAGCGCGGCTTCGCTCAAGCGACGGAAACTGAGGGTGAAATCGGCCTCGTTGTCCGCCATCAACCGCAACAGTTCCAACGCCAGAGCGGTATCCTCCTCCGCGGCGCCCAGCCCCAACTTGCGGGTCAGACCTAAGCGATAGGCCGCTTCGAATTTCGGACCGAAGGCCGCCATGGCGTGCTCGGCTTCGGCAATTCCAGCTTCCTCGGTCTCCGCCAGAAGCGGCACGAGAGTCTCGGCAAGACACACGAGGTTCCAGTGTCCGATGGTGGGCTGATTGGCGTAGGCGTAGCGCCCCCGCGCGTCGATGGAGCTGTAGACCTGGCGCGGATTATAGAAATCCATGAACGCGCACGGACCGAAATCGATCGTTTCACCCGAGATCGTCATGTTGTCGGTATTCATCACGCCGTGAATGAAACCGACAAGAAGCCACTTCGCGATAAGATCGGCCTGCGCGGCGATGACCGCGTCGAGGAACGCCCGATAAGGATTGGCGGCCTCGCGGCACGCCGGGTAATGGCGCGCGATGGCGTAGTCGGCAAGCGCGCGCAGAGCTTCGATGTCCCGACGGGCGGCGAAATACTCGAATGTCCCCACCCGCGCATGGCCGGCGGCAACGCGCGCCAGCACCGCGCCCGGCAGCAATCCTTCGCGCAGCACCTGCTCGCCGGTCGCGACCGCCGCCAACGTGCGCGTGGTTGGAATCCCAAGCGCCGCCATGGCTTCGCTGACGATGTATTCCCGCAAGACCGGACCAAGCGCCGCGCGCCCGTCGCCGCGCCGCGAGAAACGCGTCCGGCCCGCGCCTTTCAGATGGATGTCGCGGCGCACGCCGTGAATATCGATCACCTCGCCGATCAGAATGGCGCGGCCGTCGCCCAGCTGCGGAACGAAGTTGCCGAACTGGTGGCCCGCATAGGCCATGGCGAGAGGTTCGGAGCCCGGCGCAACGACATTACCCGCCAGGATCGCGGCGGCCTCGGGCGACGTCAGCGCGGAGGGATCAAGCCCAAGCTCCCGCGCGAGGGGCGCGTTGACGCGGATGAGGCTTGGCGCCGCGACGGGCGTCGGATCGATGCGCTGATAAAAACGCTCCGGCAACCGCGCGTAGCTGTTGTCGAACTGAAAAAGACCGGCGCTGTCCGTGCGGCTCATGCGCCGTGCTTAACACATAAGCCCCGCCGCGCGCCAACCGGCTCAATGCCTGTGCTGGCGCCTTGCGCTTTTCTCCGCGCGCGCGGCGGCGATGGCGTTGCGGACATCGCGCTTTTCCTCCGGCGGCGGAAGGACCGCGTGCAGGCCAAGGGCCTGGAGGTGCAGTTCCCTGCCCCACCCTCTGCTGTGATAGAGATGCTCGTCCTCCTCGTCCTCGATCTCGTCATAAGCGTGCGTCAGCGCGGCGGCCGTCGCTTTGTCGATCTTGTCCAGGGTCCGCGCGCATTCGCCGATGAGCTGCCAGTTGGCATGATTCCCGGTCTCGGCCAGCACGACGCAATCGCAGGCCACGAGTTCGGCCGACATCGGATCCAAGGCTTTCTTCGCCATCCGCAGGGCCTCGAGCAAGGCCCGGCCGAGATGGCGAACGATCTCGCACCCCGGCGTCGTTTCCGTGCAATCGAGAGTCAAGGCGCGGCAGGTCCGCTCCAAGATTTCGACGTGACGCGCGGTTTCATTGAGATCGTCCCGCCATTCGCTGCGAAGATCTTCATCGCGCGCGCAGGCGATCGCCATGCGATAAAGCGCGAGGCCGCTCCGCTCATGCTCGAGGGTTTGCAGCAGAAGCTCTTTCACCTGGGCCGGGACCATCGTTCCTCCTTCCTGAGGCAAAAACACCCTTGAGGCAAAAACACCCTGGCGCGCCGGCCAGGGAGTTCGAAGGGCTAACCGGACTTTTGGAGGAAAGGTTCCGCCCCAAAGAATAAGCCCCTCCGGGGGGAACGGAGGGGCTTCGTGGTCCTGCACTTGTTGGCTGGGGGGCTGGGGGCGCAGGACCTAGAGATAACGTGGTCCGCGAATGGAAGTTCCAGGGCGCCCCAAAAAAGTTTTGGGCCAGATCAAGCCTGGAGCTCGCGTATTTTTCCATGGCCCTCAATAACTTATGTGAATTTCACCGTGCGGCCCGCCGGCTATAGTCCTGCCGAAACGTCGACTTTTCCGACCGCTGCGGGCTTGCGGAGGAACGGCGCAACACATTCTCGTGGAGGTCATTGTTCCATGCGCCTTCCACAGCTTCCGGCTGAAGCCCCCTCTTGCGGCCGACCCTGGAATTCACGAAATTTGCTCGCCAAGTCTTTGTTGCAATTGTTGAAGGTGACGAATGGCCTGCCGCGTCCTGATCGTCGAAGACGAAGCCATCATCGCCATGGATCTGGAAATGATGCTGCAGGATGAAGGCTGCGACGTGGTCGCGACCGTCGCCTCGGTGAAAACCGCCCTGGAACAGATCGGCAAACACGAGATCGATTGCGCGTTCCTGGACATCAATCTCGGCCACGAGCAGGTTTTCCCGGTCGCCGACGAGCTGGCGCGCAAAGGCGTGCCCTTTGCCCTGCTCAGCGGCCATACAAAAGCGGTCGTGCCGCCCGCGCATTTGAACCGGCCGGCCCTGCCGAAGCCGTACCTCAAGAAAGACGTCCTGAAAATTCTCGAGCAGCTGCGCGGCAACGCGCCGGCCTAAAAAAGGGCGGCCTCTCCGGACCGCCCTTTCTCATTTCTATTCTATGTTCTAGCGATAACGGCGCGAGCCGCCGCGGCCGTAACGCGACGAACGATTGTCGTCGTGGATATCCTCGTCTTCCGAACCGTCCTGCGATCCAGAACCGAAACCCTGCGCGGCGGCCCCGGATACAAGTTTCCCCTTGAGATAGAAGGGCGAGACGCTCCATTCTAGCGTCATGAAACGCATCTCTCTTTTCCTGCTCAGCCTGCTTTTTGCCGGCAACGCGCACGCCAAGGCGGTTTATTCCTGGGTTCCGGATGACCGCGCGGCCTGCTGCCGCGGCGTTCTGGAAATCAGCGACGAGGCTTATTTCGCCGGACAGGCGGCCTGGCAAAGCGGCAAGCCCGCGCCGGCCGTCGCCATCGAACGTTTCTTCTTCGAAGGACGGTTCACGGTTCTCGACGAATTGAAGCGCAATCCGGAAAACCCGACGATGGAAGTCACGGTGAGCACCAATCTCGCCGCGCAGGATCCGGAGCATTGCTGCGAGTGGGATCTCCAGGTGCGCGTCACCGAAACCGGCGGTCTCGAAGGACATCTGCGTCTCAAGACCAAGGCGGACGAAATCGTCATGTCCGGCGACGGCGACCAGTGGGGTTTGGACCGCGCGCGCAGCGACGTGCTGCCGTCCGGGATCGTCTGCGGTCTTGCGCCGAAAACGTCTTGCTCGCGCGCCGGCGGCCGCTGGATGCTGATCTCAGCCCCCACACCGAAGAAATAATTATCCACAGCCTGGCGGTCTGGATTGTCCCGGAGGGATTGTTCCGGAGGGGCCTGCAAATTTTCCGTGCGTGACGGCCTGATTTTTCCCCGCGCCTTTGGAACCTCGGACGGGA
>JADZAK010000228.1 GCA_020852595.1 Rhodospirillaceae bacterium
AAACCAGAGCCGATCGCGGCCCTCGCGCATCGACCGCGCCATCGCCCAAAAGGCGAGCAGCGGCACAAGATAAGCCAGGAGAAACTGGCTTTGAAAGGGAGAGTCGAGATTCTCGCGTTGCAGCCACGACAGCGACAAAGCCGATAGACCGGCACAAACGGCGAGCCAGTCGTCACGCTTGGCGATCAGCCCTCGGGCCAGGGCGCAAAGGGCTACCCAGATCGAAAGTAAAAGCGCGACGTTGGCCGCGGTCAGGAAAACGAACCGTGCGCCGAAATACTGGAAGTCGATCCAGAAGAGCAGCTTGGAAAGAACGATGCGATGTTCGTTCCAGAAGGAGAAAGTCTCCGAAAGAAAGCCGTTCTCCACGGCGCGTAAATAGGACAGCAGCGCGCCTTCCCACATGTCGTGGGTCGGCACGGGCGTATAGGCGCGCATCACGCCCGCGAGCAGCAGGACGCAATAGATGACGGGAACGACGCCGAGCGCGGCGGGCCGCCGCACCGCCGCCCAGATCCGCGACATCCCCCTGCCTATCCGCACTTGGGCCGGCGCAAGAACCGCCCGCATATCCCCCTCGCTTCTTCGCAGCCGAGTATAACGGGCAATACGGTGACGCAAAAAAGGAATGTAACGGAAGAGATGCGTTCGCCCGGCCGTTCGCGTATGGTCCCACCGAGGGGTGGGGGCGTACGATGGAGACGAACTTTCTGGGCGTCGATTCCAACGATGCCTTGGCCGACGCCGTGCTCGGACTATTTGTAGGCGCACATTCCGCGCCGGCGGCCGCGTGAGATGTCGGTGGCATCGCTCGTCCGCCAGGGTTCCGCCGGCGTCATCGCCGGACTTTCGGCGATCATCTACGCCCTGTCTTACGGCGCTCTGTTATTTGCCGGGCCGCTCTCCAGCCTCGTTGCATACGCCATCACCGTAACATTGATCACGGCGGTGATCGGCGCCGTAGCGGGCGCTTTATCCGAGGGCCGTTCCTTCATCGCCGGTCCGGACTCAAACACCATTACCGTGCTCGCCAGCATTCTGGCCGCACTGGGCGCGATGCAGCTTCCCGGAGGACCGGGCGGTCCGCTTGCGCTGCAACTCGCCCTCGCGGCGGTCGCGCTGACGGGGGTGCTCCTCGGACTTACCTTCTACTTTGTGGCTCGGGCAAATCTCGCCCAGCTGGTGCGCTACATACCTTTCGCGGTCATGGCCGGATTCTTGGCCGCCACGGGCTGGCTGATCGCCAGCGGCGCGCTCAACATCATCGGCGGCATCCCCCTCAGCCTCGCGGGCATCGAAGCTTTCGCCCTCAATCCATGGCGGCCTGAACTTGCCTTCGGCGTCGTCGTTGCGCTCACGCTCTTCGTTCTCGCGCCGCGCATTTCCGGCGCCATGCTCATCCCGGCCGTCATGGCGGCCGCGACGCTGATCGTAAATCTCGCTTTGCAAAGCGATTTCTGCTCCCCGGCGTATTGCGCCGCAAATACGTGGCTGTTCCAGAAAATGGCGGCCTTGCCCTGGATGCCGCCTTGGGAACTGGCGCTCGAGTTGTCCGACACGGGTTTCCTATTCGACAATCTGGCGGAAATGCTAGTCGTCACCTTTGTCGGCCTCATGACGACCCTCCTTTCGATCGCAAGCCTTGAACTGAGCCATCAGCGGGAGTTCGACCTCAACAAAATCCTGAAACAACAAGCCATCGCGTCGGGACTCTCGGCCATGGTGGGCGGCTTTTCGCCCATCCTGTCGATTGGCCGCTCACTGCTGAACTACCGCTCCGGCGGCGGACGCGCCGGCGGGTTTATTGCGGGCGCGCTTTGTCTGGCGACTCTTCTTGGCGCCGGCACGGTGATTTCCTACGTGCCGAAACCCGCGCTCGGCGGGCTCGTGCTCTTTCTCGGCCTTGGAATGCTTAAACAATGGCTGTGGGATCCCTGGCGCACCGCCTCACGTCTCGAGCTGGCGCAAATCGTCTTCATCCTTCTGCTCGTTGCCAACTTCGGTTTCATGGTCGGTTTCCTGGCGGGCGTGCTTCTCTCCTGCGCGGTTTTCATCGTCACATACAGCCGCCTGCCGATCGCCAGTGTTTCGACAAACCTCTCGCTCTTCACCAGTTCCGTCGCGCGCTCCGAGACCGGAACGAACATCCTTCGCGCTCACGGCGAGAAGACGCTGCTTTATCGTTTGCGCGGCTATGTGTTCTTCGGCTCGGCCAGCAGGATCGACAAGGTATTCCGGTCCATGGCCCCGGACGTCGAAGCAATCGTGATCGACTTTTCCAGCGTCAGCGGGATCGACAGCTCCGCCGTCGGCGTCTTTCAGCGCATGCTGCGGCGTCATCAGGATCGCAAGACGGCGTTCTATCTGGTTTACGGCGAGGATACGGAACGCGCTGTCCGCGCCATCACCCTGACATCGGACGCGGCGCGCGTTCATTATTTCGACGCGCTCGACCGCGCGATCGAAACCGCGGAAGACCATTTGATCGCGCGCCGGGGCGGCATATCCGCGCGTACGACCGCGCTGCAGTTTTTGACAGAGGCCGCCGCGCGCGCGACGTTCCTCGGCTATTGCGAGCAGCGGCGCGTCGCGCGCGGCGAGGTCCTGTGCGCCGAAGGCGATATGTCGAACGAAGTCTACTTTCTCGAAAGCGGCGGCCTTGAGGTCGTGAAGCTCACCGCCGACCGGCGTGTCCTGCGTCTCGCGAAACTGGACGCGGGCTCCGTTGTCGGCGAACTGGCTTTCTACACAGGCGAGGCGCGCACGGCGGCTATTGTCGCCGACGTCGACTCGACCATTTACGTGCTCCGCCGCGAGGACCTTGGACGCCTGCGCGAAAGTCATCCCGAACTTGCCGCGATGTTCGAGCATATGGTCATCCACAAAGTCTCTCACGCGCTCACACGCGCGAATAAACTGCTGGCCTTGTACCGCTAAGACGAACGCGCGGCATTAAAAGGCTCAACCCGGCATTTCGGTGACATATCGATAGCATGGCGAAGGCCGTCGTTGTGAACGTCCCAACAGGCCCATAATCTACGAATTGTACTTCACGGCATGCTGTATTGATGACCGCTCCTTTTTTCGCACGGCTGCATTCTTATTTCCCGCTCCTTGCGGTGTCCGCGGGACCGTTCCTGCTTGTGCTCTTTGTCCTGCTTGGCCCATTTTTAACAGACCCCAGCTATACCCATAGCGGCCTTGGGATCGAAATCGGTCCGCGG
>JADZAK010000229.1 GCA_020852595.1 Rhodospirillaceae bacterium
CTGCCTAGCCATCCTCATACTACGTCCACTCACAACGGACTTGCAGGGGGAAATATCCATGGCGCGCATGCTGCTTCGTCTTTCTCTTACGGCTGGAATTCTGGTGAGCGCCCTCATGACCGCACCGGCTATGTCGGCCTCCGCGCCTCCGGCGGCTGCCGGCGGCGCCGCTCCCGAAGGACATCGCGACGCGCGAGAGATCATACCCGCAGCCTTGATCGGTCCTTGGAAGGTTGATCTCGAAGCATCCAAGTATGCCGGCAACAAGCCCCGCGTTGCGCTCCGCACATTCGCCTACACGGAAGATGGCAAGATTCTCGTCACCTTCATGCAGGTCGGTGCCAACGGCAACTATTCCACGGGACACTGGGCCGTGCAGGCCGATGGAACGCCCGGCAATGAATACCACAGCGCGGCCGGTTCGATTCCGTACAACGTGGTGAGCCTCAAGAAAATCAATGAAACCACGCTGAATCTGACCGTCAGCCGCCACGGCAAGGTCTCGATCGAAGCGGTCTATACGCTGTCGGGTGACGGCAAGACGCTGACGTACGCCTATGGCGGCAACAACATCGTGTACCGCCGTTGGGACAACTTGGACTAACGCATCCCGCCGGCTGGCCCTAAGACCTGGAGAATGATCGTGACAAAAACCTCTGCCCTCTTGGCGCGCCGCGAGAAGAACATCGCGCGCGGCGTCGCCACCGCCCACCCCGTCGTCGCCGCGCGCGCGCAAGGCGCTGAGTTGTGGGATGTCGACGGCAACCGCTATCTCGACTTCGTGGGCGGCATCGGCGTGCTGAACGTCGGCCACAGCCATCCGCGCGTCGTCGCCGCGGTCAAGAAGCAGGTCGAAGATCTCTCGCACGCCGCGTTTCAGGTGGTGGCTTACGAGCCCTATATCGACCTGGCCGAGAAGCTGAACAATCTGGTCGGCGACGGCTATAAGAGCGTCTTCTTCACGTCGGGCGCGGAGGCGGTCGAAAACGCCGTGAAGATCGCGCGGGGCTATACAAACCGCCCGGCGGTCATCGCCTTCCGCGGCGGCTTCCACGGCCGTACGCTCCTTGGCGTCTCGCTGACGGGTATGAGCCAGCCGTACAAACAGAACTTCGGCCCCTTCGCACCTGAAATCTTCCATGTCCCCTTCCCCAACGCCTATCACGGCGTCACGACGGCGGACGCCCTGAGGGCGCTGGAAGAAGTCTTCGCGACCGACGTGCTGCCGGATCGCGTCGCCGCGATCATCATCGAGCCCGTGCAGGGCGACGGCGGCTTCCTGCCCGCGCCGAAGGATTTCATGGTTGCACTGCGGGAGATTACGAAGAAGCACGGCATCGTGCTGATCGTCGATGAAATCCAGACCGGCTTCGGCCGTACCGGCAAAATGTTCGGCTTCCAGCATGCCGGCATCGAGCCGGACCTCGTCACGGTGGCCAAGAGCCTCGCCGGCGGCCTTCCCCTGTCCGGTGTCGTGGGCAAGGCGGCGATCATGGAAGCTCCTCTGCCCGGCGGCCTGGGCGGCACCTATGGCGGTAATGGCCTCGCCTGCGCCGCTGCATTGGCCGTGCTGGAAGCCTTCGCGGAAGAAGACCTGCTGGCCCGCGGTCAAAAGCTGGCTGTACGGCTGTCGGACGGCCTCCAGCGCCTGCAGCAGAAGCACGCCTTCATCGGCGAGGCCCGCGGCCTTGGCCTAATGCTGGCGATTGAGATCGTGACGGACCGCGCCAGCAGGGCGCCGGACGCGAACCGGGCCCAGAAGATCATTAATGAAGCCCGCAAGGGTGGCCTGCTGATCATCAAGTGCGGGGTCAACCGCAATACCGTCCGTTTCCTGGCGCCGCTCGTGGCCACGGAAGCGCAGATCGATGAAGCCTTGAAGATCGTTGGTGAAGCCCTCGAACGGGTCTGAGCCCTCTCTCGGGCCCTTAACCCGGTGGGGGTACTGTTCCCCCAGAGTCCCCACCGGGTGGTCTCGCCGAGAACAGCCAATAAAAAACGCCGGGCGCGATATCGCGCCCGGCGTTTCTTTTTGATCGTCAGTGCCTAGACGAATTCGTAGAAGCCGTAGGCCTTGGGGCGCAGATCGTTGATCGCGCGGTACGCTTCGCTGATCGCCGACTGCACCAGACTCGTGCCGGCGGCGTCGGAATTACAGATCGCAATGCGGCCGAACTTCTGCTTCGCGGTCACGGTCGGCGAGAGCTGATCGTAGCTGTCCGCTTCGTTGACCATATTGCGGCCCGTGGCGAAGCCATGCGGCCAGCGGTTGACGGTGATGGCCAGGATGTCCCGCGCCGGATCGAAACCGCCGCCCGACAGTGCGCCGGCGGCCATGGTGCGGATCTTGCGCTCCCATAACTCGAACGGCGTTGCCAGCATACCCGCGCGCACGATGCGGAATTGGTCGTCGTTCGGTGTACCCACCGGCGGCGGATTGCCTTCGGTGAGTTCCTTCACCATCTGCATATTGGACAGAACGCCCGAATTGCTGCCGGTGCCGTAACCCACGAGGATCGGCTCGGACGGGTCGCGGATCGGCTGCATAGCGTTGTTCACCAGCGTGCCGCCGCTCAGGTTCATCGTGCCGAAGAAGGAATTCGGGCAGGTGAGATTGGCGACCTTCAGCTTGGCGAAAGCTTCCCAGTTGCGGAACATCACATTGGTCTGCTGATTGACCGCGCGCACCGCCTGGTGAAGCGCGTCCTTCTGCTGTTCCGGCAAATCCGGGCACAGATACGGCACGACGTTGTTCATGCAAGCCATGACGACGTTCTTGCCGATCACGCTCTTGTGGCGCCCGCCGTTGATATAGCTGACCAGCACCTCGCGGCCTTCCGGCTCGAACTGCGGCAGCTTCTGGCCAATGTGCCTGGCGCCCGTGACGATGCTGCTGAGGCGGATACGGGCCGGGGAAGAGGCCTGATCGAGCAGCGCGTAGTTGACACGTTCGTGCTGGATCGCCCGCCAGTCACCATCCGGCAACGTACCCGGGATCAACGAGCGGACGATAAGCCGCGCGAGATCCGAGTTACCGCAAACCCAGTTGTAGTCGCTGGCATCGTGCTCCGGACCTTCAGGCGACCAGTGCGGCCGTTCGATGCCGAGGCCTTCAAAACCCGGGCGATAGCGGAAGAAGGCGAACCAGGCCGTGCACATGTCGTTGCCCAGACACCAGGCGCCGCGCGCATAGGTCAGCAGCTCCGGCGAGAACTTGGCCACCTTCAAAAGGTAGTCGTGATAGGTCATCGACCACAGGGCGTTGTACTTCGCCTCGGCGGACATGCCCGCCATGTAATCGGTCTTGCCCTTGTAGAGGCGCAGCACTTCCGCCTGCATCTGCGGCGTCAACAGCGTCCGCTTCAGGTACTCCGGTGTCGGATTGGTGATGGAACCACCGGCCACAAGCTGATCGCGGCCATAGTATTCCTTGTTGAAGTAGGTGGCCGGGCCGAGCTTCAGATCGGTCTGCAGACCGCGCTGGCGCGGATAGCGCGGACTCTTCCAATCGACGTTCATGTCCTCGAGCAGGCTGATCGCATCGGGCGTCCACTGCGTCGGCGCGACCAGATAGGACGAACCGCCGTTGGCCATCAGCTGCTTGCCGTTGTGATAGAACTCGTTGCGCTTGGCGTGGCCGCCGAAGTCGTCGTGATTGTCGAGAATGAGGATCTTGGCGGACGGGCCGTTCTGCTTACGGAAGAAGTGCGCCGCAGCGAGGCCGGAAAGACCACCGCCGACGACCACGAGGTCATAGGTCTCGCCGGTCGCTTCAGGCGCGGCGAACGTGCCGCCGTCGCGGAGCTCATGTGCGCTTTCAAACGAACCCGGGTGAGCGCCGCGCATGCCGGTCCGCAGCGGCGGATAGGTGTCCGGGTTGGGTGCGGACGCCGCTTGCGCAAACGCGGAATTGGCGCGTCCGAGCGCGGTGGCGCCGGCGGCGGCAACGGCGACCCCTTGCACAAAGTCGCGCCGGGTGATCGCCCGGCCCATGCCGAGATCGCGGTCTTCACCGTTCATGTCATCCTCCCCAGGAAGTCAAAAGGGCGGAGCCGAGGCGGCCTTCGCCCTGCCGGTAACGCTAATATAACGGAAAAGGGGCGGACCGATAAACGGCCCGCCCTCTTGATTCTTAGTACCTCACGTCGATGCGGGCGAAGTAGAAGCCGCCCTGGAAGTCCACGACACCGTCAGCATAGATGCTGCCGTTGCCGGCGCTGATGAGGTTCGGCGCCGGATACTTGTCGCCGATATTCTTGGCGCCGACCGTAAAGGTGTAGTGTTCGCCGTAGTTATACTTTCCTTCCAAATCGAACTGCGCGAGCGTCCCATGTTTTTGGGTCGCGAACGGCGTGGTCGTGTTCTGGCGGGTATAGGAGCCGAACACGTTGGCGCGCGCCATGATCTGGAAGTCGCCCATTTCCTGGGTGGCGGTAAAGATCGCGCGCCACTTCGGTTCGTTGTTCTCGAAGTTGAAGATCGACTGCGCGTTGAACAGGCCGGCGATCTTCACGTCTTTGATCTTGTACTTGTTCATGTTGAACGAGCCGACGAGCGAAGTGCGCTGGCCGTTGTCCCAGTTGAACCCGTACGTGGCGACCACGTCGAAGCCGCTCGTTCTTGAATTGAACGCGTTCTGGAAGAAGCGGACGTTCGAGATACTGTTGCCGGCCACCACACCCGCAGCGACGAGCTGGGCCTGAATGGCCGGAGTCACCGGAATGTTGCTGGTCGACCAGATCTGGTCGGTGATGTCGATGATGTACCCGTCAATCGTCACCGTAAAACCCGGGGTCGGGTTGGCCGTGAAGCCGAGCGAGTAGTTGACCGAGTTCTCGGGCTTCAGCGGATTTGCGCCCAGGAACTTCGAGACCGGATGTTCGGTCGGGAAGATACCTGCCAGCAGCGAGACGCCGTCAACGGAGCTGATCGAGACCGCCGTGGTGTTGAGCATACCCGGCGTCGGCGCGCGGAAGCCCGTACCGACCGAACCGCGGATGCCGAAACCGTCGGCGACTTCAAAGCGAGTCGCGGCTTTGCCGTTCAGCGTGTCGCCGAAGATGCTGAAATCTTCGTAGCGGCCCGCGATGTCGATGAACCATCTATCGGTGACGTCAACGGCGGCTTCGAGGTAACCCGACTTGCTGTCGGCCCGGAATTCACCCGCGAGTTCCGGCGGGATCCCGTTGAACACGTTCGCGCCGGCCGGCATCACGCGGTAAACCGGATCGGTCGCGACGTTACACTGAATACCCTGGTTCTGCGGCGCGGTCGGGCGCAGCGTCCGCGAGGCGACGGCGGTTTCGTTCGTACAGAAATCGAACGGATCCTGGTTGGCGAAGATGCCGGCTTCGTAGGAGGCCTTCTCCGTCGAGATGATGGTGTAGCCTTCATCGCGGTACTCGAGACCGCCGCTGAGCGCGAGCAGACCGTGCATTCCGACTTCCTTCGACCACGAGAAGTCGGCGTTGAAGGAGTATTCGTCGGAACGGAAGTCCAGCGACGTGAAGTCGCGCTTGGTCAGGGCTTGCGCCGGACCATAGGACGCGTTCATCGAGTCGTAGACTTTGTACACGATCCGGTCGTGGCCGTAGCGCGCGCTGAAGTCGTAGGTCGCGTCACCACCGCCCATTTCGAAGTCGCCTTTGACGCCGCCGGCGAAGCTGTAGTCGGTCACGAAACCGCCGAAGCTGGGGCGATAACCGGCCGGGAACATTTCGTTGAAGCGGAACACGCGGCCCGTCTCAAGACGGATTGGCGTGTCGAGCACCGGCTGACCGCCGCCCGGATAACGGTAATTGGCGTCGGCGATGGCCTTGGAGTCGGAGTAGTTCGCGAACGCATAGAATTGAACGCCGCTGTCGAGGGTATAGCCGCTGTTGACGAAGAAGCGCTTGGCTTCGGAGTCCGGCGCGCCTTGACGCTGGATCGGGTTGCTCAAATCGACGAGCGAGGCGTACAGCGGGTTTGCCGCCGCGTAGGCAATCGCATCGAACGGCGCGCTCGTGAATTGTTTACCGCGGCTGGTGCGGTTGTCCGAGTTGAACTGACCCGCGACGTTGATGAACCCGTGATCGCCGAGCGGCAAGCCGACGTCGCTGGAAAGAAGGAGCTGGAAACCGTCGCCTTTGTAGTACTGGCCGGTCTGCGCCGAGAACTCGATACCCTCGGAGGCGTCCTTCAGGATGAAGTTGATCACGCCGGCGATCGCGTCGGAGCCGTATTGCGCGGCGGCGCCGTCGCGGAGCACTTCAACCGATTTGATGGCGATGGCCGGTATGACGGCCGCGTCCGCGCCTTGCGAACCGGAACCCGCGGTACCCACCGAGGCGGACTTGTGGCGGCGCTTCGAGTTTACCAGGAGGAGCGTTTTATCTTCGGAGAGGCCACGCAGGCGGATCGGACGAACGAAGGTTCCGGTGTTACTGTTGACGTTTCGGTTCACGGCGAAGGACGGAACCACGGCCTTCAGGATGTCGAGCGTGTCGCTTGAAGGCACCGAGCGAAGATCTTCCGATCGGAAGACATCGATCGGAACCGGCGAAGACTCGACGGTGCGCGCCGCGCCGCGGACCCCGGTGACGATGATCGTCTCGAGATCCGGGTTAGCAGCTTGCGCCTGCTGTGCCTGCGCGAGTTGCTCGTTGGCCTGGGCCAGTTGTTCCCGATCCTGTGCCTGCGCTGGAACCGCGCCGGCGACTAACAACGCCACAATTGAAGTGGTAGCAAAAAAGCCCGCCTGAGATCGCCGCTTCATCGTTGATACCCCCTTGTGAGTAGAATTCCCCGTACTGCGTAGATACTCCCCGCAACTCTGGCCCGCGCTTTCGCCGAAAAGCGAAAGCCCACCCCGGGTCTACTTACGCTCTACCGGTTATGAGCGTGCGCCTGCTCCGGTAGCAGAATTAGCCGAAGTGTCACTTTCGCCGGTCGAACTGTTCGAAAGCACCGCCCCTCGCCGCAATAAAATGCTGAAGGCAAATCGCGTGTGCGCCGCGAAATAAACGGACCGACACCAAACGTTGCACTGCGCATCACGCGCAGGGGCGGCGTTTCGTAAGCAGCTGTGAAGATCCATTTAGCCTGGTTAATATGAGGGAAAGTGCAACGCACACTGATGGCGGCTTGCGGCATTGCCGCAGCACGGAAACGCGATCCTGGAAATATTCTATCGTGGCCGCCGCGGTGCGCCGAACCCGTCGACCGCACCACGTTGAAGCGCCCCCATGCGCATGACACCGATCGTTTACGGCGTGGCAACGTGCCAGAAGAGCGCGGCGCCCGTGGAGCCGCCCGCTTCTACGCCCGAATAGCGTCCCGGGGCCTCCCCGTCGACGAGATCATAGATATCGTTGCCGTTGATTTCGCCCGGCCCCTTATCGTGTGCGTAGGTGTAAAGGACGTAGCCCTTATATTCCCATTGCCGCGTCCCATCGGGCCGCTCGGCGATCTGCCAGAAGCCGCCGGCACGCGCGTCAGGGCCCGCAATCAGCGGCCGCCATTCCTTAAGGCACTCGCTGTCGCAGCCTTTGACGCTCTGCTTCTTGCCGACCGCGTAAGAGCCCGGCAGGCCGTCGCGGACATTGTGCCCGCCGAGCTGATAGATGAAGGGATTGCGCGTATAGAGCGCCTGGCCGTTCGCCGTGAGCACCTCCGCGATCGGTGTGATTTCGACCTTCACGCCGTGCGGCATAAAATATTGCGTGGTCAACGCCGCCCGCCAGTTCGCGCCGGCATTCGCACCATTCGCGTGGCCCGGGACGATATCCTTGGCATAGGTGTAGAGCGGCATGCCGCGGAATGCCCATTGGCTGGTTCCGTCTTCCGCCGCCACCACCGTAAAGTCGCCAACGCGTGCGGCGCGTGCCGGCGCCTGAACCGGCGTCCACACTTGGGCGCATGGTCCTTCGCAAGCATCAGCGGTTTTTCTTTTCGCCGCCTTGCCCCGATAGAAATAGATCGTCATCCCACGATGGTCGACGAAGCCTTCGCCGAAAGCATTCGAGATTTGAGCGACGGAAACCCCCGGCGGCGTCGCGACCTCCTCCGATTCGAAGATCACAAGCTTCCATTGCTTCAAATCCACCGCGGGCCCGGATGACGGCATGCCGCGTCTTATATATTCGCCCTCGCCCGCCCTTGCGGTCGGAGCGGCGCCCGGTTCTTTCGGCCGGACGCTGGCCTTCACGGACGCGACAATATCGTCAAACGTTGCCGCGATCCGCGCATCGTCGGCTTCCTCGCTCAAATCCTCGTAGGGCGGATCGTTTTCGTGGGTAAAGAGCGGCTCGCCCTTGTAGGCCCACTGGCCGCCGGCAACGATCATCCAATCGCCGAAGGCCGTTGCTTTTGCATCAGCGACGAGCGGGCGCCAACCTTTCATGCAGGCGTCGTCGCAAGGGGCCGTCTGATCCTGCCGTGCATAAACCTTCATCCCGCGCGCGTCACCGAGACGAAAGACGGTCTGCGCGGCGCGCCGCCCGCCCGAGCGCTCCTTCACCAGCGTGATTCCGGACGGCGTCGCCAGCGACGGCTCAAAATCAGCGGCGCGTACGGAGGGGCTCGCCACGAACGCAAGCGCCAGGGCCGATGCTCCAAGACATGTCTTGCGGAAAAAAGCGTTGATGTGAACCACCCCATCGCCTCCTTAGGCGAGCACTTCGGAGAACGCCTTTGACGTCTGGTTGCCGTCCGTACCCCAGGACTGGACCGGCAGGCCGATGGCCTGCTGGAGCGTCAATCCGACACGCGCGGGTGTATCGCCGGGGGCCGCCACATGAATACCGGTCTTCAGCTTGCCGTTGGCGCCGCCGATGGAGAAGACGGGGATGTTGTTGCAATCATGCGTCTTCGCATAGCCGACATCGGTAGAGACAAGAATGACCGAGCGATCAAGCAACGTTTGATCGCCTTCGCGAATGCCGTCCATCGCGGCGACGACATCGCGCAGCATTTCCATATAGCGCTCCTGGAACCACGTGGTCGTCGGCTGGTAACCGGCAGCGGTATCCATCGGTTCTTCGTGGCTCAGAATATGGTGCGTGCTTGCGACGCCGGCTTTGCGCAGCGTCGATCCGGCCTGTGAGATCGCCATGTTGAACACGCGCGTCTGTCCGCACGCCAGCGTATGGGCCAATAACTGGGCGAAAAGTTTATTGCAGTTACGCGCGGATTCGACGTCCGTCCCGATCTCTCCCTCGGACAAAGCGCCAGGAACCGTACACGCCGCAAGGGGCGCCGGCCTTTGCAGTTCGACGCTGAGCTGATTTTCGAGCTCGCGGACCGAGGTAAAATACTGATCGAGGCGACGGCGGTCTTCGGCGCCGAGGCCCTTGAGGACACGATTGCGGTCTTCCGAAACGTATGACAGCGCACTATGACGAAGAACGACTTCGGCCTCCGGCGTGAACTCCGCCGCATTCGGATCACGGAACTCTTTTCCGAAGATCTTCCCATAGAACGCCACAGGCGAGACTTCCGCCGGGTTCATATCGGCGCCGCGATTGCTCCAGCTCGTGCGCGGATTGCCATCGCAGGACACCTCTAGCGAGCGGAAGCGGCTGCGGTTACCAATTGCATCGGAGATGATGGTGTCGATGCTGGGCGAGACCTTGCCCTTCCCGCCCGGCGGCGGCGGCGCCACGGCGTTGTGGATGATCTTGACGCCGGAGTAGTGGGCCTGATTGCCCTTTTCATCCAAGCGGGCGACGAGGCCGCTGTAGACATTGATCTTGGCGCGGTAATCTTCCAGCGCCGCGGCGGGACCTCTGAAGTTATAGTCTGCACCGCGCACCTTCGGCTCCCAGTGCCCGGGATTGAGCCCCAAGCCGTAGAACCAGGTTCCGAAGCATACGGGAAGAGCTTCGCCCGAGGCCAAGGCCGCGCCGGAGTTGTTCAATGCGATGTTGAGCAGCGGCAATCCGACCGCGACGGCCGAACCGCCGAGGATCCCGCGCATGATACGGCGCCGACTAAACTCGATGCTCGACCGCATGTGGCCCCCCTCTCAAAGCAACCCGTTCTACTTTTGCGCAATCTCGATGCCGGTCACCGCGCCCGGCGCACGCTGAAATGCCTCGCTCATCGCGACGCTCCGCATCAATTGCGGCAGGCGATAGCCCTGCTTCGCAAAGTTGGCCTGGAACTGGCGAAGCGTGCCCGTCTCCTTTGCGTCGGCGGCTTTGCCCACGGCGAACGAATACAGCCGCGAGACCACGCACGAGGTCAGCGCCGGGCTGTCGTGGATCGTCCGCGCGAGGCCGGCGGCGTCGGCAAACCGCACGCCATTCAGCTTGCCGCTCGTATCGATGTCGACTTGGTTTTCCTTGATCCGGAAAGCGCCGTCCGAATCAAAATTCTCGAGCGCCAATCCGATCGGATCGGTAATCTTGTGGCAGCCGGCGCAAACCGGGGAGCCCAGATGAGCCTGCACGCGGTCGCGCGCGGTCCTGTGCACGGGATTATTCGTATCCTGGACCACGGCAAAATCGACGTTCGGCGGCGGCGGGGGAACCTTCTGGCACAGGAAAAGTTCGCGGATCGCCTTGCCGCGCAAAGTTGGTGAAGAACGCCCCGGATGAGAATGAAGCGCCGCGAAGCCGGCTTGTGTGAAAAGCCCGACGCGCGGATCGCCTTCCGGATACTCATAGGGCACCCACTGCGCGGGCACCCCGTTGGCGAAGTCATTCGTCGGATTGGGATTGACCGCCACTTGATACAGAGCCGCCAATTGCGGCGTTAGGAACGTCCGCCGGGTGGTGAACAGGTCGCGGTAATCGGCATCCCGCACCACGATATGATCGACGATCGTCCGCAGCGTCTGCTCCTTGGCATCCTCGACCAGCTTCGCCGCGAACTTCGGATAGATGGACGCGTCCTTCGCCAGGGTCTCGAATTCCTCAAACCCGTACATGTCCGAGAAGAACGCGCGGACGCCGCTGGCAAGACGGGGCGACGAGATCAGGCGATCGACCTCGCGCGCGAGCCCGCGCGGGGTCTGCAGCCGGCCTTTTGATGCCGCCAGAAGCAATTGGTTGTCCGGTGATGTGTTCCAGAACAAGAAACTGAGGCGCGCGGCCAGCGAGTAGGAATCGATGCGGAACTGCCCGCGGCTTTTGCGGTCCGGTTCCACAACATCCCGGATGAACAAGAAGTCCGGAGAAATTAGCATCAGGTTGAGGCTTCTTTCGACGCCCTTGTAGAAGTCCTGAAGCTTATCCGCGGAGTCTCCCGCAACCTTCACGTAGCCGCCGAGTTGCGCCGGCGAAAGCGGACGGCGGAACAGGAGCGTGCCGACGGAATCCAAAAACACCGATGCGCATTTGTCGTCGCGCATCTTCGGCGAGGCCGGGGTGCACGGGACAAGCGCCGTGCGATGCTGTTCGTCCGTGACCTGCTTGGCGACGTTTTGCGCCGTCGCGTCGTATTGCTTAAATCCGCTGGCGGTAATGCTCGCCGACGTCGCGCCCAGCGCCAACAGGCCGTCTTGCCGAACAGGCGGTTCGAAATTGCCGCTTGCAACGATATCGCTGCCGAAAACGTCGGAAATGATGTTCTGGTATTGGGTCGGCTGCAGGCGCCGCACAACCGCCGCGCCGGCCGACGGGGCTTCGTCACCTGCGCCAGACGCCGAAGCGGAACTCAGCAGCATCCAGGCAGCTGCGACACCGAGGACTGTCGAAATGGGGCGCACAGCGAAACGTAAACGCACGCACACCATAACTTTCTAATCCCTATCGACGGCTGATTTGGCGGGTTGCGAGGCCAGGCTCGACACCTTCTGAGCGCCCTGCGCATATGGAGCCTGCGGCGGCAGGACATGTGCGGGAACCGCCTCGATGCGGAAGGTCGAGGAGATCTGCGTATTTTGCCCGGTCGCCGGATCCGGATCCGCATCCGCATGCTTGCGCAGCGCGTAGTACGCGCCCGGCACGTCGAGGCTGGATTCCTCGGATGAACTGCCGTGGCTGGCGATCAGCCAGTAATAGGATTGCCAGGCGATATAGCCGCCGAGATAGCCGTTCAGATTGCCCTTGGCGTCGATCGTGAACCGCAGCTGGGCCTTCTTGAACTTGTATTCGGGAATGATCCCGGCTTCCGCCTGGATATGGATGTCCTGCGGCTCGACCGTGATCACGCCGTCCTTGCTGTGGCCCTTGAGAACGTTGCGCGAGCGCTCCGTGGGCTCCATCACATAAGTCGCGTCCGTCAGCGGCTTTGATTGCGCATCGCGGTAGGCGTAACGCAAGGAGCGCGTCAGGGTGACCGTGACGTCACCGTCTCTGCTGAGGTCCTCGCCCGACACCGTGATGACCCATGCCGGCATGGAGTCCGAGCCGATATCCCAGCGCGTCATTTCGTAATACGGCCGGTCCGGCAGATTTACATGGTACATCTTGGAGCAGCCGAGCGCACGGAAGACTTCGTTGTCCACACCGGTCATGCGCGTATCCGGATCCTGGAAGGATTTCGGCCCGCTCTTGCCGTCCAGATTGAACCCGAAAGCCATCTTGCCTTCGACGGGCTTGAGCTGAGGATCGGGAACCGACAGCGGATACAAATAGACGTTCGCGGGCTTGCCATCCTTCTTGCCGCGCATCTGCATCAGCTTGCGCCACTCACGGCCGTCGCCGGTGATGACCTTCTCCGCTTCGGAGGGGGAGAAGCCCAACTCGCCAAGGCTCCGCGCCCAAATCTGAATGTTGTCGGGGTTGATGCCCTTCGGGCAGCTGTCCTTGTCGGCGTAGCCGGCGGTGTGGAACCAGCTGACGACAAAGCCCTTGGTTTCCGTCGCTGAGGCCGGAAGAGCAAAGAGGGAAAGCGCGGGCGCGAGACCAAGCAGCGGCAGATTTCGAAACGTCATCGACGAATCTCCCTCCAGCTGAGCATGCGCAAATTGCAGCAAAACAGCTGCGCGCCTGGAGCGGCGCAAGTCACGCTTCTTATTGTTATACTAGATTGAATGATAACAATCAGTCAATCATCACATCGAGCCGTTGACCGCTCAAAAACGTAGAAATGCCTAGGACTTACAAGCATTTCAGATGAACTGAACGGTCCGGCTCGCGGCCATGGGTAACGGTCGCCAAGTGGGCGCGGCGTCTAACCTTCGCGCGACGACCAGAAGAAGCGCACGGTCCGGTTCGCGAAATTCAGTCCGATCTGATCGAACTGGCGCAGAACATCCATCCCCAGAAGCAACGCACGCTCGCGCATAAGTCCAAAACGGCGGAACGGATGGACGTCGGCGAAAGCGACCGGCAGCTGGCTGATGATCATTCCGCCAATGCGAAGCCGTCGCACCACGATGTAGTCGGCCTCCATTTTCTCGCCGGAGACGCTGATCAGGTCCATTTTCTGCCGTTGGCCCAAGCCGCGCTCGCGCATGACGAAACGGCGCAGAGTTTCATTGCCGATGCTGAACTGAGCACCGGTATCGATCACGACCCAGATGCTCTCATCCTCCGGCCCCAGCCCGGCGTTCGTCAGGACAAGCTGACCCAACCGGCTGCGGGCGGTCACCAGGATCGATTCACCTTCCCAATTCGGCGCAGGGCTCGGCTCCGCATTCATCGCCATGGTCGCGCGGCGAAAATCGAGCACGATCCTTTGCGACTTCAGGACATCCAGACCGATAATACCCATCGCGCCGATATTGCGCTGGGCGAAGTGCGGCGCGGCCTTCGGCGCCTGGGCAAGACCGTCGATCTCGAACTTCGGCAAAAGTAATGTTTCGGAAATCACCGGGCCGCTTACCGTGTGAACCTGCACCCTGCGCCCCTTCGCGAGCTGAAGGTATTCCGCGAGTTCGGAGGCGATGACCGTCCGTTCCGACGCGGTGTCGACGATGAAGGGAAACGGCCCCTTCCCGCCGATCGAGACCGGCACCGTCACGCGCGCCGCGCTATCGAAGCCGACATCCAGGCGATGCATTTGATCCTGAGACCGGGCTGGCCACGCGCAAACGCTTCCGCCAAGCAGCGTCATCACCTGCCGTCGCGTGACCTTGTGCCGGAAATGCATGAACCCTCTTGGGTCTGGCATCCTAACCGCCATCCAGATTGGCCGAAGGAGACGCTACTCCGCAATACGCTGTATTTCCCTTAAATGCGGCTTTGTTTCAGGTAGGCTGGGGCCGGTCCACACTTTCGGGGAGACGCGATGATGAACCGGCGGGAGCTTCTGACCACCACGGCCGCTTTCGGCCTGCTGGCCGCGGGACGCGCATTCGGCGCCGCCGCGCCGTATGACCTCGTGATCAAGGGCGGATATGTCATCGATCCGGCGTCAGGGGTGAACGCGGTGCGCGACGTCGCCGTCGCGGGTGGCAAGATCGCCGCCGTTGCCGCGACGATCGAAGCGGGCGGCGCGCAAACCGTGAACGCCGCCGGAAAGTATGTGATTCCGGGGATGATCGATATCCACTCGCACGCCGGCGATACACAAGGCGGACCGGCGATGAATCTCGAGGACGGCATCACCGGCTACGTGGACGCGGGCAGCAGAGGCGCCGACAAGATTGACGATGTCATCGCCGTCGTGAAATCCGGCCCGCAACTGGGCCGCATCCTGATCAATATCGCGCGGACCGGCCTCTTGCCGGGCGGTGAGCTGCAGGACATCAACAATGCCGACGTCGCGCTGGCGCGGGATACCATCGCCAAGCACCGCGACGTCATCGCGGGCATCAAGGCGCGCCTTTCCAAGAATGTCGCCGGCAATAACGATGTGGAAGCCTTGCGCCGCGCCAAGGAAGCGGCCGCGCCCTCCGGCGTGCCGGTCATGATCCACATCGGCCAGTCCCTTTCGCCCTTGTCCCAGGTCATGGCGCTGATGAAGAAAGGCGACATCGTCACACACCTGTTCGCCCCGCCTCCCGAGGCCATCGTCGACGACGCCGGCAAGATCCTCCCCTCCGTTATCGAAGCGCAGCAACGCGGTGTCTGGTTCGACATGGGCCACGGCCGCGGCGGCCATTTCCGCTGGGACACCACGGAAAAGATCCTGGCGGCCGGCTTCCTGCCCGACACGCTCTCGACCGACTGGACGCCGCAAGGCCGCGTCGCGCAATTCGTGGACCTGCCGACGGTCATGTCCAAACTGATGTATCTCGGCATGTCGCTCGAGCAGGTCGTGGCGTGCGTGACGTGCAATGCCGCGCGGGTGTTCGAAGCCTTCCGCGAGAAGGGCTCGCTCAAAGTTGGATCCCCGGCCGACATCTCTCTGCTCGAACTCCGCGGCGGCGGCTTCGATTTCCTCGACAACTACAATGAAAAGCGGACCGGCAAACAGAAGCTGTTCCCCGCCGGCACCGTGCTCGCCGGAAAGTGGATCCCAAGGCCCGCCTAATTGTCTGACAAAGAAAAGGCCGCCCCCTAAGGGGCGGCCTTTTTAGGCGAGGATCGCCGTTCCTTTGGCGTTACATCTTGAAGCGCACGCCCGCACGGAACGTACGCCCCAAGGCGTCGTAAATATTCACGTTCGTTTGCGTATAGTGGATCGCGTTGATCCCGGTCTTCGGAACGATCACCGGATCCGAGTTCAACAGGTTCTGGATGTTGAGGAACGCGGTGATCCCGTCGGAGAACTGGTACTGCACCGACGAGTCGAACCAGTACTGACCATCAACCCAGTTTCTATCGATGGTGCGGTTATTGATGTTCGAGGTCGGACAGCCCGTCTGACACTCAATGAACGTCGGATCGATCGTGCCGCCCGAGAACCCGCGCGCGGTCAGGGCAATGGTGATCGGGTCGTTGGTGTAGGTGACGGACCCGTTCCAGCGGAACTTCTGCAAGCCGCCGTCGTTGGACGTGCCCTGGTTCCAGCCCACGCGGTCGACCGGCGGGGTCAGGACGGGATCCTGCCAGTGCTTGAGATACTTGGTCGCCACCATATTGAACCGGAGCGAGCCGGACCAGTCTTCCACGATGGTGTCGAGATCCATGGTGTAGGTGGCTTCGAAGTCGATACCGCGCGTGATCTGTTTGGCGATATTGACCGGTTGGGTCTGCTCGACGATCAAAGCCACCCCGTCTTGAACCACGCGCTGGAACGAGTTGCAGAACTGCGTATACCCGAGGAAGCAGAGGTTGAGCGGCCCCGAGATCGTCGTGATCAAGCCGTCGACATCGATGTTCCAGTAGTCAACCGACGCGCTGAAGCCTGGGAGGAATGTGGGCTGCACGACGACGCCCACCCCTGTCGTGTCGGCTTTCTCCGGCTCCAGGTTGAGGTTGCCGGTCGTTTGCGCGTTGATCGTAACGATCGCGTTATTGTTGAACGGATCCACGCGATTGCTTTGGAAGCTTGAAGACAATCCGGCGAACAGTTCCGAGAGGTTCGGCGCACGGATATCTCGGGACCGCGTCGCGCGGAACCGGATGTCGTCTATCGGCGCCCAAGTGACCCCCGCCTTCCAGGTCGTCACATATCCGGACACGCTGTAGTCCGTCGCGCGCACCCCCGCGTTGAGGTCGAGCACCTTCGCGAACGACGTTTCCTTGGCGAGCGGAACGACGGTTTCCAGGAAGGCTTCCGTCACGCTATATTTTCCGATCGCGGGGACGTAGTTGCCGTTCAAGAAACCCGTAGGGACCGTCGCCGAGCCATCGACCTTTTCAATGCGATGTTCGATCCCCATGGCCAGCGAGACAGGGCCGGCCCAATTCTCAAAGGGCTCGCCGCTCATTTCGGCGGACGCGACATTCTGGATGTAGTGTTCGTTGCGCTGATCGAGGAGCAGGATGTAGTCGACGGCGGCTTGCGAGTTCACGCCGATCCCGAACGGATTGTAGGGAACGCATGCGTGGCCCCACGGATCGATGACTTGCGAGCGGCAGACGATCGCGCCGTTGGCGTTGCGCACGGAATCCAGCGCGCGGTTATAGTTGGCCAGGAAAGGCACGCGCTCGTTGCGAGACGATTGCCGGGTAATACCGGTCCCGAGATAACCTTCCCAATTCCAATCGGTTCCAAACGCGTCCATCGTCCCCGTGATGCCGATGGCATTGCGATTGGTGACGCGGTTGTTGCGCAATTCGGGAGCGCGGAAATCGAAGTCGGCATTGCTGGTGCCGAACGTAAACGACGTGACGCCCAGCGCCACGGCCCGCGCCGCGATCTCCGCCGGAAGATATGGATTGTCCGCCCGCAGCGTGAGGTTTCCGGAGAAGAGCGGCGACAGCGCGACGTTGTACGAGAAGGTATGAGCCCACGACGATTGGAAATAGATATTCACGTCGTCGGTCAGGTCGTAAGAAGCTCGTATGAAAATATTCTGGTTATTTTCCTTTGTGCCCAAATCCGGAACGTTGTGCAGGCTATGCGCGTCGGACTGAGACGAGCCGTAGGCGTTGGTGCCGTCGTTGAAGATACCGTAGTCGAATTGATACGGCGTTCCGCCGGGACCGAAGGCGATGCCCTTCAAAGGCCCGCCGGTGATCAAACCGCCCTTCGTCGAGCGCATGTTGATAATCGGATCGCGCACGATCTGCTCGGGCAGGCCGTTGGTCGGCGTATAGGCGGGGTTGTTCATGACCCCGATGTTCGTCCTATTCCAGGCGCGGTTCGTAGGATCCTGGACGCCGGCCGTGGCTTCGAGCTCGCCGCTGATGATGACGTGACCGCGGCCGCCCGCGAACGGGGTGCCGCCCGTCAGGACGACCCTCCAGTTTTCGTTATCGCCATAGTTGGTGATGGAGCCGGAGACCTCGCCCTTGATACCGGTATATTCCTTGTCGAGGATGAAGTTCACCACACCCGCCAAGGCATCCGAACCGTAGGCGGCCGAGGCGCCCCCTGTGACCGTGTCGATCCGCGAGACCAACTGCTGCGGGATGGTATTCACGTCGACAGAACCCGTCAGCGTGCCGCCGACGGAGCGCTTGCCGTCGATCAGGGTCAGCGTTCGCGTGGCGCCCAAACCTCTCAAACTCAGGGAGCTGATCCCCGCGACGCCGGTATTCGTCCCGACGTTACCGGCGGACGACGCGCTTCCCGAGAAGGTGGGCATTTGGTTCATCATGTCTGCGACGTTGGAGGCTCCGGACTTTTCGAGAGCCTCGGTGCTGACCACGGTCAAAGGCGTGGGGGCTTCGTAGCCGTCGCGCACGACGCGCGAGCCGGTGACGACGATTTCGTCAACCGCCGGCGCGGCGGCGGGCGCCGCGGCGGTCTGCGCATACGCGTGCGGAGCAAGAGCTCCCTGAACACCGAGCGCAAGGACGAATAGGCTGCTGCCCGATGCTAGACGGGCCACGATGTGCTTCTTCACGTTCAAGTTCCCTCCCCTAAGAGTATTGAATCAAGATGAGTTAGCTGGACTTACGCGATCGCATGTCCTTTTCGAGAATCGAAGTTGCGGCTCTTATCCGCGCGCGGAAAACCGCACGCGCGGCGTGATGATGATGACGTGATGGACGGCTTTCCCCCTAACAACTCCCTCAAATTCTAAGCTTCCCCCGTTTGGCGCCTGAACAGCGCCTCTATCTGCATCTGCCTTGGAATTCCTCGCGCAGAAAGAAAACCATGAACCCGTTGCGGGTGAAGACCGGACGTTCGCGGTAGGCCCACACATTGGCGGTAGGCCCACACATTGAGAGTGTCGGCTTGAGCGGCCTTCGCGCAGTGCCCGATTGCCAAGCCGACGCCCTCCCTCGCGTATGCCCATAAATGACACTACGCATTGCGGCGTCTCCAGCGTCACCGTAGTGACGCAATTATGGACTCGCGACGAAAAAAAAGCGCACCGACCGGTTTACAGGGCGTCTTCCACGACCTTTCCGTGTAACGCACGAGGCAAACGGTGATTTTGCTGCAACGCGGTCTTGATTTTGAAACGTTCTAACTACGCCGAGGCGCGCCCGTCCTCATAGATACGCGTGTAGGCCGCTTCGATGTTGAACGTGAAGCGCTCCAAATCGAAGAGCGGTGACGACGTCCGCGCGGCGATCACCTTCTGTTTCAGCTTCGCAAGACGCGCCGGATCTTTCGCCAAGGCGATCGCGAGAGTCTCGTAATCCCGAAGGCTTGGCGCGATCAGGTCCGGCATTCCCATGGCCTGCAACTGGCTGGCGGCCACGCGCGACGCGAAGCTCTCACCCGGACAGGTCAGAAGAGGCAAGCCGAGCCACAGCGCGTCGCTGCATGTCGTATGCGCATTGTAGGGCCGCGTGTCGAGGAATAGATCCGCGGCGGCCTGCCGCGCGAGGTGATCTTCTTGCGCCATACGCGGCGCGAAGATAAGCCGCGCCGGATCCATGCCGCGCCGCTCGGCTTCCTTGCGGAGGTTGGCGGCAGCCGCCGCGCTATCCTCGATCAACCAAAGAACGCTTCCGTCGACGGCGCGCAAAATACGCATCCAGATGTCGAATAGCCGCGGGGTGATCTTGAAATTGTTGTTGAAACAGCAGAACACAAAGGCCTTTTCGGGAAGACCAAGCTCACCGCGCGTGAAAGCACGCGCCGAGACCTGCCGCGCATCGTTCACCTGATAGCAATCCGGCAATGTCACGACCCGCTCGGTAAAAAGGGCTGGATCCGGAATGACCGTGCCGTCGGCGATGATGTAGTCGATATACGGCGCGCCCATCGTGCAAGGATAGGCGAGATAGTTCACCTGTATGGGCGCGGCGCGATAGCTGAAGATGCCCATGCGGTTGTTGGTGATCAGCCCATTGAGATCGACGGCGATATCGATCTCGAGCGATCGTGACAGCGCGGCGATTTCCCGGTCGCTCCGATCACGGACGTCGATGAACCGGTCGACGCCCGCCTTGAGTCGGCGATGCATATCGTCGTCGCGTACCGGACGCAGGGAAAAGGCGATAACCTCGAATTTGCCGCGGTGATGGCGTTCGAATAGCCCCCCGATCAGATGCCCCGTCGGGTGACGATGGAAGTCGGCGCAGTAGTAGCCGATCTTGATCCGGTCATGACGCGGATATCGGCTGAGCGGTCCCAGCGCCGCGTTCGCAGGCGATTGTGCGGCCGCCCAGGCTTCCGCGGCCTGGCGCAATACTTGCGGTGAGTCGATGAGGGCCAGCAGCGGCCATGGCGGTGAGACCGGATTGCCGCGCTGGATCTTCGCGGTGAGCGCCGCGATTTCGTCATCGATCGAAGTCCAGTCGCAAATATAGGCTTTGTTGATCAGCCGGAGCCCGGACACATAGGGAAATGCGGGATCGAGCGCGAGGGCGCGGTCGAGACTCGCGACAGCGTCCGCGGGCCGGTTCATCTCCATGAGCAAACTGCCGCGATTTCCGTGGCCGGCGGCGTCGTCGGGCTGCAAAGCGACGGCTTTGTCGAGATTGAGGAGCGCCTCGTCGGCGCGGCCCATGCCCCGCAACAAGGTCGCGCGGTTGATGTACGGCGCCGCAAACGAACGATCCGTGCGCGCGGCCGTTTCGTAGCTGGTCAACGCGTCCGCGGTACGCCCAAGCCCCGCGAACGCAAGGCCAAGCGCGTTATGTCCAGGGGCGAAAGCCGGCACGCGGGCAAGCACGCGCGCGAAAATCTCGGCGGCCGGCGCATAGTGGCCGGCATTCAGCGCCGCGACGCCCTTTTCAAACAGATCGGCGATGTCGCGCGTGATCTTCACCGGCCCCGGTTCCCCCAATCTCGGCGCACACCCCGTCACGATAGCCGATTTGATTGCCGGCGCCGGCCCAAAAAACAGAAGGCTCCCCGCGCGGTGAGCCGGCGGATTTTGATTGGGTTGCGGGGACCCGCACCACCCTTTACCCTACCGCGAGGAGGGGGGACCGTCGCCGCGGGGGCGAGACGGTCGAGGGGGGTTATTCGTCTTGAAGGGCTTGTATCGGGGCTGCCTGACCGCTGTCGGGCTGGTGCTCTATTGTCAAACGGCGGCCGCGCAGCGCGCCGACGAAAATGCCGTGACATCGGCCGAAGACGCCTTCGGCACCAAGGTCGGCAACGAAGGTGTCGGCCTTTATGATTCGCGCAACGCCCGCGGCTTTGATCCGCAACAGGCGGGAAATATGAGGCTCGAAGGCCTGTACTTCGATCAGCAGGCCGTCTTCGGCAGCCGCCTCCAGCGCACCCAATCGATCCGCGTCGGATTGACCGCGCAGTCCTATCCTTTTCCGGCGCCGACCGGCATCGTCGATACCTCGCTGATCATGCCCGCCGACCACCTGATCGTCAGCGCGGTCGCGCAATATTCCGTGCCGCAGGGGCAACGGCAGATCATCGTCGACGTTTCGACGCCGGTGATCAAGGACAGGCTCGGCATGTTTATCGGCACGAACTACCAGCCGACGATCAATGATTGGAACGGCAAGCAACTGTTCGTGACCACCGCGGGGCTGTGGCGCTTTACGCCGAACGACAAATTCGAGGCAATTCCGTTCATCTACTATAACCAGCAGATGGACGCTGAAAATCAGCCGCAGATTTTCACGGCTGGGCCCTACAGGCCGCCGCGCCATGACCGAAATGTATACTTCGGTCAGGACTGGACCACGCACCGTTACAACGACCTCAACAGCGGGGTCATCCTACGGGGCACGCCGGCGAACAACTGGCGTCTGCAAGGCGCGATCTTCCGCTCCGAATCCGATCGCCTCGACAACTTCGCGCTTTTCTACCGCAACACCCAGTCGGACGGCATGGCCGATCTCGCCGTTCGCAGCGATCCTCATCACCGCCTGACCTCGACGTCCGGCGAGATTCGCGCGACGGGCATCTACACGCAAAGTTCCTATCGCCATACCATCCACTTCGACGTGCGCGGGCGCGACACCGTGCGGCTCTTCGGCGGCGGGCAGACGGTGGCGCTCGGCCGGGCGGCGATCGGCGTGGTCACCCCCGTCGCGCGCCCCACGTTCGCGCCTTTCGGTGTGCGCGACCGTGACGTGGTCAAACAGATCACCCCCGGCATTTCCTATGGGGGACAGTGGGCGGGCGTCGGTGAACTCAGCGTCGCCGTGCAGAAAAGCTTTTACGACCGCGAATTCGGGAAGGAGAACGCCGTCCCGACGCCGACCAGCAGCCGCCCCTGGCTCTATAGCGGCACGGTGACCGCAACGCCGTCGCGCGATTTCGCGGTTTACGCCGGCTACACACGCGGGCTCGAGGAGTTTGGCACCGCGCCCGACAACGCCGTCAACGCCGGCGCCCCTATGCCCGCCGCGCTGACCACGCAGGTGGACGCGGGGATTCGCTGGCGAATCATTCCGGGGATGAGTTTCGTCGCCGGCGTTTTCGACGTGAGAAAGCCCTATTTCGATCGCGATCAGGCGAATATCTACACCGACGTCGGAAGCATCAGGCACCGGGGCGTTGAACTCTCGCTCAGCGGTCAACCGTTGCCGGGGCTTACGGTCGTGGCGGGCTCGGTTTTTCTTCAACCGCGGATCTCGGGGCTGTCGGTGGACCGCGGGTTGATCGGGGACACGCCGCCCGGCACGCCGCCCCGTATTCTTCGCCTCAGCCTGCAATACGGCCCGAGCTCATGGCGCGGTTTCTCCGTCGATACACTGACGGAATACACCTCGTCGCTGTTCGCGAATCGGACCAACACATTTCGCGTGCCGGCGATGGCGACGCTCGATGCGGGCATGCGCTACGCGTTCAAGGCCTTCGACTCCAACGCCAACATCCGCATACAGGTCCGCAACGTCTTTAATTCCTACGATTGGACGGTCGACGGCGCCTCCGGGCGCTTCGCGCCGACTCCGCCGCGGCGCGTATCGGTACGCCTGGCGGCGGACTTCTAAAACGGCCGCTCGGCCGTCAAACGTCGCGCCGGACACGCAAAAACAAAAACCCGCCGGCTCGGCGAGCTGGCGGGTTTTGATTTGGTTGCGGGGGCTGGATCGCGCCATAGCAGTACCTCGCGGAGCCCCGTTATTAGGAGGTTTGCGTGAGGCCTGCGCTCCCGTCTGGATGATCTCATCGCCACCGGCGCCACGCACAGAGACGGCGCCGGAGCTTGGGCCAACGGTCATTAGGCGAGAAGTCGGGAATTAGATCTCGACTTATCTCGCCCGATCTCGACCTTGGCCCATTGATTTTGTTGGCCGGGCTAGATCGATCTCGCCCAGGAGTTTCGATCTCACCCGAGACAACCCATTGAAGTGACGTATGAAACAGGCAAAAAGGGCGAGAAGGCGAGATCAGCTATTGTTTTAGAGGATAGTAAAAGAGGGAGAGGCCCCAAAATAGCCTGCTCCAAAAGGATGGGCATCTCGCCTTCTCGCCCGCACAGGCGTGACCATCGGTCGAAGGCCGCCATCGGTTAGACATCGGGATACGGAGATCCGTACGCCGATGTATCCCGATGGGTCGGCCTTTGATTTTGCTAGTTTCCTCGGTTTGCTGCCCGATGCCCGATGCCTCGCCGATGCTCGCTTCATTGCGTATTCTCGGGCCTAAGTAGCGATGTTCATCGGGATATCGGCGAAGCTAATTGTAGTACCCCCCTCAAAAAGAAAAGAGGGATGGAGATCACTCCGAAAAAAGACGGGGCTACTACAATGTATGGCCGACGATGCACGAACGCCGTTCGCAATCACGGGTCCTCCCAGCCAAAAAAAGAACACGGGCGAAAAATCCGCGATGGTCCGCCAGTGGCGAGGCGTTTTAAAAAGCCTGAAGAAAAAGGCTAAAGGGTTCGGATGTGCGGCACCGCTTCGCAGGGGGAACGCGGCCCTTGCCGCGAGCGTCCGCACTAGGCATCATCTCCGCCGATGAACTTTGTCGCTCCTACGCAGCGGCAGCCCGTTTGCAGGATCACGCGGCCAAGCGTGACCCCACCGCGCCTTGATGCGCGCCACTGGCACGAATTCGCCGCAGCTCAGTTGAAACCTTGCCCTGGCCATGATGTCCCCCTCGCCCAGCTCGCCCACGATATGCGGCGATGCTTTCGCGACTACCACCTCGGGCCGTTACACATGCTGGTCCGGTCCGCCGGCTGGGGGGACAGGTTGGCCAAACGCTTTTTGGGCGGACGCCAGCTGCTCTGTCTTACCGACTTCCGGCTCACGTCACAGCCCAATCCCGCCGAGTTCGTGGAGCGGGAACTGCCCACCGCCCCGGGGGTCCGCACGCCCTTCAATAAGGTGGCTTCGGCATTTAACGCCTTCCTCGCCGCCTCTCCACCTTTGAGCGCCGCGCGCGTGCAGGCACTCCTCGCCGGCGCTGGTGTGACATCTATCCGGCCAGGCGCTCGCGGTGTGCTTTACGTCTATGACCGCCGCCTGGCCGCCGAGAAGATCCCCCAGGACTTCATCCGCGATCAGCTCGCGGAAGATCCGTACGCTCTCACGCCGATGGGCCGCGTCGTGACCATGTTCAATGTGTGGTGGCCGGGCGAAAGGACGTGGACCTCGCAAGCCATCGGTCGCATGCTGACAGCCGCGGGATTGCCCGCGTCGACCTCGATCGACGAGGGCGGCAAGCGGATATACGTGGTGCGCGGCTGGCGGCTGGTCGGCGTCCCTTCCGCGCGGGACTTTCGGGACCGATTGATCCATGAGCCCAGCGCCGAAACGCCGCTTGATCTCATTACGGCGGCCTTCAACGCTTGGCATCGCAGCGGCTTGCCGTGGTCGACGCGGCGTGTTGGAGATCTCCTGCGCGCCGAGGGCTTTGCCTTGAAACTCCTACGCCGCGAAGGTCTCCACCGCATCTTCCTCATCGGGCATCGCCTTCGATACGAAGCGCCCGAACTAGCAAGGGCCACCGCCGACGATTCCAGATGGGCTGCGCTGCGCCACTGCGGGCTGGCCGATGACTTGATCGGGCTTGCGGTTGAACCCCTTACTGCGGCGCGCCTGCAACGGCTTGCGGCTGCAGGCATCAAAACCCGCGACGGTCTCGCAGACCTAGCAGCCGACGAGCTACAGGAGATTATTGGCGCAGGGCTCTCTCTTGACGCTGCACAGGCGATCGTCATGGCCGCCCGTGGCCACTGGTTCGAATCGCCCGGAGGTTAGGATGTCGATAACCGGCGGACGTGTTCTACAGCCCTATCGCCGATCTTCACGTTCGGCCTTTCGTCATCGATAGGCCTCATAACCACACCGGCATACTCTGCAGCGACATCAATCCACTCGCGGGCTTTGTCATCGCCGAGGATGCGTTCGCCTACGGCCGCCGCTGCAGCAACCGCCTGCGCAGCTATCGTCGCCGCCAGCAATTCACGCAGTGCAATTTTTACCTCTGGGTCACGTACGGCATCTACGCGTTCGTTCAACAGTCGCATGCTTCACTCCTGGGGCGGCGAACCACATTCGTTATTTCCACTCCGTCGAACCAGCCGCCAGCCATTTGGGTCCTCCCACCGCAAAGAAGAACACGGGCGAAAAATCCGCGCGGTATCGCTAGTGGCGGGTTTCAAAATTTGGCTTAACATCATACCCGGCTTAACTGTCAGACTTAACAGGCGAACGGCGTTCGCCTAGGGTCGAGGCTGAGCAGCGCAGGAGGGGCAAATGGAGCCGCTGTACATCTTCTGGGTCGCAATCGCGCTTTCGGCCGGGGTTCTCGGCGATCGCAAAGGGCGCCATGGCGGATTGTGGTTCCTGTATTGCTCGATCTTCCCCCCGCTGAGTCTGGTTCTCCTCGCTCTGGAGCCGAAGCCGAAGCCGCGCACTCTGGTGCAAATGCTCAGCGGTGAAACGCCGGCACCGGCTCACAAGACTTGTCCGATGTGCGCCGAGCAGGTTCTTGCCGCCGCGAAGATCTGCAAACATTGTCGGCATGACTTTCAGGTCCAACCGGTTTCACCTACGGAAGCCGAACAGGTTATTTCCTGAAATGAAGATACGAAAGTTGATGCCGTCGCGGCTGCATCTTGTGTGGGCTGGCCTAGGAGCTGTCATCGGGGGGTTGGTCGTTCGCTATGGGATGTCCGACATCAGCGAGGGCTTGGCGATCGTCGCGGCCGCCGGATTCACGGCAATCATTACCGCCTATCAGCTGCATGCGACCGCGGAAGATCGGCGCGCGGAACGGCGCGAGCAACGCTCCGATCAGCAGCGCGCGGATGCGGCACTGGTGCTGGGCGACATCGAGGCTGCACGAGCGCGACTGCTGATGGAACTTGCCGTGAAAGAAAAGCGGGATGCCGTCTGCCGAGATCAATTGGATCGTCAGCGGGAGAATATATGCTTGTGGGACCAGGGGGGCCGACAAGGTCCTATTCCGGAGTTCAAAGTATCGTCCCCTTATCCATCGCTAAAATTTCGCGCTTTGGAGGCAGACCCTTTGGCGGTCAAGTCACTGCCGCCCGACGTGATCCGAAG
>JADZAK010000230.1 GCA_020852595.1 Rhodospirillaceae bacterium
CCCGCCGGATCGGACGGGGCCTTTGTCGTTTCAAGGGGCCTTTGTTGTTTCAAGGCTCGATTGTTTCAAGGCTCGCGCGAAAGCGGATCACACAGGAGAGAAGAAATGCCCGCCTCTAAATCCCCCAAGAACGTCGGCGTCGTCGGCGCGACCGGCCTTGTGGGCGAGTTCATGCTGTCCATCCTCGCGGAACGCACTTTCCCGATCGGCACGCTGCGCCTGTTCGCCTCCGCGCGTTCGGTGGGCAAGACGCTGCGCTGGAAGGATCGCGAGATCGCCGTGGAAGACGCCGCGACCGCGGACTTCAAGGGCCTCGACATCGTGTTCTTCTCGGCCGGCGGCTCGACCTCCAAGGCGCTGGCGCCGAAAGTGGCCGCCGCGGGCGCCGTCGTGATCGACAACTCCTCGGCCTGGCGCAAGGACCCGGACGTTCCCCTGGTCGTGTCGGAAGTGAACCCGCACGCTCTCAAGACCCTGCCGAAGGGCATCATCGCGAACCCGAACTGCACCACCAGGGCGGCGATGCCGGTCTTGAAGCCGCTGCATGAAGCGGCCGGCCTGACGCGCATCGTCGCAAGCACCTATCAGGCGGTGTCCGGCGGCGGTCTCGCCGGGATCCAGGAACTGGAAGCGCAGATCCTGGCGGCGGGCCCGGCCTCGGCCGCCCTGTCGCGCAAGGGCGACGCCGTCGATCTCGGTCCGCACAAGAAGAAGTGGCCCCAGGGCATCGCCTTCAACGTCTCGCCGCTCAACTATGTCTACGTGGAAGACGGCTACACCGAAGAAGAGCTGAAGCTGCGCGACGAAAGCCGCAGGATTTTAGAAATCCCGGGCCTGCAGGTGTCGGGCACCTGCGTGCGCGTGCCGGTGTACACGGGTCACTCGCTGTCGATGAATTTGGAGTTCGAACGCCCGATTTCGCCGGAACAGGCCCTCGCCCTTCTCGAGAAGGCGCCGGGCGTGGTGGTGACCGAAGTTCCGAACCCGCTGGAAGCGACCGGCGCGGACCCGGTGTTCGTGGGCCGCGTGCGCAAGGATCCCACGGTGAAACACGGCCTCGCGCTGTTCGTGGTCGGCGACAACCTGCGCAAGGGCGCGGCGCTGAACGCGATCCAGATCGGGGAGCTGTTGTAGCGGCCGTTTTCCGTTGCGTAAAAACAGAAACCACGCGCGCGGCGACGGTCAATTAAGTATACTGTCCCCGCAACTAGTTCGGCAACTAGTTGCGGGGACAGTATACTTGATTCAAAGTCGCGGGGCGGCGGTCTACGGCACGAGGCCCTTGAACAGCCACTTCTGGATTTTTCCGCCGTTGGCCTCGGAGGTATAGATGTTGCCCTTGGTGTCCGCGGCCAGGAGATGCAGGCGCAGGAACTGGCCCGCATAGGGACCGGCGTGGCCGAAGGCGGCTTCGGGGATTACGTCGAGGCTCTTGCGGTCGAGGACCGTCACGCGGAAGTTCGCGAGATCGGCGACGTAAAGGAAACGCTGCTCCTTGTCCGCCGAGAGCGCGAGGCTGAAGGACGTGCCGAAGCCGGAGCGCGTGGCGCGGTCGATGAACACTTCTTTTTGAAACTTGCCCTGGAGGTCGAACACCTGGATGCGGTTGTTCTGGCGGTCGTTGACGTAAACCAGGCCGTCGTTGGCGATCTCGATGCCGTGCACATTGTTGAACTGCTGCGGCGGCGGACCGTCGAAGCTGCGTTCGCGCGGCGCGCTGTCGTCCGGCTTGTTGCCGTAAGCGCCCCACATGCGCTTGAACTTGCCGCTGTCCGCATCCACGACGATGACGCGGCGGTTCACATAACCGTCCGAGATGAAGGCTTCGTTGGTCTTGGGCCACACCACCACTTTCGTCGCGTGGTTGAGGTTCTCGGTATCGAGACTGCCCTTGCTCATGTTCGGCTTGCCGACCTGCAACAGGAAGCGGCCGTCCCTGGTGAACTTGAGGCAGTGATTGTCGTCCTTCTTGGCTTCGCGGTTGTTCACGTAACCGCAGATCCAGACATTGCCTTTGTAGTCGACGGTGATGCCGTGCTCGCCTTCCGGCCAGTCGTAGGCGCTTGCGTCCGCCGTCGGCGTGAAGGGGCCGCCCCAGCCCTGGATATAATTGCCGTCGGCGTCGAACTCGGCGACCGCGGGCATGTAGGCGCAGCAGACGGAGGTCGGCGGCGACCTGGTGAGGCCGAGCCACTCGGGATTCACATTGCGCTGGCGGGAGAGCACCCACACATGATCGTTGGACGGATCCACAGCCACGCCGGCGGGATCGCCCATGACCATGTCGCGGGGAAACTGCTTGGGCCAGCCGGGGTCGAGTTCATGTTTGGGGTAAGGCCGCTTCGACGCGTCGGCGGCCAATGCCGCGAATGCGTTCAACGAAAACGCTGCCGCAAGGACAGCAACAAGAATCTTCATACGCCCCTCCCCCGGAATACAGGGGAAAGACTAGCCTCGAAACCAAGCCGGCGAAAAGGGGGTTAGGCCGCGATCGCGACCGGTTTCGCGGGGAGGAAGGGGTCGGCGAAAATGTGCTTCGAGGAAAGGCCGGCAAGGAAGGCCTTCCGGCGCATGCCGTTCACGAACTCCGGCGCGCCGCACAGAAACAGGCGCGCGCTATCCTTTTCGGCCGGCACCGCCGTCATCACCGCCGTCTCGATCTCCCCGGCAAAATAACCCTTCCCATCGGTGCCGTTGAGAACACAAGGCGTGTAGAGCAGATTTGAATGTTGCGCCGCGAGGTCCTGAAGCGCGCGGTCGAGATAGAGATCGCCTTCGCTGATCACCCCGTGAAAGAGGTGAATGGGGCCGGTGTGCCCCTGCGCGAGGGCCGCGCGCAAAATACCATAGAGCGGCGCGAGGCCCGTGCCGGTGCCGGCGAGCATGAGCGGGTAATCCCGCTGCCCTTCGGCCACATAGAAACATTTTCCGGCGGGCCCGCGCACGATGAGCGAGTCTCCGAGGTTCGCGCCGGCGAGGAACGCGCTCATGGCGCCGTCCTTGAACAGGCGGACGTGAAGCTCGATGAAATGGTCGGCATCCGGATTGTTGGCGACGGAATAACTCCGGGCCAGGCCGTCGGCGTTGAGCAAGGTAATATACTGGCCGGGTTCACATTCGTAAGGCGTGGGCGTCAGGAGCCGGACGCGCATCACGTTGTGGTTCAGCATTTCCTTTGCGCTGACGATCGCGTGAATGTCGAGCAGGCCATGTTCGGGTAAACTGACGCGCATATCGCCTTCCGGCCGGCACTGGCAGGCGAGAAACATGTCCTGCTTCTTGTAGGCCGGCTGGAGGTCCTTTTGCGCCGCCTCCGGAATCTGCCCTTCGTCCGCATGCATGAGGCACGACTGGCAGACCCCGGATCGGCAGGCATGCGGCACGCTGACTCCGTTACGCGTCAGGCAATCGAGGACACTCTCGTCCGATCGCGCCTCGAACTGCGCATTTCCGTAGCCGATATGTGCCGACATGATGCTGCTCTTTCCTCGAAGACAAAAAAGACGAACCGCGGCCGCGTTAGCGGTCGAGCACGTCGTTGCGCACGCTGTTGGCGATCGCCGCGACCTCGGCGATGTCGCTATCCGGCACGCCGAGTTCCTTCAGGGTTTTGCCCAGGAGTTCGATGATCGCGTCGACATGGCTGTCGTTCAGGCCGCGCGCGACGAGATGTTTGTGGCCTTTGCGCATATCGAGGCCCGTGTAATTGTTGGGGCCGCCGAACGCCATGGTCAAGAACGCCTTCTGCTTGGGAATCTGGCGGTCCATATCGACGTTGTCGAAGAAAGGCGCGACGCGGTCGTCGGACAGGACCTTGCGATAGAAGATGTCGACGGCGGTATTGACGGCGTTGGCTCCGCCAAGGCGATCAAACAGGGACTTTACGGGTACGTTCACGGCTTTGCTCCTTTGGTTGTGCTGTGAAAAGACGAGAGGGAGAGGCCACGGAGGCCAGCGTTTGGCCCTCCAGCGTGGCAAAGAAGGCGCGCGTCGCGTCCTGAAGGACATACTTCAGGGCGCAGGCGCGGGTGATACGGCATGTGCTGCGGCCGGGGTCAAAGCACTCGACCATATGAAAGTCGCTTTCCGTCGCCTTCACGACTTCGGCCAAGCGGATCTGGTCGGCCGGGCGCGCCAAACGCAACCCGCCCCCGCGCCCCTTGGTGCCGGTTACAAAACCGAGCCGCGCGAGGTTGTGCGCCACTTTCACCAGGTGATCCCGCGAAATGCCGAACCAGTCGGAAATCTCACGCACCGAGCAAACCCGGTCGGGGTTTTCGGCGAGATAAAGCGCGACGCGCAAGGAATAGTCGGTGAATTGAGTTAGGCGCATAAATCAGAGGTTTATATGGGCGCGCGATACATATTCATTGAGGCCGCGTCTCGAATTGATTTTCGTCAATGGCAAAACCGATTATGAAAGAGCGGGCGACCCCCACCCCCAGACCGCGATTTCGGACCTTTAAATCTAATGAATCCAATGACTTGGCCGCCCCGGCGCATCCTTTTCATGGGCATTGTCGCCGCGATCCTGACGATGACACTGACCGTCGGCGTGCGGCTGATGAATGAAAAAGTGGCCGACCGGGAGGCGCCTCGACAGGCGGACGACCGGCGGCTGGAGGACTTACAGGGGATCGCGGACGCGGCGGTCGAGATTTACAAAAAAGAGGGCGCCCTTCCGCGGACGCTGGACGAGTTGCAAAAGAAAGCGCGCAATATCCGCGCCGCGGATCCGGAAACGTTTGAGATCTACGGGTACCGCGTCATCGATCCCACGCGGATCGAAGTCTGCGCGCGGCTGCGCGAGGAGCACCCGGGCGCTTCCGCCGGAAAAGATGGGCGGCGGTGTTTTGAAGTGGTTGCAAATTAACCGCCCGCCTTCGCCGAAGCTTCGGCGCGCCTGCGGATTGTCGTCGTTACTCGACGACAATCCTTGGAAAATAAAAGCTCACGATCCAGTTCGGCATATCGACGATCTCCGAAATACGGAGATCGCCGCACACGGAACACAGCATGTAGGCGTCGGGCGCCGAGAAGCCGTGGCGCGCGACCAGGAGGTCGATCATGTTCGAGACCGCCGCTCTGGCGGCTTGCATGAGGTCGGGACCGACGCCGGTGGTGACCTCGTAGCCTTTCTTGTCGAGATGCGCGGTGACGGGGCCCGGCGTGGTGAACCTTGGGCTCGGCAGCGGGGTGTTTTTCACGAGGTCGAGTTTGACGGCGACGTTCATGGGGCTTTCGACGGCGGTGCCGCACACCTCGCCGTCGCCCTGCGCGGCGTGGGTGTCGCCGATGGAGAGCAGCGCCCCCTTCACTTCGACGGGCAGGTAAAGGGTCGCGCCGGCGTTGAGGTCGCGAATGTCCATGTTGCCGCCGACGCGGCGCGGGGGAACGACGGAGTGCGGCCCCTTCGCGGCCGGCGCGACGCCGATGGTGCCGGCGAAAGGTTTCAGGGGCACACGCGCGGTCTTGCCGAACAGCGCGGGCGCGAGGCTCGTGTTGTCGTATTTCCAGACATGAAGTTCGGGATCGGGGAATTGGTCGGTCAGGAGGCCGAATCCCGGGATCAGCGCGGTCCAGCCCCATCCGGAGGGCTCGAAGCCGAGCAGCGTGATCTTGAGGATGTCGCCGGGTTCGGCGCCGTCGACGAAGACCGGGCCCGTCACCGGGTTCACCTTGCCGAAGTCGAGGGTCGCGAGCGAGGCGGCCGTGCTGTCGTGGTTGAACTGGCCGGCGCTGGAGTCCGTGCACTCGAGGAACAGGGTGTCGCCGGGGGCGACTGTCTTTACGGGCGCGAGGGCGTTGTCCCAGCCGAAATGGTGATGGTGGCGGTGGATGGTGTGTTTGCAGTCGAACTTATGAGACATCGAGCGACCTGCCTATAAAACAGAAACCGGATACCCCTGGATCCTGGGCATACGCCCAGGATGACCAGAAACCAAAATGGCCCCCCTCCCGACCTCCCCCTTGCAAGGGGAGGAATAAACTATTGGCCGGAGAGCTTTTCGCCGGGGGCCTGCGGCCAGTCGAAGGCGGCGCTGCACCAGAGTTGTCGTTTGGGGGTGAGCTCGCGGCGTTGTTTGAGGGGGCCGGCGCGCAGGGTGATTTGCGGGGCGGCGGGCGCGACGCTGGCCGAATAGATGCGCGTGGCGCAGGTCGGGCAGAACGCGTGGGCGCGCGGGCGGCCGCTGTCGGCGGTCATCTTCATGTAGATCGAAGGCTGGGCCCTGGTGAAGGTCACCTTGGCGTCGACGGTGGGCACGCTGAAGGAAAAAGCGGACCCCGCCGTGATCTGGCAGTCGTTGCAATGGCAGATGGAACACTTCTCCGGGTCGACCTCGGCCGTATAGGCGATGGCCCCGCAGTGGCAGCTTCCGTCGACTTTCATATGGATACTCTCCCGTCGTGATGGCCCGAGGAGCAACTCTAGGGCCGTTTCGGGCTCTATTCCCTCAAAAAACGGCTTCAGCGCGCTAATCCTTCGCGCCGCCGAGGGCGGTTTCGGGGACGTCGAAACTGTCGTCGTCCTCGTCGTAGGCGCGCTTCAATCGCGCCGGGCGCGGCGGCTGGTGCGTCCCTTTACGGACGCCGGCGCACTTGTTCTTCAAGGCGGGGTTCTTCAAGGCGAGGTTCTTCAAGGCGGAGTTCTTCAAGGCGGGGGGCCTTCCCGTGATCATCGTGCTCGCTCCGTGTGCTCATGTTCAACGCGCCCCCGGATGTCCCCCATGCCGTCTCGTCGTCTCGTGTCTCCTTTGCGCTCGTTCCCGCTTCAAAAAGAGCGTGGAAAAGCAGGCGAATTATAACGCCTTGGAACGCCCGGACCCTTGCGGAATCTGGGGCCCGCGCACGCTTTTTGCAGGCCTGAAACAGGCCTTATGTGGATAAGTTTAAGTGGTAAACGCGGGAACTTTCCGGGGTCCCGCGCCGGCGCTGAAAACTAGGGTTTCAGCTCGGTCCAGCCGGCCGGGATTTTCACGTCCTGGCCCAACGCCTGAGCGACGTTCTGGTAAATCGGTTTGCCCTTGTAGACCCACTGCATATAGCCGTTGCCGCGATCGAACAGAGTCCATTCGGCTTCGGCTTTTGCATTGGCGCGGGCCCGCACCGGCGACCAGTCTTCCTTGCACTCGTCCGTGCAGGTGGACTTGTTCGGCTCGTCCTTGTCGCGGGTGAAGAACGGATGGCCGTCGTTGGTCGCGAATTTATAGATCTTCTTGCCGTTGACGACCTTGTCTTCAAAGATGCTGACTTCGGCGGGAATGAATTGCGGGATACCGTCCTGCGCGAAGGCGCTACGGGAAACGGCGGCGGTTCCAGCGGCCAGGGCCGCACCCAATGCAATGTAATTCATACACCTAATGTAGAGAGCCCCGCCCGGGACGTCCAGGGCCACCAAAGCGGTCGATGCCACAATTATCAACCTTGACGGGCGGCCTCTCCTGGGATTGATGACCCCGACAGAGCCGCGGGAACCGGGAGGACGCCTCGCCTTCCAGGTGCTATGATTCGGCATTCGTGTTTAAGGCGAGGTTGGGCACACGGCCGCGGGGAATGCATGAGCGATCCCGAAACCGCACCAGGCGGTGAATCTGGCCGCGACATTCTCGCCGCATATCGCGAGCGCATCGTGCGTTTGATGGCGATCGCGGGCGTGATCTTCCTCGCGCCCTTTGCGGTCAACGACCTTGTTCAGGGACGTTATCTCCTCGGCGGCGCGATCCTCATGGTCGTGCTCATCCTCGGCGTCGACGCGATCGCGATCCAGAAGAAGAAGCGCGCGCCCTTGCCCTTCGGCCTCTTGCTCATTCCGATGGCGGCCAGCATCGTGCTGTCGTTGAAAGAGCAAGGCTTCTACGGCGCCCTGTGGACCTATCCGGCCGTCCTGTTCTGCTACTTCGTGCTGCCGCGCCGCGCGGCGAACGTCGGCAGTTTGACGTTGAGCGTCCTGGCCGCGGGGGTTGCGTACATCTACGTCGGCCCGGAGATCACGGCGCGGTTCGTGGTGACGCTTGCCCTGACCGTGGTGATCATCAACATCATTCTCAACATCATCGGCCAGCTTCAGCAGGAACTGGTGGGCCAGGCGCTGACCGACCCCCTCACCGGCGCCTACAACCGGCGCCAGATGGACATCTCGCTGACGGAAGCCATCGAGCGCAACCGCCGCACCGGCGCGCCGGTCTCGATCCTGGCGCTGGACATCGATCACTTCAAGCGGGTCAACGACGACTTCGGCCACCATGTCGGCGACAAGGTGCTGAAGGGCATGGTGACCCTGATCAAGAACCGTTCACGCAAACTCGACCGTCTGTTCCGCATGGGCGGCGAAGAGTTCCTGCTGCTGCTGCCCGATACACGCGCCAACGCCGCCGTCAAACAAGCCGAAGCCTTGCGAAAGCTGATGAGCGAAACCGCCCTGATCGAGCAGCGGCCCGTCACCATATCCATCGGCGTCGCGGAATACTGGTCGGAGCAGACCCAGGAAGAGTGGATGCAAACGGCGGACGACGCCTTGTATCAGGCGAAGAACCAGGGACGAAACATGGTCGTCTGCGGCTCCGCCGACACGGAGTCCATCCCGGGGCTTTCGGAAAGCCCCGGGAAGAAATACGGGCGCGCCGGTTAGCCGAAGACGCAGCTACTCGCCGATAAGCTCGCGGCGCGTGGAATCGAGGTCCTGACAGGACCGCCACAGCCCGGCGCGCGAACCTGGATAACGCGCCGCCATGCAGGTAAATCAAGCGCTTAACGGCGTTCCCCGCCGCCGCCTTTTAATACGTAGAATCCACAATTTTCGCCCCCAGGGCGTTGCGGCATTTTTAGGCCCATCACCGTGCTGGCCGGCCGCGACATCCGCGACGCGCCCGCAAACGACGATATCCACGGCAGCGGCAACTTGAAGCAGGTTCTTCTCCGTTTCATGCGGGTCTACTCGGCTCGCGCAGCCTAAGGAGTAATGTCATGGCTTCGGCTTCCGATACGCATACAGATCACAAGGGCGCGGATCACAAGGGCCCCGATCAAAAGGGCCCGGACGCAAAAGGAGCCGCGCGCGGGCAACAGCCGGCGGTGAAAAAGCCGGCGCCCGATGAGGACGATGCGGGCGACGGCGCGCCGGTTGCGAAGCAAAAGACGCTGCCGACCGGGCTTTCGCGCGCGATCGTCATCGCAACGTTCATTTTCTCGCTCGCATATGCCTGCGTCGGCCTTCTCAGCGACCGTTATGCGATTTCACCGGTGCCGAATTCGGCGAACAGCTTCGTCTACCGCATCGATCGCCTGACCGGCGCCATCGACTTTTGCGGGACTCAGCAGTGTTCCGCCGTTCGCACCGGCGCCGCGGAATAGCGCTATTTTTCGAGCGTACGCTTCAGAGCGGGAAGCTCGTCGTCCACCCGGCGCATCGCCGCGGTGAAGTCCGCCTCGGAGACGGCGGCCGGCTTGGTGAAGGTCGCGACGTACACGGCCCCGGCGCCGGCCGCCACGACGCGGGCGGCGACCGTCCAGGAGTGACCGGCCGCGTCGACGAGCGTGTGATCCACGATCCCCGTTTCGACATCACCGCGCGTGATTCCGCCGCCCGTCCACGGCGCCTTCGGTTTTTGCGCCGCGAGGTGCTTGAACACCGCAGCCTGGTCGGCGGCGATGGCGATGGACTTGGTGGCGGTGAGAGCCAGACGCACGGCGCCGCGCTTCGCGCCGGCATCGCCGGCTTCGTAATTCTCGCGGATGTCGTAACGCATGAGGGCGTCGTCGATGCTTTTTGACGCCAGCGCGCGCCAGAAACCCAGCGCCTCGCCCTGCTCGAACGGCCCGTAGACTTCCAGTTCCTTGCCCGGCGCCAAGCGGGTGAAGGAGGAATCGGCGTATTCGCCGCCGACCACCCAGTAGCTGTTCTTCTTTTCGCCGGCTTTTTCGTCGGCGGAAATGAAGTAACGCACCATGGCGTTGTCGATGCTCTGGCCGGTGAGTTCGCGCCAGCGGATCTTGGCTTCGCGCTCGGTGGCGAAGGGACCATAGGTTTCCAGTTTCGTGCCCGGGTAGGGCTCGCGGAACGAGGTATCGGCGTATTCGCCGCCGACGACATAAAAGCGCTGTTCGGACATATTTTTTGTTCTTGTATTTTTGTTTTTGGGCTCGCGTTCGGGGTGCGGAACATACACCAGCCCGGGCCCGCGTTGAAGTGGTGCGAAAGGCGTGAAACCAAAGCGAAAACCCGCGATTTGGGCTGCGGCCGGCTTTGGGCGCGATTTCCTGCGTTTGATGTTACGGTTCCAAGCCTTATGGTGCGCCCATGACCCTTGAAAAACCTATCCATATCGTCGGCGGCGGCCTCGCGGGCAGCGAAGCGGCCTGGCAGATCGCCGAGGCCGGCCGGCCGGTCGTGATCCATGAAATGCGCAGCCTTTCGATCCCCGGCCGCATGACGGACGCCCATAAAACCGAGAGACTGGCGGAGCTGGTGTGCTCCAACTCCTTCCGCTCGGACGACGCCGATTATAACGCCGTCGGCCTCCTGCATTCCGAGATGCGCCGCCTGGGCTCGCTGATCATGGCGGCCGCCGACGCCCACCGGGTGCCGGCCGGCTCCGCCCTGGCCGTGGACCGGGATGGGTTCGCGGCCGCGGTTCAGGAAAAACTGCTGGCCCATCCCAACGTCACCGTGACGCGCGATGAAGTCGCCGGGCTCCCGCCCGACGACTGGGACAGCGCGATCATCGCCACGGGCCCCCTCACCTCGCCGGCCCTGAGCGCCGCGATCCGCGGCCTGACCGGTGAAGACGCGCTCGCCTTCTTCGACGCCATCGCGCCGATCGTGCACAAGGAGTCCATCGACATGGGCGTCGCCTGGTTCCAATCGCGCTACGATAAAGGCGCGGAGGTGGAAGGCGGCGGCGCGGACTATATCAACTGCCCCATGGACAAAGCGCAGTACGAAGCCTTCGTCGAAGCCTTGCGCCAGAGCGAAAAGACCGCGTTCAAACAGTGGGAAAAGGACACGCCTTACTTCGACGGCTGCCTGCCCATTGAAGTCATGGCCGAACGCGGCGTCGATACGCTCGCTCACGGCCCCATGAAGCCGGTGGGCCTGCGCGATCCGCGCACCGGCCATCGCCCGTGGGCGGTCGTGCAACTGCGCCAGGACAACGCGCTGGGCACGCTGTTCAACATGGTCGGCTTCCAGACCAAGATGAAACACGGCGAGCAGGTGCGCATTTTCCGCATGATCCCGGGCCTCGAGAACGCAGAATTCGCGCGCCTCGGCGGCATTCACCGCAACACCTTCATCAACTCGCCGCGCCTGCTCGACAAGACGCTGCGCCTGAAAGCGATGCCGCGCCTGCGGTTCGCCGGCCAGATCACGGGCTGCGAAGGTTATGTGGAAAGCGCCGCCGTGGGCCTCATGACCGGACTCTTCGCCGCCGCCGAACGGCGCGGCCGGACCCCGAACATGCCGCCGGCGACAACGGCGCTGGGCGCGCTGCTGAGCCACATCACCGGCGGCGCCGATGCGGCGACGTTCCAGCCGATGAACATCAACTTCGGGCTGTTCCCGGATATCGACGCGCGCGACGTCAAAAAACGTCCCTTGCGCGGGCGCGAGCGCAAAAAAGCCATGGCCGACCGCGCGCGCGCGGATCTGGACGCCTGGCTTGGCGCCAAGCTGGCGGCGGAATGAGCGCCTACTTCAAATACCTGATGCGGACCCGGTATTTCCGCATCCTGCTGACGGCCTATGCCTTCTTCGTGTTCTTCGGCGTGATGCCCAAAGCGCCGCCGCGCGGACGTTTCCAGAGCGTCACCGAACATCTGTTCCTGACGGTGGGCAATTCGCTCGGCGGTTTCGTGGTGCTTGGCGTGATCGCGGTGGCGGTTTGCGCCGCGTGGGCCGCCGTCGCAAAGACCCGGGGCCTAAAACCGCCCGCGCAGCCCGTTCCAGATGAGACGTCCGACGGCGGGCCGCTGTAGCGCGTGGCGCGGATCGAAGACGTCGTATTTCCGGCGCTCCAATCCTTGCAGATAAGAGTCCGCCAATGTCGCCGGCAACAGCGCCGGCAGCGCGCGCTTGTCGACATGCGCGCGGTAGGTGCGCGCCTTGTCGAGATGCGCCCGCGCCGTATGGGCGACCTGCGCGATCACCGCGCCGAGGCGCGCGGCGTTGCGGCGCTCCTGAACATCGTGCGGCGTCAAAGACGCGCCGGCCAAAAGATCCTGCGGCAGCGGCACGCGGTCGGCTTTGGCCTGAAAGAGCACCGCCCGCATGAGGCCGGTCAGCGCCCAAGCGATCCCCACATGACGCCCGGCCGCCCGGCTGCCCTCGTCCTGGACGCCCAGGATCTGGAGCGCCAGCGAGGTCAGGCGGGCCGAAGTTCCGTCCGCATAGCTTTCCAGATCCGCCACATCGGCGAAGTCCTCGTCGCCGATGTCGCGTTCGCGGGTGTCCAACAGCGTGTCGAAATCCTCGCGCGCGAGGTCCTGGCGTTCGATGATGCCGGCCAGGCCTTGAACGACAGGATTGCCCTTCGGAGCTTCACGGCCTTCATAGATGGCGGCGATAAGATCGCGCCACCATTGCAGCTTCATGCGCCCGATGAGCTGCTCGCTGACGCTTTCGCGCACCTTCGCGATCTCGGCGTTGAAAGCGTAGAGCGCGAAAAGGTCCTCGCGCGCGGCCCCGGGGGCGAACAGCGCGCACAGATAGCGGTCGTGATCGTCGCGGCGGATCTGCTCGGCGAGATAGCTCATGTGCGTTTCAGGTGAGGGTCTTTACGGCGTGGTGGTGTTAAGGAATTGAGTTTGTTCATCTTTTGGCAGCCGAAGTTGCACCGTGCGGGAAATGGAGTAACATAGCAACCCTCGCGCGGGCGGACGGGAGGATCTCGAAGATTGGCCGCCCCGCGCCATGCTGCCTCAAAACCATGCTGCCTCAAAACCATGCTGCCTCAAAACAAGGGGGAATCCCATGAGTGCCGTTCTCACCAATCTGCGCAACACCGTCATCGCCGCCGTCGTGCTGGCGATCGTCGTGTTCGCGATCGTCGGTCTCAACCGTACATCTTTCGACATCGCCTTCTGGGGCTGGCTGTTCCGCTATCTGCACATCACCGCCGGCGTGATGTGGATCGGCCTGCTCTGGTACTTCAACTTCGTGCAGATCCCGAACATGGCCAAGATCCCGGACGAGCAAAAGCCGGCGATCGGCAAGGTCATCGCCCCCGCCGCGCTGTTCTACTTCCGCTGGTCCGCCATGGTCACCCTCATCACGGGCCTGATCGTCGCGCATCTGCAGGGCTACCTCGCGGACGCCCTGATGCTGGGCCAGATGACCGGCCAGGCGACCGTCATCGGTGTCGGCATGTGGCTGGCGATCATCATGTGGTTCAACGTCTGGTTCGTGATTTGGCCGAACCAGAAGAAGGCCCTGGGCCTCGTGCAGGTCGAGCCGGACGTGAAAGCCAAGGCCGCGCGCACCGCCATGCTGTTCTCGCGCATCAACACCCTGCTCTCGCTGGCCATGCTGCTGTGCATGACCGGCCAGATGCACCTGGCGTAGACGAGCGGACATTGCAAAGAAAACGGGGACCGGAAGGTCCCCGTTTTTTTGTGCGCGGATGTCATCCTCGGGCGGGCGCGGCCCGGCCCGGGGATCCATGGCGGGGGCCGCTAATTAAGTATGTTAATTAAGTATACTGTCCCCGCAACTAGTTGCGGGAACTAGTTGCGGGGACAGTATACTTAATTGGAGGGCGCGAAGACCCTAGACGGCGATCAGGGCGGCGGCTACGGCGCGGCCTTCGCCGGCGAGCACGTTGTAGGTGCGGCAGGCCGCGCCGGTGTCCATGGGGTCGTGCGGGACCCCCGCTTCTTTCAGCTTGGTGCGCAGCGCGAGCGGGAGTGGGAGCAGTTTGGCGCCGCAGCCGATCAGGCAGACGTCCAGGGTGCCCGCGAGGGCCAGGACGGGCGCGAGAGTCTCCAGGGAGATGTCGTCAAACCCCGTGACGGCCCAAGGGATCACGCCGCCCGGATGGACGACGATCGCGCCCTTGTAGTCCTCGCTGGCCACACGGAACCCACCGCTGCCGTACTTCTGGATTTGCGGCTGCGAACCCGTGGTCTGGCGTGTGAGGTTAACCGAAATGGGACCTACTCGGCCGGCTGCTTCGGCGCGCGCTCGTATTCCGGGACCAGGGCATTGCCGACGCCCGGCGCGTCTTCGCGGCGCAGGTCGGTGTAGATCAGGACCGGCTTGGCGACGTAGATGGTCGAATACACGCCGATCACGACCCCGAAGGTCATCGCGATGCTGAACGGACGCAGCACATCGCCGCCGGCGACGAGCAGCGCGACCACCGCGACAAAAGTGGACGCCGTGGTGAGCAGCGTGCGCGCGAACACCTGATTGGACGCAAGGTTGAGGAGGTCGGCGATCGGCATCTTGCGGTATTTGCGCATGAGCTCGCGGATACGGTCGAACACCACCACGGTGTCGTTCACCGAGTAACCGGCGATGGCGAGCACGGCCGCGATCACGGTGAGGTTAAATTCCAGCTGGAACAGCGAGAACATGCCCAGCACCGCCACCACGTCATGGGTGAGCGACAGGAGCGCGGCGAGCGCGAACTGCCATTCGAACCGCAGCCAGACGTAAATCGCGATGCCGATCAGCGCCAGCGCGACCGCGAGCGCGCCGTCGATCATCAGTTCGGCGCCGACTTTCGGGCCCACCACTTCGGTGCGCACGACCTTGATATCGCCGGGCAGCGCGCCCTGGACTTTCTTGAGCGCTTCGTTCTGGGCCTGGTCGCCGCCTTCCTGTTCCTGGACGCGGATCATCAGGTCGCGGCCGTCGGCGCTTGCGGTTGTAATGGCGACTTCGCCGACATTCAGCTTTGCGAAGTCGTTGCGGAGTTCTTCGATATCCACCGCGCGCTCGGAGCGCGTTTCAAGCAGCACGCCGCCGGCGAAATCGATGCCAAGGTTGAAGCCCTTGGTCATGATCGAGACCAGGGCGACGACCGTGATGATCGCCGACAGCATCATGGGGTAGAAACGCACGCCGATGAAGTCGAGATGAAACTCGCTCGGCAGGTAGTGACTAAAGGGACGAACGGCCATGGGGCGTTTCCTTAGATCGGCGCTGTCTTCGGCTTCGAATACTGGAACCACAGGGCAATGAGCAGCCGCGTGATCATGATCGCCGAGAACATCGAAGTTAAGATCCCGAGGACGAGCGTGACGGCGAAACCGCGCACCGGACCGCTGCCCAGGAAGAAGAGAAGGATGCCCGCGATCAACGAGGTGATGTTGGCGTCGGTGATGGTGGTGACCGCGTTGCTGAAGCCCGACGTGAGGCCGTTCAGGAGCGTGCGCCCGGATCCCCATTCATCGCGCATGCGTTCATAGATGAGCACGTTGGCGTCCACCGCCATGCCCATCGTGAGCACGATGCCGGCGATGCCCGGCAAGGTCAGAATGCCGCCGACGAGGCTCATGACCGCGATCAGCAGGACAAGGTTCACGGACAACGCCACCACGGCGAAAAGACCGAACCTGAAGTACGCCGTGACCATGAAGATCGCCACGAGGATCATGCCGACGATGCTGGCCATGGCGCCGTCCGCGATGGAATCGGCCCCGAGGCTGGGGCCGATCGTGCGTTCTTCCAGCACGATCAGCGGCGCGGGCAGCGCGCCGGCGCGCAGGAGCAGCGCGAGATCCTGCGCCGCCTTCACATCGCCCACGCCTTCGATGAAGCCGGCGCCGCCGACGATGGCGGACTTGATGCGCGGCGCGCTGATGACCTTGTCGTCGAGCACGATGGCGAGGCTTTCACCGACCGCCGCGCTGGTGGTGCGGCCGAAGGCCATGCCGCCGGCGGTGTCGAAGCGGAAGTTGACGATCGGCGTGCCGTTCTGGAAACCGGCCTGCGCGTCGACCAGACGTTCGCCGGACACTTCGACGCGGCGGCGCACGACATAATTGTAGTTGGGGTCCTGCGAGGACGGCATCAGCATGGTGCCGGCCGGGAGTTCACGCCCGGAGGAGGCGCCCGGTTCCACGAGGTGGAACGTCAGCTTCGCGGTTTGCCCGATGAGGGCCTTGATACGCTCCGGCTCGTCGACGCCGGGAAGCTCGACGATGATGCGGTCGCGGCCCTGGCGCTGCACGTTCGGCTCGCTGGTGCCGACTTCGTCGATACGGCGGCGGACGATTTCGAGGGACTGCGTGACGGCGGAGATTTCGCGGTCGCGGCGCACGTTGTCCGGGACCGTGATGCGGATGCGCTCGGCATCGACGTTCTCGACCGTCATGCCGACCGCCGCTTTGGCGATGGCGGCGCGGGCGTCCGCGGCGTCTTCCGGCTTGGTCAGGGTGACGAACACGCCTTCGTCGGTCGCGCGCAGCGTCCGGTAGCCGAGCTTGGCCTCGCGCAGCGCGGCGCGGGCCAATTCGGTCAGATCGGTGAGCTGTTCCTTGGCGATCGCACTCGTATCGACTTCCATCAGCAGATAAGACCCGCCGCGCAGATCGAGACCCAGCGGCAGAGGTTTCATCCACGCCGGCAGGCTGGTGCGCACGCCGGCCGGAAGGAAGTTCGGGGCGGCGAAAACGAAGCCCGCGAGCGTCACAATGAGGACGATGGCCAGCTTGATGCCGCTGTATTGCAGGGAGTTCGACGACATATCAGTGCCTCAGGTACAGGCCGGGATCGGGGATTGGCGGGGAAAGGGCCAATTACTCTTTCTTGTCGGCGTCGGCCTTGTCGGCGACGGGTTCGGTCTTGCTGACAACGCTGGAGATCATGTTGCGGTCCACATGGACGCGCACGCCGTCGGCGATTTCGACGATCACCTCGCGGTCTTCGACCTTCGTGACCAGGCCGATGATGCCGCCGTTGGTGACGATGCGGTCGCCGCGGCGCAGCGCGCCGAGCATCGTCTTATGTTCTTTCAGCTTCTTCTGCTGCGGGCGGATCAGGAGGAAATAGACGACGACGAAAATCAGAAGGAGCGGCAGGAACGCCGTGAAGGCATTCTGCTGACCCGCAGCGCCGGCGGCCTGCGCGAAGGCCGGTGAAATCCACATTTAGGTAGCTCCCTCAATTGACTAGGCCCCATTTTGGGGGCCAGAACCGGCGGAATATACCCACCCCGGCAGGTCTTGCAAACGTTATCCACCCGGATTTCCAAGCTGATCCGATTGTATCAGCTTGGAAATCCATCATTTTAAATTGGCCGCGATCGGGCGCAAAAACCGGCAACCATTTTTTTGCCGATCGCGGCCCACGACGACCTACGGAACAGATAAGCCACCTTGCGGGTTCTTCAAGCCGAACAAGGCGTTAAGGGGGGACCTGTAACGGAAGCGCGACCGGAGTTACCGCGCCGCCAGGAATTCCAGGGGATTCATGGCCTGGGTGCCCTTGCGCACCTCGAAATGGAGCTGGGGAGAGTCGACGTTCCCCGTCCTTCCGACGGTCGCGATGACCTGGCCCTGGGCAACCGTGTCGCCGCGCTTCACGAGGAGTTTTTCATTGTGGGCGTAAGCGGTGGTCCAGCCGTCGGCGTGTTTGATGAGCAGGAGATTGCCGAAGCCGCGCAGTTCGTTGCCGGCATAAGCGACCACGCCGTTGTCGGCCGCCCTCACCTCGCTGCCGGGCGCAGCGGCGATATTGATGCCGTCGTTATGCAGACCGCCCCCGGCCGGACCAAAATTCGCGACCACCTTGCCGGCGATGGGCCAGGCAAAACGCGCGGCCGCGCGCGGGGCCGGATCGGGCAGTTGCGACGGCGGGACAGCGGCGAGCTGGGTCTCGGCGCCGGGCTTGGGTTCTTCGAGCGGCGGCGCCGCGGGCTGCACCGGCGCCGGCGGCGGCGCGAGGGATTCCGAGGTGATGGTCGCGCGGCGCGGCGGCGGCGCGGCGGCTTCGGCCACGTCGATATCCGGGCGTTCGTTGCGCGTCGGCTGGGCGGCCTGGGTAAAGGGATCCGGGATCCAGATCTCCTGCCCCGCCTTCAGCGTGTAGGGCTGACGAAGATCGTTCGCGGAAGCCAGCAGCGCGAGATCGACGTCGTAAATTTTCGCGATCGCGGTCAGAGACTGGCCCGCCGTCACGGTATGCCGGCGCGCGGGATCGAGAATCAGCGTCTGGCCGACGGTGAGCGCGAACGGCGGGCGAATGTCGTTACGCGCGGCGATGGCCTTGGTCGGCACATCGTAACGGCGCGAGACGGTGGAGAGGGTGTCGCCCGGCTGCACGACGACGGTGCGGCTCTTGTCGTTGTTCCACAGGAATCCGCCGACATAACCCGGCGGCGGATTGAATTCCGGGGCGCACCCTGAAATCGAGAGGGCCGCGAGCGCCAAACACGCGACGACGAGCGATGTCTTGTATCTCATTTGCGGGTCGCCTCCGGCACGCCTTGCACCAGCGGCACGAACCGCACGGGGAACAGGCGCTCACTGGTGAACTTGTTGCCGTCCTTACGCACGCGGATGACTTCCTGATTGAGATCGCCGACATCGCCGACGGGAAGCACCATGATTCCCCCCTCGTCCGAAAGCTGCGCGACGAGGTCGGGTGGAACGATACGCGCGGCGGCCGTGACAAGGATCCGGTCGAAAGACTGCTGACCCGGCCACCCCTTATATCCGTCGCCCACCATTGTGGTGATATTATGAAGGGAGAGCGCCTTAAATCTTTGTTCGGCTTGCGCGAGCAGATCGCGGTGGCGCTCGATGGTGTAAACGCGGCGCGCCAGTTTCGACAAAACGGCGGCCTGGTACCCCGAGCCGGTGCCGATCTCGAGCACCTTGTGACGCTCGCCGACTTCCAGGGCCTGGCTCATGAGCCCGACTACGAGGGGCTGGCTGATGGTCTGGCCGCAATTGATCGGCAGCGCCTGGTTGGCGTAAGCCTGATCGACGAAGGTCTCCTCGACGAAAGCTTCGCGCGGCGTGCGTTCGATGGCCGCGAGCACGCGCGTGTCGGTGACCCCGCCGTTTCGCAGGTCCATCAGCAAGCGGATTTTGCGGCTTTCGGTGCTCACAGGACCTTGCGGAGAATGTCCATGGCCGAGCGGTCGGTCAGATCGACGTTCAAGGGCGTGACGGAAATGAAGCCGTCATCGACGGCCTTGAAGTCGCTGTCGTCGGCAAAGGATTCAGCTTCAAGGCGCGCCCCGATCCACAAGTAAGGACGCCCGCGCGGGTCTTCGCGCAAGATGAGATTGTCGCCCACCTTGTTTTTGCCCTGCGCGGTGACCTTGACGCCGAACACATCCTCGGGCCGGCGGGCCGGGAAGTTCACGTTCACCAGCACATCTTTCGGGCACGCGGCCCTGCAGATCTTGGCGATGAGATCGGGCGCGAACCATTCCGCGGCCGCCCAGGAGATATCGGCGCGATCGACGAAAACCTGCGACAACGCGATGGAACGCACCCCGAGCAGCACGCCTTCCAACGCGCCCGCAACCGTGCCGGAGTAATGCACATCCTCGCCGAGGTTCGAGCCGTGATTGACACCCGACAGAATCAGGTCCGGCGGCGTGTCCTTCATGAGGTGATGCAGCGCCACCATGACCGTGTCCGTCGGCGTGCCGGTCACGCTGTAGCGTTTCTCGCCGATCTTGATGGGGCGCAGAGGGTGGTGGATGGTGAGTGACTGCCCTGCCCCACTTTGCTCGAGAGTCGGCGCCACCACCCAGACATCGTCCGACAGCGAACGCGCGATGCTTTCCAGCAACGACAGTCCTTGCGCGGCGATGCCGTCATCGTTGCAGAGCAGGATGCGGCATTTGGCAAGGTCCGGCAGCGGCGCGAACAGATTGTCTACTTTTTCGAAATAACCTCGAGGCCGCCCATATAGGGCTTCAGAACATCCGGCACGCGAATGGAGCCATCCGCTTCCTGATAGTTCTCGATCACCGCCACCAGCGTGCGGCCGACCGCGAGACCGGAGCCGTTCAAGGTGTGCAGGAAGCGCGTGCCCTTGGTTTCGCCCACCGGGCGGAAGCGCGCGTTCATGCGCCGCGCCTGGAACTCGCCGGTGTTCGAGCAGCTGGAGATTTCGCGGTAGGTGTTCTGACCGGGCAGCCACACCTCGAGATCGTAAGTGCGGTTGGAGCCGAACCCGACGTCGCCGGAGCAAAGCGCAACAACGCGGTACGGCAGCTGCAATTTTTCGAGAATGCCGGTCGCGCACCCGGTCATGCGGTCGAGCTCCGCTTCGGAGTCCTCGGGCGCGACGATGCTCACGAGTTCGACCTTCTCGAACTGGTGATTGCGGATCATGCCCTTGGTGTCCTTGCCGGCCGCGCCGGCCTCGGAGCGGAAACACGGCGTAAAGGCCGTCACGCGCATGGGCAGCTCGCCGCCGTCGACAATGCGTTCGGCGACGAGGTTCGTCAGGGACACTTCAGCCGTCGAGACGAGGTAGAGACCGGCCGTGGTCTTGAACAGGTCTTCCTCGAATTTCGGAAGCTGGCCGGTCCCGTAAAGCGCTTCAGGCTTCACCAGGAGCGGCACGTTCATTTCCGTGTAGCCGTTTTCACGGGTATGCGTATCCAGCATGAACTGGGCGATGGCGCGTTCGAGGCGCGCAAGCGCGCCCTTGAGCACGACAAAACGCGCGCCGGACATGACGGCGGCCTGGGTGAAGTCCATGAGCCCCAGATTGGCGCCGAGGTCGGCGTGCTCCTTGGCCTGGAAATCGAGCCGGCGCGGCGTGCCCCATTTGCGCACCTCCACGTTCGCGCTCTCGTCCTTTCCGTCCGGCACATCCTTGTGAAGGATGTTGGGGAGTCTCAGGAGGACGCCGCGGACGTCCTCGCCGATGTCTTTTTCCTGGGCTTCCAGGGCCGTCATGCGGTCCTTGATGGAGGCGACTTCGGCCATCAGCGGGGCGGCGTCGCCGCCCTTGCCCTTCACCTGGCCGATCTGCTTCGAGACGTCGTTGCGCCGGCTCTGCAAACTTTGCAGCTCGGTGATGGTTTCACGGTGGCGCTTGTCCATCTCGATGATGGACGCGGCCATGGGCGCGGCGCCCCGGCGTGCGAGGGCGGCATCGAAAGCGTCGGGATTTTCCCGGATGAATTTCAGGTCGTGCATGGGAATGGCTTATACGGGGAGAGCGCCGTTTCGTCCACTCGGGGATGA
>JADZAK010000231.1 GCA_020852595.1 Rhodospirillaceae bacterium
ATTGCCGCCGAACACGGCCAGGGCCTCGACGCGCTCTATGCCGCGCTTGCGCCGTTTGCGCCGCCCGTGGATCTCGAAGCCCTCGATGACGACGACGAGCCCGCGCCGCCGGCCGAGGGCGAGCCGCAGCCGCCCGCGCCGGTGCGCCCGCTCCAGCTCGCCATCATCGGCCGGCCGAACACGGGCAAGTCGACGCTCATCAACCGCCTCGTCGGTGAAGACCGCGTACTGACCGGCCCGGAGCCGGGTGTGACGCGCGACGCCATTCCCGTCGACTGGACCTACACGGCTCCCGATGGGTCCACGCGCGAGATCCGCCTCGTCGATACCGCCGGCGTGCGCAAGCGCACCAAGATCACGGACGCCGTTGAAAAGCTCTCGGTGGGCGAAACCTTTGAAGCGATCCGCCTGGCCGAGGTTGTCGTCCTCGTGGTCGATTCCGAAAGCCCGCTCGACAACCAGGAACTCACCCTCGCGCGCCATGTGGCCGAAGAAGGCCGCGCGCTCGTCATCGCGGTGAACAAGTGGGATCTCATCAAGGAAAAGCGCTCGGTCCTGTCGAAGGTCGAGGATACGCTGGAAACCTCGCTCGCCCAGATCCGCGGTATTCCCGTCGTCACGCTCTCCGGCAAAACGGGTCAACGCGTCGATACCCTGATGGAAGCCGTGTTCGCAGTCCACGAGACCTGGAACAAGCACATCGCGACCAATCCCTTGAACCGCTGGCTGGCTTCGGCCACCCGGGCCCATCCGCCGCCGCTGTCGATCCACAAGCAGCGCATCAAGCTCCGTTACATGACGCAGGCGAAGACGCGTCCGCCCACGTTCGTCATTTTCTCCACGCGCGCCGGCGACTTGCCGGACGCGTACATGCGTTATCTGACCAACGGCCTGCGCGACACCTTCGATCTCGACGGCGTGCCGATCCGCATCCATTTGCGTAAGCCGAAGAACCCCTTCGAGGACGAGAAGGGCTAACCTTCCCGCGCCGAGCTGTGCCATCATCCTTCCCTGACTTTAGGGGAGGTCATGTCATGACTGCGCTGCGCTTTGCTCTGGCCGCCGCCGCGACGCTTCTTGTGTCCGCGCCCGCAATGGCCGTGGATGCTTCGATCCTCGACCCGAAGGCGCTGAAGTTCGTCCTGCCCAAGGACATCAAGTGGGCGCCGGGGTCTCCGGGCGCCGAGGTCGCGGTGCTGCAGGGCGATCCGCAAAAGCCGGGCGAGCTCTACGTGCTGCTCAACAAGTGGAAGGCCGGCAACAACTTCAGCCGTCCGCACTTCCATGAAAACGAGCGCTACATCTACGTGCTCTCGGGCACCTGGTGGGTCGGCACCGGTGACGTCTTCGATCCCGAGAACGCGACCGTGCCCATGCCCGCCGGCAGCTACGTCGTGCACCACGCCAAGCAAGTGCATTGGGACGGCGCGAAGACCGAAGACACCATCATCGCCATCGTCGGCATCGGCCCGGCCGCGTCCAAGCCGTCACCGACCGCGAAAATTCCGCCTGATAAGAAATAGAACCGCTTAGATCGCGTTCAGCGGCACCTTCACGTAGGCGATGCCGTTGTCCTCGACCGGCGGCAGCGCGCCCGCGCGGATGTTGAGCTGGATGGCGGGGATCAGCAGCGCCGGCATGTTGAGGGTCTTGTCGCGCGCCGTGCGCATGGCCACGAATTCGTCCTCGCTCACGCCGTCGCGCACATGCAGATTGGCGCGGCGTTGCTGGGCGACCGTGGTTTCCCAAGCGTACTTGTCGCGGCCCGGCGCTTTATAGTCGTGGCAGCAGAAAATGCGCGTATTGCCCGGCAGGGCCAGGATCTTGCGTACGGACTTATAAAGCGCGATGGCGTTGCCGCCGGGGAAGTCCGCGCGCGCGCTGCCGTAGTCGGGCATGAACATCGTGTCGCCGATGAAAGCCGTGTCGCCGATCAAATAGGTCACGCACGCGGGCGTATGTCCCGGTGTGTGAATCACGCGAATTTTCAAAGTGCCGAGCGCGATCTCCTCGCCGTCCGCGAACAGCCGGTCGAACTGCCGGCCGTCGGTGGCGAGGTCTTTCATGTTGAACAGCGCGCCGAAGGTTTTCTGAACATCGACGATCTTCGCGCCGATGCCGATCTTCGCGCCCGTCTCCTGACGCAGCGCATGACCCGCCGACACATGATCGGCGTGCGCGTGGGTTTCCAGGCACCAGTGCGGCGTCAGGCCTTCGGCGCGAATGAAGGCGAGCAGCGAATCGAGCGAACGGCGCGACGTGCGTCCCGACACCGCGTCATAGTCCAGCACCGGATCGATGATGACGCAGGCGTTCGTCGCCGGATCCGATACGACGTAGCTCACGGAATGGGTGGCCGTGTCGAAAAACGATCGAATCTGAGGGCTTGTCATGCGGCGAGAATGAGCAAGCCGGTGGAGTCTGTCAAAGCCTCTTGACGGGCCGGGATTATACCTACATCGTTAGAGATATGGCGGACAACGCATCCCTCGGCCAGTTTGAACAGCTCGTGCTCACGGCGGTCCTGAGCCTTGGCGACAAGGCCTATGGCGTGACCATCCACGAGAAGGTCGAAGCCTTGAGCCATCCCAAGGCGGCCGCGCTCGGCGCGGTGTATGTCACGCTCGATCGCCTTGAGGATAAGAAACTCATCGTTTCCAAGATGTCGGACCCGACACCGGAGCGCGGCGGGCGGGCCAAACGCTTCTATCGGCCGAGCGAAAAAGGCGAACGCGCGCTCAAAGACGCCGCCGCCACCGCGCGGCGGATGTGCGAGGTCATTGAAACCAC
>JADZAK010000232.1 GCA_020852595.1 Rhodospirillaceae bacterium
CGGCCGAATCCGTCGCCCTTTTGTTCAAAACCCAGGGCCATGAGAGCTGGTTCTATTATTACTTGACGGCGATCATTGCCACGTCGCTCCTGGTGTACTTCTTTATGCGCGATACCGGTAAAAACTCCGCCATGAACCGCCACGAGTAGGGCATCGGGAGGACTTCAGATGGTAGAAGGCATGACACGTCGTACAGCAGTCACGGTTGGCGCCGCCGGCACGCTCGCCGCGGCGGCAGGGGCCAGCGCCGCCACGGCGGTGAGCCCGCATCTCTTCACCATCCCGCAGATGACCGTTCCGGTGGTCGGAAACAGCGCGGTGTTTCCGGTGCGCCGCATCTACTGCATCGGACGCAATTACGCCGCCCATGCCCGCGAGATGGGCAGCGACCCGAACCGCGAAGCGCCTTTCTTCTTCCAGAAGCCGGCCGATGCGGTGGTTGTCGTTCAGCCGGGTTCCACGGGCGCCATCGACTATCCGACCCTGACGAAGAACTTCCACTATGAGATCGAGCTGGTCGCCTTCCTGAAGGGCGGCGGCCGCAACATTCCGGTCGAAAAAGCGCTCGATCTCGTTGTGGGCTACAGCGTCGGCATCGACATGACGCGCCGCGATCTTCAGGAAAAGATGAAGGAAGAGCGCAAGCCGTGGGAAATCGGGAAGGGTTTCGACCAGTCGGCGCCCATGGGTCCGATCACACCGGCGGACAAAGTCGGCCACCTCGCCAAGGGCCGCATCGCCCTGTCGGTGAACGGCGCGGTCAAACAGAACTCCGATCTTTCCAATATGATCTGGAGCGTCGCCGAACAGATCGCGCAGCTTTCGCGCGCGAATGAATTGTTCGCCGGGGACATCATTTTCTCCGGTACGCCGGAGAATGTCGGTCCGGTCGTTTCGGGCGATACGATGGTGGGAATGATCGCCGGATTGCCGGATTTGACGGTAAAAGTCGGCGGTCCAACGCCCGTTTAAGGGTAATTTTTTCGCCAGGTTCGGGTTGCGGGGCTGCGGTGCAATATACGATATTGCGCCGGGCCCCCGCGCGTCTTAATGCGCTGCGCTCATCACCGTTCGCGCCGCCCTGGAACCCTTCCGGAATTGATCCCATGACCCACATTCCCTCGCAGCATTCCCTTTTCGGTCTGATCGGCAACACGCCGCTGGTCCGCACGCGCAATCTCGATGTGGGGCCGTGCGAGCTTTACCTGAAAATGGAAAGCCAAAATCCCGGCGGGTCGATCAAGGACCGCATCGCCGTGACGATGATCGAAGCCGCCGAGCGCGACGGCCGCCTCAAGCCGGGCGGCACCATCGTTGAAGCGACCGCCGGCAACACCGGCCTCGCGCTGGCGCTCATCGGCATCCAGAAAGGCTACAAGGTCATCCTCGTCATCCCCGACAAGATGAGCCAGGAGAAGATCTTCCACATCAAGGCGCTCGGCGCCGAAGTGGTGATGACGCGCTCGGACGTGCAGAAGGGCAATCCGGAGTACTATCAGGAAAAGGCCGCCGCGATCGCCGCCAAGACCGGGGGCTTCTACGTCAATCAGTTCGAGAACCCGTCCAACCCCGTCGCGCACGAAAGCACCACGGCGCCGGAAATCTGGCAGCAGATGGACCGCAATCTCGATGCCGTGGTGTGCGGCGTGGGAAGCGGCGGAACTCTTACGGGCATTGGACGCTTCTTCAAGCGCACCGCGCCGCACGTTGAAATGGTGCTTGCCGACCCCAAGGGTTCGATTTTGGCCCCGCTGGTGAATACCGGCGAGATGATCCAGCCGGGCAGCTGGCTGGTCGAAGGCATCGGCGAAGACTTCATCCCGAAGAACTGCCAGATGGATCTCATCGGTTCGGCCTATACGATCGACGACGCGGAAGCCATCGCGACCTCGCGCCTCGTGCTGCAGAAAGAGGGCATCCTGTGCGGCTCGTCGTCTGGCACTCTCATTGCCGCCGCGCTCCGCTACTGCCGCGCTCAAACCAGGCCGAAGCGCGTCGTGTCCTTCGTCTGCGACAGCGGCAACAAGTACCTCTCGAAGATCTACAATCCGTATTGGCTCCAAGATCAGGGCATGACGGACCGCAAGGAAGCGCACGATCTGCGTGACCTGATCGCGCGCCCGTACTTCCAGGGCGATGTGGTGTGGGCGCTGCCCACCGAAACTCTGCAGCAGGTCTATGCCAAGATGCGCATGTTCGACATCTCGCAGGTCCCGGTGATGCAGGACCGCAAGCTGGTCGGCTTGATGGACGAAGCGGGCGTGCTTTTGCACGTCACCGGCGGCACGAACGGCTTCCAGGCGCAGGTCGGCTCGGTGATGCGCCGTGAGTTCCAGACCGTGGACGTGAAGGCGGCGATCAGCGAACTGATCCCGATGTTCGAACGCTCGCATGCCGTATGCGTGATGGATAACGGCGAATTCCTCGGCCTGATCACCCCCGCCGATTTCCTCAACTACCTGCGTAAAAGAACGGGCAAGGCATGAGCAACGATCCCAACAAAGACCATCTGCTGAAGGGTTTCGACACCCGCGCCATCCATGCGGGCCAGCATCTGGACCCGACGACCAACGCGGTGATCACGCCGATCTACGCGACGTCGACTTACGCGCAGGAAAGCCCGGGTGTGCACAAGGGCTTCGATTACGGCCGCAGCCATAACCCGACGCGCTTCGCCTACGAGCGCGCCATTGCCGCGCTCGAGAACGGCACGGCGGGCTTCGCGTTCTCCTCGGGCCTGGCCGCCATGGCCACCGTGCTCGATATGCTCGAAGCCGGTTCGCACATTGTCGCGATGGACGATCTGTACGGCGGCACCTACCGCCTTTTGGAACGCGTGCGCAAGAAGTCGGCGGGCCTCGCCATTTCCTATGTCGATCTCACGGATACCGCCAAGCTCCGCGCCGCGATCCGCGAGAACACCAAGCTCATCTGGATCGAAACGCCGACCAACCCGCTGCTGAAGCTGGCGGATATCGAAGCCATCGCCGGCGAGGCGCATAAGCATGATGTGATCGTCGTCGTCGACAATACCTTTGCTTCGCCCTGGACGCAGCGTCCGCTGGATCTCGGCGCCGACATCGTCGTGCACTCGGCGACCAAGTATCTGAACGGCCCCTCGGACGTGATCGGCGGCGTCGCCGTCACGCGTCATCCGGACCTCATCGAACAGCTCGGCTTCCTGCAGAACTCCATCGGCTCCATCGCCGGTCCGTTCGACAGTTTCCTTGCGCACCGTGGTCTCAAGACCCTCGGCATCCGCATGGAACGCCACAACAAGAACGCCCTGCACCTCGCGAGCTGGCTTGAAAAGCACCCGAAGATCGAACGTGTGATCTATCCGGGCCTTCCCAGCCATCCGCAGTACAAGCTGGCGCAGAAGCAGATGCGCGGCGGCGGCGGCATGATCACCGCTTTCATGAAGGGCGGCCTGGAAGACGCCCGCCAGGCGCTCTCCCGCACGCGGATATTCACCCTCGCGGAAAGTCTGGGCGGCATCGAAAGCCTGATCGAGCATCCGGCCATCATGACCCACGCGTCGATCCCCAAGGACGTGCGCGAGAAGGTCGGCATCAAGGACGGTCTGATCCGTCTGTCGGTCGGCATCGAAGACGCCGAAGACCTGCAGAACGATCTCGCGCAGGCGATTCAGTAGAAAGCGCTGGCGTCACCCCGGCGAAGGCCGGGGTGACATTCCGTGTTTGTTATTTCCCGTCGGGATAACTCAGCGCACTGCGGTCGGCGAAGACGATGTCGCCGAGCACGCGGATGCGCGGGCTTGCCCGATAGACTTTCGCCGCGGTCATCTTGAAGCCGCCGGTGGGTGCGGGATTCGAGATCGTCTCGTCGGGCGGCGCGCCCTTGGCCATGCGCGCGATAGCTGCCCTTGCGCTCA
>JADZAK010000233.1 GCA_020852595.1 Rhodospirillaceae bacterium
CATAAAAACAAAACCCGCGAAGTGACGGCTTCGCGGGTTTTGAAACTCGTATCGGATGGCTGGCTAGAAGCCGAGCATGCCTTGCGGCTTCGCGTCGGCGACCGCATCCGCCGCGCCCTGCGCGACCTGCTTGGCCATTTCCATCGCTTTGTTGATCTTCTTCGCGACGCGCTTGGCGGCGCGCTTCACAACCTTCTTCACGCTGCGGGCGGCCGGCTTGCGCGCGGCTTTCTTGGCAACTTTCTTGGCGGACTTTTTAGCGGCTTTTTTCGCCACCTTCTTCGCGCCTTTTTTCACCGTCCGCTTCGGAGCCGCCTTGCGGGCGACTTTCTTCGCGGCCTTCTTCTTGGTCTTCTTACGAGCTGCCATTGTCCCCTCCAAATGGTTGTGGCGTTGCGTGGCCACACGCTAAACCGATTCCTGGCCTAAATGCTACTCGTTTCGGTGACGTTTGCCGAAGTTCGTGGAAACGATCCCGGCGATGATCAGGATGAACCCGGCGAGCCGGAGAAGGTAGGCGTTCGCCTGCTCCTCCCGCTGCGTAACCTCGAGCCCGAGCAGGGCCTGCTGGGCCGTAAACAGCAGGAAGGCGAGCGCGAACATCAACAGCAGGCGCTGTTTGGTGCGGGCGTAAAACCGCAGGAAAAACGCCGCGGCAACGAGATTTCCCGCCGTCAGAACGCCGTAAAGGAAGTGTTCCATGATGGCCGCTCCCCTTAGTCCGCTTCCCAGATAAAGCCATACAGAAGCACGCCGATCGCGACCAGACTCGTCAGCTGGCGCCAAAGGACCAGGTTGACCTCCTCCGGCAGGAGGACCAGGTCCACGAACAAGAGAAGGTTATTGAGCGCGAGGCCGACGAAGCAGACGGAACTCCACAGCAAAAGCCTCACCCCGGTGCGGGCGTATCCGCGCGCAAGCAGGAAAAGGCATATCAGGCTTGTGACGGCGCACAGGAGGTAGACGGCGGACGGGAAGGTCATGGGGCGCCTGCTTCAGTCCTTTTTGAGGCGGAAGGCATCGACGAAGGAATGGATCTTCTCGTTGGGGGCGGTCACGATTTCTTTGATGACGGCGAGGGGCCGTTCGCCGTACAGGCGGATCAACTCGCCGGCGACGGCATCGGCGTCCCCGCCCGCTTGATACCGGTACGACCCGTCGGCCTCGGAAACCACCAGGCCCTGGCGGATAAAAGTGGCCAAGATCTCCTCGACCAGAGACGTGGACGCGCGCAGGCGGTCGTTCAAGATCGCGACCGTCCAGGCTTGGTCCGGCGCGTTTTTCATCAGAACCAGAAGGTCGAGCGCCCAGACACTTTTGATGGTCGTGCGGAGGAACGAAGCGAGATGCTCGGGGATCATGGGGCGTTGTGTCCGTGGCGGTCGTCGAACTCCCTCATATCCTCTCGGCGGTCCTCAAATTCTAAAGGGGGAAATAGAAAGCGGGTGAGCGGCCGGAGCGGGGCCCGGGGCACCGTCATGATGGACCCGCGTTTCCTTGATGGGAAACAAAATTTGCCGCGACTTGATTTTGTAAGCGAGCGGAGAAAGCCCTATGATGAGGGGACTGATTTCGTGCAACGCGTGAAAAAACCGGCTCGACTTCCCTCCGTGAACAATCCCTTTTCCATGTTCGGCCGCGCGAACCGTTTCCTCTCCTTTGCCGAGACGGAATCCGTCGCGCACCTCGGCAGCGCCTCGGCGGCGGATTTCGGCGAGACGATCAAATTGATCAGCTGGAATATGTTCAAGGCGCGCCGCAAGGGTTGCATGCCGGACCTGACCAGCATGAGCGCGGGCGTGGAACTGGTGCTGCTGCAGGAAGCGGTTTTGCACGGCGGGATCGCGCAGCCGTTTCACCTTGCCAGCGGTCTGGAATGGATCATGGCCGAGAACATCGGTGTCGGTGGCGGTGTGACGACCGGCCCGAAGACCGGCAGCCGCGTTCCGTCGATTGCGCGGCGCGTGGTGAAGTCACCGGACCGCGAACCCTTGGTCGCGACGCCCAAGACATTTCTCATCACCAGCTATCCCTTCGCCGGTCAGACACTCCTGGTGCTGAATGTGCACGCGATCAATCTGGTCTCGACGGCCAAATTCGCCCGTCAAATCGAACAGATCATCGGTCCGGTGCACGATCACACGGGCCCTTGCATCGTCGCGGGAGATTTCAACACCTGGAACGAATCGCGCTGGCACCTGCTGCAAAAGGCGATGGCCGATCTGGGGCTGACGCGCGTGCCCGCCGCGGCGCCGCAATGGCGGCATTTCAACCAGGTGCTCGATCATGTGTTCTATCGTGACCTGAAGCTGATGAACTCCCGCGCGCTCCTCAACGTGAAGAGTTCCGACCACGTCCCGCTATGGGCGGAGTTCGCCGCGATCACTTAGCGGTCGAGGAAATCCCGAACCGCCGCGGCATTGAAAGCCGCCGTATCGAGGGACAATGTCGGTTGGCTGAGAAGGCCGGCGGGCGCGGGCGCCGAAACCAGGACGAGTTTGCGCACGACGTCGGGTTGCTGACGCGCCATTTCCACGGCGACCTCGCCCCCGGTCGAGACGGCCAGCACATCGACCATCCCAAGGCCAAGTTCGGCCACGACCGCGAGCATTGCGTCGGCGCAGGCGGCCGGGCCGCCGGCGCTTTTCAACGCGTCCGACATGCCGGTTCCGGGAAGGTCTGGTGCGATGACCGACCGTTCGCGGCCCATGTCGGACATAAAGGTTTCGAAGGTCCCGCCCGCGCCTTGCGCGCCGTGAATCAGCAGGAGCGGGCTCCGCGCTCCGGAGGGGCCGGACCGCCGGTAATGAATCTGGCCGTTGCGGCCCCACGCATAAGCGCGGTGAACCCGCCCGGCGATGTCGTCCGCTTGCCCCATGGCATGCTCCCCAAACCCGGCTGGAGTATGCCCCGCTCTATTCCAGGCGTCATCCTGGTACTATTGTGACACGACGTTTCCGAGGGCGTTTGGCAGGGGATCTTCCGATGCGGCCATCTCAATTCTGGGCGAGCGCGCTCGCGCTCCTGACCCTCGCGGCGTGCGGGCCGTCGTCCGACGAGGAAAAGACGCTCAATCTCTATATTTGGTCCGATTATCTCGCGCCGGACACCCTTGAGAATTTCACGAAAAAGACCGGCATCGCCGTGAACATGGATGTCTTCGATTCCTCCGAGCTTCTGGAGGCGAAGATGCTGGCCGGCGGATCCGGCTACGATGTGGTGGTTCCCAACGGCCCGGTGCTCGCGCGTTTCATCACGGCGGGGATTGTCCAGCCGCTCGATAAATCGAAACTTCCGAACCTCGCCAACGCGGACACCACGATCGCGCAGCGCGCCGCGTCCTCCGACCCGGACAATACGCACGGTCTTGTCTACATGTGGGGCACTTCCGGGATCGGTTACAACCCGGCCAAGGTGAAGGAAGCGCTCGGCGAGGACGCGCCGGTCGACAGCTGGAAATTGATCCTCGATCCCGCCTATGCCTCGAAGCTCGCCGCCTGCGGTATCTACGTCTTCGATTCACCCGCCGATGTGTTCGAGGCGACGCTCGCCTATCAAGGCAAGGATCCGCATTCGGCCATCCCCGACGACTACGCGGGCGCCGCCGCCGCGTGGCAGGCGGTGCGCCCTTACATCGCGAAGTTCCATAACTCCGAGTACATCTCGGCGCTGGCGAACGGCGATATCTGCGTGGCCATGGGTTATTCGGGCGATATCTTCCAGGCCGCCGGCCGCGCCAAGGAAGCCGGCAAGGGCGTCGAGGTTGCCTACAGCATCCCGAAAGAAGGCGCCGTGATGTGGTTCGACTTCCTGGCCATTCCCAAGGACGCGCCGCACGCCAAGGCCGCGCATGCGTTCCTCAACTACATCCTCGAACCCGAGGTGATCGCGGCGGTCACGAACGAGGTTTTTTACGCCAACGCCAATGCCAAGGCCGCGCCCTTCGTCTCCAAGGAGATTCTGGGAGATAAGAACGTGTATCCCGCGCCGGAGATGATGCAGCGCCTAATCCCTGAAACCGCGCCGTCCCCCGACATCGAGACCCTGCGCACGCGGCTGTGGAACGGCGTGAAGACCGGCGCCTGATGTCCGCCGTGATCCGCGTCGAAGGCGTCGCGAAAGCCTACGGCGACGTGCGCGCCGTCGACCATGTGTCCCTCGAGGTCGGCGCCAACGAGTGCCTGGCGCTGCTTGGCCCCTCGGGATGCGGCAAAACCACGCTGCTGCGCCTGATGGCCGGTCTCGAAACACCCGACGCGGGCGCCATTTCAATCGGCGGCGCCGACATGACCCGCACGCCGCCGTACGGCCGGCCGGTCAATATGATGTTCCAATCCTACGCCCTGTTTCCGCACATGAGCGTCGCGGACAACGTGGCCTTCGGCTTGAAGCAGGACCGGCTTGCGCCCGCCGAGATCGACGCGCGGACGAGGGAAGCGCTCGCCGCCGTCGAGCTCGAGGCCTTGGGCGCGCGCAAGCCTCATCAACTCTCCGGCGGCCAGCGCCAGCGCGTGGCGCTTGCGCGCTGTATCGCCAAACGTCCCAAGGCTCTTCTGCTCGATGAGCCGATGGCCGCGCTCGACAAACATTTGCGCGAGCGCACGCAATTGGAACTTCTCGCGCTGCGCCGCCGCCTCGGGATCAGCTTCGTCGTCGTGACCCACGATCAGGACGAAGCCATGACGATGGCGGACCGTATTGCCGTCATGGATAAGGGCCGCATCCTGCAAATCGATACGCCGCGTAAGCTCTACGAACATCCCGTGAACCAGGCCGTGGCGCGGTTCTTCGGCGATATAAACCTGTGGCCCAACGGCCGTGCCGTGCGGCCGGAGCATATCGCGCTTTCATGTGTCTCCGGCGACGTGGAAGGCGTCGTGACCGACATCATCTATCGCGGCGCGGGCACGACCTATCTCGTGCGTACGCAGGAGATGACCGTGCGTGTTCTTCGCCAAAACGCCCGCGGCGAGACGGAGGCGCACAAGGGCGACACGGTTTTCCTCAGTTGGCCGGCCGATGCGGCGCGGACGCTTTCGCCGTGACCGGCCCGGCAAAAACATCGCTGCTGGCCGTGTGGCTGTGGATCGGCCTCGTTCTCCTGCTGCCCTTCGCCATCGTTCTCAAGATCAGTTTCGCGACCGCGCAACTCAGCGTGCCGCCCTACGGCCCGCCGTCGACGGCCGGGAACTACGCCGCGCTCCTACGCGACAGCCTCTACTTCAAGGCCTATGTCGGCTCCTTGCGTATCGCGCTCATCTCCACGGCGCTCACCCTCCTGCTGGGTTATCCGATGGCCTATGCGATTGCGCGCGCGCCGCAGCGGTGGCGGCACATCCTCCTGTTGCTCGTGGTGCTCCCGTTCTGGACGTCGTTCCTTATTCGTATTTACGCCTGGATCGGACTGCTGCGTCCCACCGGGCTGATCAACCTTGTGCTGGAAAGCCTGGGCCTCATCACCGAACCCTTGCGGTTCCTCAACACCGGCGGCGCCGTTTATCTCGGCATCGTCTACGCCTATCTCCCGTTCATGGTGCTGCCGCTGTACGCGCGGCTCGAGAAGCTCGATCCCGCCTTGCTCGAAGCGGCGGCCGATCTCGGCGCGAAGCCGTGGAGCGCGTTCCTCAAGATCACGCTGCCGCTGTCGTTGCCCGGTGTGCTCGCCGGCTGCCTGCTCGTCTTCATCCCGGCCGTGGGTGAGTTCGTGATCCCCGAACTCCTTGGGGGCCCGGATACGCTGATGATCGGCAAGGTCCTCTGGACCGAGTTCTTCACCAACCGCAACTGGCCCATGAGCGCGGCGGTCGCCGTGATCCTGCTGACCGTCCTTGTTCTGCCGATCATGTGGTTCCAGGCGGCCCAGAAACAGGAGGCGCGGGCATGATCGCGCGGATCCTGCTCGGCGTCGGCCTGGTCTTCCTCTATCTGCCGCTGCTCGTGGTGATGGGTTACTCCTTCAACGCTTCGCGCCTTGTGACCGTGTGGACCGGCTTTTCCACGCAGTGGTACGGCGAACTGTTCGCCGACCGCCAGATCCTGCGCGCCGCCGGCATCAGTTTCGCCGTGGCCGTGGTCTCCGCGAGCCTCGCCACCGCTCTTGGGACCGCGGCAGGCTATGCGCTCGCGCGCTTCGGTCCGTTCCGCGGCCGCTCGATCCTCGCCGGAAGCCTCGCCCTGCCGCTCGTCATGCCGGAGGTGATCACCGGCCTCGCCCTGTTGCTGCTGTTTGTGGCCGCGCAAAGCGCGATGCCTTGGCTGCCGGGACGGGGCGTCGGCACGCTCATCGTCGCCCACGCCGGCCTGACGACGGCCTATGTGGCCGTGATTGTGCAGGCGCGCCTTGCGGGCATGGCGCGCGATTTCGAGGAAGCCGCCGCCGATCTTGGCGCCAAGCCGGCCGCGGTCTTTCTGCACGTCACGCTGCCGCTGATCGCCCCGGCGCTCACGGCGGGCTGGCTGCTTGCTTTCGTGCTTTCGCTCGACGATCTGGTGATCGCGAGTTTCGTGTCGGGCCCGCAGTCAACCACCCTGCCGATGGTGGTGTTCTCCAGCGTGCGTCTCGGTGTAAGCCCGAAGATCAA
>JADZAK010000234.1 GCA_020852595.1 Rhodospirillaceae bacterium
GCCGGGGCCACGGGTTTCACCAGCACGTCGTCGGCGCCCGCCAGGATCGCCCGCTTCACCGCGACCCCGTCGGCCTCCGCCTTCACCATGAGGCTGATCATGATGAACGGATTGACCCCGATCCGGCTGTGCCGGATATCGCGGATCATCTCGAACAGCTTCGGGTCGGTGTCGTCGGCGGCGATCAGAAGGTCCGGCGGGGATTCCTTGATCGCGTTCACGAGATCGCTCATGCGCGCGAACGAGCGGGTCCGCTTCATGCCGTAATCGCGCATGATGCCGCGCATCCCTTCGCGCACCTGCTCGTTGGGCTCCGCCAGGTAGATCTCAACGCTGCCAAGACTGTCGCGGCCGAACTTTTTCAAAACAGGTCCCAGTTCAACAAAATCGCCTGCCCGCGTCGGGGGCGGGTGAGCCAATTTACCCGCCCCCGGACGCCTTTATCCAGGCCTTTCGTTAGGGATAAAACATGGGGACCCTCCGCGCCGCTCTAGCGTGACTGCGCCGCGACATGCTGACCCTGCACCAGCAGAGCGCCGTTTTCCGACGTCTGCAGCGCGTTGAATTCCGCGCCGCTGGTCATGTTGACGATCCAGGTCTGCCCCGGCGCCGTCTCGGTGCCGCTCCAGACTTCCGGATGCTGCAGGCTGAATCCCGGAAACGCTTCTTTGTTGACCGTCTTCAGGCAGGCGTCCGAGACCAGGGTTTGCAATTCGTCCTTGCTCGGCAGGCGCCACGCGCCGCCAAGCTTCCGCGCGTCCTTCCATGAAATCTGGCGCGGCGTGCCGGCGCAGCCCGCGCCCTCATGCCACTTCTGGCCCACGGCGCAGCGCTGCCAGGTCAGCTTGGTCTGCGTGTCGGTCACCTGGGGGCCGCTGATCTCATAGCGCGAGAGCGGGATCCCCGGCTCGGCCGAACATTGCGCATAAACCGCCGCCGGCGCCGCGCCGCACAGCAAAACAGATCCTAAAAGCAAAGTTCTCAACGACATGATTGTGCTCCTGACGTGTTGCACCCCCTCCGGCGACTTATTTTCCCCGCGCCCTCCGTCAAGAGGTCCGCCGCCGCACATATGCGTGAGGAGGGCGCTTTCGCCGCCATCCGTCCGCTCGCGGGCCATCTCGCCGAACATGCCGCGCGCCTCGCCGCCGTCATCGCCCTCATCGAGGACGATGCGGTGCCGCAGCTTGATGAACGTCACCTCGCGCGCGGGGTGGATCTGGCGCGCTTCTACGCGGCGGAAGCCTTGCGGATATCCGCGATCGTGCCCGTCATGAAAACGCCCGCCGAGATCACGCAGCAGCTTCAGCACTGGCTTGAACGCAAGCAAGCGGACCGGGCCGTCACGCTGCGCGAAATCTGCCGCTCCGGTCCGCCGTCCGTGCGGGATGCGGATTTGGCTTATCGCCACATGCGCCGGCTGGAGCGTCTCGGCGTGGTGCACCAGACCGCGTTCGTCCCCGAAACCGCCGGCGACACGCGCCGTCCCGGCGCCAGCCAAGCGTGGCACGTAGGGCAGCCGACGAGCCCTGCAAATTCGCCGTGCCCGTCGCGTGGTGTCGCGCGCTGTCGCGCAGAGAAATGCGAATTTGCATGGCTCTCGGGGCGAGCCGCCCGCTCCGCGCACAGCTCAATCGATTCCAGCTGTCGTCCTTGGCCCGACGTGTCACGCCGAAGCTGCCCGGCCGCGCAGGCGGAGGGCCCGAGGACACAAGGCCCGAGGACCCAGGGGTGTCTGTTCTCCGGTTTCGGAAAACCCAAAACCCCTGGATTCTCGCGGCCTGGCGGCCGCAAGAATGACCGGGAAAAACAGAACTCTTTCTTGTGGATAACAGGCGCGGAAGCCGTGACGTCCCGCGCCCCAGCCACTATCTTCCTCCCATGACCCACGCCCCCTTCGTTCACCTGCGCGTCCACTCGGCCTACTCCATGTCGGAAGGGGCCATCAAAGTCGGCAAACTCGTCGGCTTATGCGTTTCCAACGACATGCCCGCGGTCGCGCTCACGGACACGCGCAACCTCTTCGGCGCGCTGGAATTTTCCATCGAGTGCAGCAAGAACGGCGTGCAGCCCATCATCGGCTGCCAGCTCTCCGTGCGGCGCGAGGATACGAACACCCCCGGCCACGGCCAGTCGGCCCGCCTGCCGGAGCCCGATGTCCTGGTGGTGCTGGTGCAGAACGAAAAAGGCTACGCCAACCTCCTCAAGCTCACCAGCAAGGCCTTCCTCGAAACCGAAAGCGGCGAAACGCCGCAGATCTCCTGGGCCGATGTCGAGAAACACAGCGAAGGCCTGCTCGCGCTCACGGGCGGTCCTTTGGGCACCGTCGGGCGTCATCTGCTCGACGGCCAGCGCGCGAAGGCCGAAGAAACGCTTCGCCGGATGAAGCAAATTTTTCCGGACCGCCTCTACATCGAACTCATGCGCCACGGTATCAAAGCCGAGGAGCGCATCGAACCCGGCCTGCTCGATCTCGCCTACGCGCTCGATATTCCGATGGTGGCGACCAACGACTGCTACTTCGCCGACGAGGGCATGTACCAGGCCCACGACGCGCTCATCTGCATGGCCGAGAAGTCCTTCGTCTCGGTCCACAACCGCCGCCGCCTCACGCCCCACCATCGTTTCAAGAGCGCGGCGGCGATGACGAAACTCTTCGCCGATATCCCCGAGGCCATCCGCAACACCCTCATCATCGCCCAGCGCTGCGCCTTCAAGGTCGAGGAACGCAAACCCATCCTGCCGCGCTCGCCCAAAACCGGCGAGCGCACGGAAGAAGAGGCGCTGCGCCAGCTCGCGCGTGACGGCCTCGACAAGCGCCTCGAGAACCAGGTGCTCACCGCCGACATGACGCCGGAAAAGCGCGCCGAGGTGACGAAGACCTACAAAGACAGATTGGAGTTCGAGCTCGATACCATCGTGAAGATGGGTTTCCCCGGCTACTTCATGATCGTCGCGGACTTCATCCAGTGGGCGAAGGACAAGGACATTCCCGTCGGCCCGGGCCGCGGATCGGGCGCCGGCTCCGTCGTGGCCTGGTCGCTCACCATCACCGACCTCGATCCCTTGCGCTTCAATCTCCTGTTCGAACGCTTCCTCACTCCGGAACGCGTCTCGATGCCCGACTTCGATATCGACTTCTGCCAGGACCGGCGCGACGAAGTCATCCGCTACGTCCAGAACGAATATGGCCGCGACCGCGTCGCGCAGATCATCACCTTCGGTAAACTTCAGGCCCGCGCCGTGCTGCGCGGCGTCGGCCGCGTGCTCGAAATGCCGCTCGGTTTCGTCGACAAGATCTGCAAAATGGTCCCGATGAACCCGGCCAGTCCGGTGTCCCTGAAGCAGGCGCTGGAGTCCGAGGAAGAACTCAAAAACCTGCGCGACACCGACGACACGGTGAAACATCTCATCGATATCTCGCTGAAACTCGAAGGCCTCTACGCCCACGCTTCCACCCACGCCGCCGGTCTCGTCATCGGCGACCGTCCGCTGGATGAACTCGTCCCGCTCTACCGCGATCCCGCGTCCGACATGCCCGTCACCCAGTTCAACATGAAGTGGGTGGAACCGGCCGGCCTCGTTAAGTTTGATTTTCTCGGGCTGAAGACGCTGACCGTTCTCGAAACCGCGGTGAAACTCCTGCGCAAGCGCGACATCGACCTCGATCTCTCGAAGATCCCGCTCGACGACAAGCCGACCTACGCCATGCTCAGCCGGGCCGATGCGGCGGGTGTGTTCCAGCTTGAAAGCACGGGCATGCGCGACGTCTTGCGCAAGCTCAAGCCCGACGTGTTCGAAGACCTCATCGCCATCGTGGCGCTCTATCGCCCGGGTCCGATGGACAATATCGACAGCTTCGTGAACCGCAAACACGGCCGCGAACCCATCGAGTACATGCACCCCGCCATGGAACCGATCCTCAAAGAGACCTACGGGATCATTGTGTACCAGGAGCAGGTGATGCAGGCCGCGCAGGTGCTGGCCGGCTACAGCCTCGGTGGAGCGGACCTCCTGCGCCGCGCCATGGGCAAGAAGATCCAGGCGGAGATGGACAAGCAGCGCGCCACCTTCGTCGAGGGCGCGGGCAAGTTCCGCGAGATCGCGCCCGACCGCGCCTCCACCATCTTCGACACGATCGACAAATTTGCCGGCTACGGCTTCAACAAGTCGCACGCCGCCGCCTATGCACTCGTCGCCTATCAAACCGCCTATCTGAAAGCCAACTACCCGGCCGAGTTCCTGGCCGCGTCGATGACCCTCGATATGCACAACACCGACAAGCTCGGCGATTTCCGCGCCGAGTTGCGCCGCCTGAAGATCGAGATCCTGCCGCCGGACGTGAACCGCTCCGACGTCACCTTCAGCGTCGAGAACGGCGCCATCCGCTATGCCTTGGCCGCCCTCAAGAACGTCGGGGCAGGGGCCATGCAGGCCCTCGTCGATGAACGGCGAAAAAAGGGAAAATTCAAATCGCTGTCCGACTTCGCCAACCGTCTCGACACCTCGGTCATCAACAAGCGCCTGCTCGAAAACCTCGTGAACTCCGGCGCGCTCGATGAACTGCATCCGAACCGCGGCCAACTGTTCGCCGGCATCGAGATCGTGCTGCGCCACGCCCAGCACAGCGCCGGCGCGCGCGCCTCAAATCAGGTGAGCCTGTTCGGCGGCGACGACAGCCACGGCACGATCACGCTTCCGAAAGTGAACGAGTGGCGCAAGTTCGAGAAGATCGCCCACGAACATGACGCCTTCGGCTTCTATTTGAAGGAACATCCGCTCGACACCTACTCGGGCACCCTCGAAGCCCTGAAGGTCGTCAAAGCCCGCGATCTCGAAAACCTGACGGCCGAGCAGTGTTCAAAGCCCATCCGCATGGCCGGCACGGTGCAGGAAAAACGCGAACGCATCGGCAAACGCGGCAACAAATATGCTTTCGTGAAGTTCCAGGACTCCACCGGCTCCTTCGAAGCCATGATGTTCTCCGAAGTGCTGGCCGTCAGCCGCGAGTTGCTCGACGGCGAGTCCGCCGTATTGCTGACCCTCGACGCCCAGCTCGAAAACGGCAAAGTCAGATTGCTCACCACCCGCGTCGACGACCTGGAGAAAGCCGCCGCCGCCCGCGTCCGCAACCTCGAACTCCACGTCACGAACGATCTCGCCATCCACGAACTCTCGGGCCTGCTCACCGCCGACGGCCGCGGCAACGGCAAGATCGTCCTGGTCACAAGACAAAAGGGCCACTTCGTGCACCTGGCCTTGAACGAACGCTACGCCATCCAACCCAAGACTTTGACCGGCCTCCGCGAAATGCACGGCGTGGCGGAAATACGTGAGTTCTGATCGGAAACATTTTTCCTTTCCACGTCATCCTGGGCGAAAGCCCAGGATCCAGAGCTACGACACTGGTCGGCTGTCCCAAACACCGCACTCTCTGCATCCATCCAGCCCAGCAACCCTGGATCCTGGAGCTGCGCTCCAGGATGACCAAAAACCAAAAAGCCTTGTCATCCTTGCCGCGCAGCGGCGAGGATCCAGTCCACGTTGTCTTTCTTGGTGTTCGCCGCGAGCGCCTGCGCCTGGCTTTTCGTTTTCTCGTCATCCTGGGCGAATGCCCAGGATCCAGGGCTACGAAACGGGTCGGCTGTCCCAAGCACCGTACTCTCCGCATTCATCCAGCCCGGCCACCCTGGATCCTGGGGACAAGCCCCAGGATGACCACAAAACGAAAAGCCTTGTCATCCTTGCCGCGCAGCGGCGAGGATCCAGGGGTTTCTGGTTTGACTTTTCTGTCGCCGCAGCATGACCCCGCAAACAACCCTCATCGCGCTCGCGCAGCTTCTCGCCACTTCGCTGTGGTTCTCCGCCAACGTCGCGGGCGGGACGGCGGAATATCTCGGCGCCATGACCATGGCGGTGCAGGGCGGCTTCATCACGGGGACTCTGCTTTTTTCCTTCGGCGGTCTCGCGGACCGTTTCCGTCCCTCGAAAGTCTTCGCGCTGTCGGCCACCCTCGGCGCGCTGTTCAATCTCGCCTTCGCCTATTCCACGGACTCCCTGTTCGTGCAGCTGGTGCTGCGCGTTCTTGTCGGCGTTTCGCTCGCGGGGGTCTATCCCATCGGCATGAAGATGGCCGTCGCCTGGGCGCCCGGCAAAGCCGGCCAGACCCTCGGCCTTCTTGTGGGCATGCTCACCCTCGGCACCGCGCTCCCCATGGGCGTGCGCGCCCTCGGCAGTCACGCCGCCTGGCAAACACCGATGCTCGTGTCCTCGGTGCTGGCCTTCATCGCCGCCGCGCTCATCCTGAAACTCGGCGATCCCGCCGCCATGAGCAAAGGCGCGCCCGCGCACGCGGGAAGTTTTTTCCTCGCCTTCAAGCTCCCGAAATTCCGCGCCACCGCGTTCGCCTACTTCGGCCACATGTGGGAGCTTTACGCCTTCTGGACCATCGTGCCGCTGCTGGTGGCCTCGGCCATCCTGGGCACGCCCTTCGACGATCCGCAAATCGGCTGGGCCATCTCCTTTGCCGTCATCGCCGTGGGCTGCATCGGCTGCATCTGGGGCGGCGGCATCACACGCCGTCTTGGTTCCGAGCGTGTGGCGGGCGCGTCGCTCGCCATCTCCGGGCTCATGTGTCTGATCTATCCACTGCTGCCCAGCGCGCCGTTGCCGGTGCGCATCCTCGTGCTGCTCATCTGGGGCGGGGCGGTGATCGCGGACAGCCCTCAGTTCTCCGCGCTCGCCGCGCGTCACTGTCCGCCCGCGCTCATCGGCAGTTCCCTCGCGCTGCAAACCAGCATCGGCTTCGCGGTGACGATCGTTTCTATTCTCATCGCCACCAAGGCCCACGCCGCGCTCGGCGATAAGGTCGCCTGGATCTTGCTGCCGGGCCCCGTGCTCGGGCTGATCGCGCTGCGCAAAATGTGGTTCACGCCGTTCGAGGAGATCTTGCCGCCGTTGTCCCCGACGCAGGCTGCGCTCGACGAAGCCAAGAAGGGGCGCGTGGAATGGTACCGCCGCCGCGCCGAGGAAACCTTCGAACGCGCCGCGCGTACGCAGGACGCCGAAACGCGCGCGGGACTTATAAGAGTGGCGGAAGATTGGAAGCGGCTCGCGGAAGCCGCGTCGAAAGAGTGAGTGCTAACCGACGAGTGCGCCGAATGCGTTCGGGGCCTTGTCGCCATGGGCCGCCAGGGACAGCCACTGCTCGGCCATCTCCAGGAAGATCGCCTTGTCGGTCTCATGCGGCGCGCGGCGCGCCTCGGCGAGGCATTCCGCGGCACGGCGCCGGTAGCTGTCGATTGTCTGAGGCATCGCACTGTCCTTGGGCATCACGGACAGCATCTAAGAGCGGCGCGGCTGTTACAGGTAGCCGGGCTTTCGTCGTATCCGCGATATCCGGCCCGGCGCGGGAAGAAACTCCCCTTCAATCGCTCAGCCGGAAAAGAACCTTTTCCCTACTCCGCGAAAACCCGGCGGCGGCCGA
>JADZAK010000235.1 GCA_020852595.1 Rhodospirillaceae bacterium
CCTTGAAAACGAAGCGGGGAAGACGAGGCCGGAATGTATGGGCCGACCTGCGCTTGCGCAAGGAGGCATGCTGCATGGCAGCAATGCACTGGAAAATACCATCTATATCATTGATTTAAATTAATAATATGGCCGCTGTCACAACCAAATCACAGATTGGCAAGAGAGAAAACCGTCCTCCCGCAAACGCCGATTGCGCCGGGAATTCGAGCAGAACTTTCGCATTTGCGATTCCGTCGCTGCCCTAACCAGCGGGCAATATGTATTATGGCGAAATGATAAAGAGATTTTATGTAAATAACTTCCGCTGCTTGGAGGGATTCGAGCTTCCACTTGGGGGACTCTCGTCCGTTTTGCTGATCGGCAAGAACGGCACGGGAAAAACGACAGTAGGACGTGCGCTTGAGATTCTTCAGAGCGTTGCTCGCGGCACAAACCGGGTAGGAGATCTCATAAAAATACGGGATTTCGCAAACGGCCGCACCTCCGTCCCGATGCGCTTCGATGTCGAAGTCGAGCTGGACGCCAAAATTTATCAATACACCGTTGCGTTCGAATTACCCGAAGGATTTAAAGAACCACGCGTCCTCGAAGAAAAACTGTCTGTTGCCGGCAGCGTGATCTATTCACGAGATTTAGCCAAAGTCCGCTTAGTGCGTTCGAGTCATACGACTGAGACAACCTTCTCCATTGACTGGCACCTCGTCGCGCTGCCTCTCGTCTACCAATCGGAAGCCGATCCGCTTCATATTTTCCGGCAGTGGCTCGCCCGCATGCTTATCTTGCGGCCTGTCCCGAGTGCTATTCGGGGCGATTCTGAAGGCGAAACGCTCCAACCTAACGCTCAGCTGACAGATTTCGGCGCATGGTTTTCAGGGCTTCTAGCGCTAGCTCCATCTTCTTACGGTAAAATTGAGCAATATCTAAAAGAAGTTATGCCTGACTTAGCGGACATCAAGAATCCGTTGTTTGCCAAGGATGCACGAAGCTTGGAAGTTCAATTCAGTTGTGAGCAACGGAGTCTAACTGTCCCATTCGCTCACCTCTCTGACGGCGAAAAGTGCTTTCTAATTTACGCATTAGTAATGGCAGCAAACAATGCGTATGGACCGCTTGTCTGTTTTTGGGACGAACCCGACAATTATCTCGCGCCTTCCGAAGTCAGCCCTTCAATAACGACTCTTCGCAGGGCCTTTGAAGCGCGAGGGCAACTTATAGCTACGTCACACAATCCCGAAGCAATTCGGAGATTTTCGGATGAAAATACTCTGGTCCTCCACAGAGAAAATCATTTGGAGCCGGCAAGAGCGCGCCTCCTGCGCGAAATAAGAGATAAAGGTGAAGTAAAAGGAGATATTGTCAGCGCGATCATTCGCGGCGACCTGGCGGCATGACGAATAGATATCAACCGCATGTCCTCGTTCTCCCGGAAGACGACGCCAATCGACAGATCGCCAACGGATTCCTCCTTAACCCAAACGTAGCTCTACGCCGTATTCAGATACTCGAGCCAGCGGGGGGCTGGACACTGGTGCGCGATGAATTTGAACGCACACATGTGGATTTGATGGACGCCTTTAGGGCGTGCTTCATGGTCTTGCTGATTGACTTTGATCGAGATCCAGATCGCTTCGAGCAGATTAAACAAAAGATCCCGGAGAACCTGGCTAACAGAGTCTTTGTGCTTGGAGCTTTTGGAGAACCGGAGGACCTAAAAAGAGCAGATCTTGGCTCTTTCGAAAAAATCGGAAGAGATATGGCTGATGAATGTGAAAACGATCTTGCTGGAATATGGCGGCATGGGCTTCTCCAACACAATGAACGAGAGCTGCGTCGTTTACATGCCGCTGTGCACGCCTTCCTATTTACGAGTTAAACACCAATAGCAGGGCACAGCGACGTACCCTTCTCAGAACACAGGCTTGCATCACTGTTGTTCTCAATCTGAGCTATAAAGTCTTCACCAGCACGCCCTGGATGGAGTCCTCCGGGCGAAGTTCGGGCGGCGACTTCAGCATATGGGTGGCCGGCCCTTCGCACCAGCGGCGCCACAGCGCGCGGTAGGTCTCTTCCAACGCGCGGGTAAAACCAACCTCATCGCGCAAAGCCGAGCGCTCCATGGCGGGACGCAGCATGGACCGGATTTCGGCGAGGCGTTGCGGATTGCGTCCAAAGGCGATAGCGCGGGCGATGTAGTCCTCGGCCGACGACGCCACGAACTCGTCCGCGATCCCCAGCGCCGTCAGGAGACTGAGGCCCACGCGGCCGCGGTGATTGTCGCCCGCGAAGGTCAGCACCGGCACGCCCATGTAGAGCGCTTCGCAGGTGGTGGTCGTTCCGTTGTAAGGGAAAGTGTCGAGCGCGAGATCGACACCGCCGTATTTGCCGAGATGCTCCTGCACCGACGGCACGAACGCGGTCATCTCGATGCGGCCGGCGTCGATGCCGTGGCGGGCGAAATCGGCCAAGACCCGCGCGCGCACGCGTTCGTCGCGCATCTGCTTGCACTTGATATAGAAGCGCGAACCGGGCACCGCTTTCAGGATCGTGGCCCACGCCGCGATCGCCGGTTCGGTCACTTTCGGCAGCACATTGAACGAGGCGAAGGTGACGTAGCCTTTTTCAAGATGAGGCGCCGGCGCCGGGGGCGTCGCCTTGCCGGACGGGCGGTATAAATGGAAACAGTGCGCAAGACGCACGATCTCCTCCGTGCACCATCGCTCGCTGCCCGGCGGGTCGGCGCGGCCGTCCGTGATGCGATAATCCATGGCGGGCACGCCGCTGGTCTCCGGGTAGCCGAGGTACTCGATCTGCACGGGCGCGGGTTTCAGCGCGCAGACCGGCAGCCGGTTGCCCGAGGTATGCCCGCCGAGATTGACCAGAAGATCGATGCCGTCGTCGCGCAGCCTTTGGGCAAAGGCATCGTTGGTGAACCCCGCGCTTTCGACCCAGAGATCGGCGCCCTTGCGCATACCCTCGGTGATGACGTCCGCGCGCGAGGTATCGGAGTAGAGGCAGATCTCGAACTTATTCCGGTCGTGTTTCTCGAGCAGCGCCTCGAAGAAATAGGAAACGGAATGCGCGCGGAAATCCGGAGAGAGGTAGGCCACGCGCAGGCGGCGGTCAGGCTCTCTTGTATTCGTATGCGGCCGGTCCAAGGCCGGTTCGTCCGTCGAGAAGCGCCGGGCGAATTCCTTGTGGATCGCGAAGATGTCTTCGTTGGAAAGGTCGGGCTCGTACAAGCTGGCGAACGCATAGTTGGAATAGAAGATCGGCGCGGAGCGCGTGTTCACATCGGCCGCATCGCGCATGGCCTTGCGGGCGTGCGTGACGAGATGCTGCTCGAGCAGAAGCACGCCGAGCGTATTCAGCGCCATGGCGTTGGCCGGATCGAGTTCGAGCGCGCGGCGGATTTCGGCTTCGGCCGCGCTGAGCTGTTGATCCTCGAGCAGGGCGACCCCGAGACTATAGCGCGCGAAGCCGTTGTCGGGATGGCGCGCCAGTACTTTTCTGTAGACCTCGGTCGCGAGCGCCCCCTCGCCGCGCATGTAGTGCGCGACGCCGAGATTGATAAGGGCTTCGTCATATTCGGGATCGTGCGCGACGGCGTTGGACAGCGCCGCGACGGCGTCCTGGAAGCGGAACATGCGCAAGAGAAGCGCGCCCAGGTTATTGCTGATGATCGGCGCGTCGGGCTTCAACTCGGCCGCGCGCGTCAGGTGCTTTGCCGCGGTTTTCAGATCGCCGCTTATGGCATAGGCGAGACCCAAATTGTTGTGGGCCTCCGCATATGTGGGAAGCACCGCCACCGCCTGCGCGAGGATTTCAATGGCCTCATCAAAACGCTCGGCCTGGCGCAACGTATTGCCGTAGGCGTTCAGAAGCGCGGCATGTCCGGGATGCTGCGCCACGGCGGCGGCGAGCATCTCGAGGGCTTCCCCGAGGCGCCCGCTTTCGCGCAGCGCGGGGCCGAGATTGGCCTTGGCGTCGGCATAGCCCGGATCGAGAACAAGCGCGTCTTTATACAGCCGCACGGCCTCGTCGTGCCGCCCCAGCGCCCCGACGACATTGGCGAGGTTGTTGTGAATGATTGCGTCCTGCGGCGAGAGCTTGAGCGCCCGGCGGTAGCTGACTTCGGCTTCGTCAAGGTTGCCGGTTTCCTTCAAGGCGACGCCGCGGTTGAGCCAGCTGTCGACGGCCGTGGGTTCGCGCGCCACGGCTTCGGAGAACGCTTCAGCGGCGTCGGCGTATTTTCCTTCCTTGATGAGCGCGAGACCGAGGGCATGATGCGCGCGGTCCATGCCACGATGAAACGCCACGGCCATCCTGGCGATGGACGTCGCCTCGGCGAAACGCGACAGACGGTGCAGAAGGCGCACGCGCTGCAAGAGAAGATCGAGTTGACCCGGCACGCGGATCAGACTCTCGTCGATCACACGCAGAGCTTCGTCGCCGCGCTGCGCGTCCGCCAGCATGGCGGAGAGATTGATCGCGAACAGCGGTTCGCGCGGGTTCAGCGCGGCGGCCCGTTCCAAATGCGGAATCGCGTCTTGGAGGCGGCCCAGCGCGTGTTTGGCAAGGCCGGCGAGGTTATGGCCGTCGGCGTCCTCGGGATTGCGGGCGACGTAGGTGTCGAGCAGGACTTCCGCGCCGGCGGCATCGCCGGCTTTCAGGAAGTTGAGGCCTTGCTGGAGCAGCGGCGAAAGGACACGCCCTTGAGACGGCTGCGCCATCCGCCTACGCCTCAACGGCTTGGGCGGACAAGATCGCGGAACGATCGCACTGAATTGGCATCTACCACCAAACCCGCCGACCCACCTTCGCCAAGGCTACGGCGGCTTCCAGACCGCGTCCGCCGAAGCTGCGAAGCGAAGGCGGAAGCTTCAGCGAAAGCCGGGCCATCCGTCGAACCGCGTCTGACGCTTACGCGCCGGTGGGACGGGCGCCGCCGGCTTGCGCCGCCTGGCCGGCCGTTTCCGCATTGGTGCGCAGGCCCGCCGCGAGGTTGCGGTTGATGTTGATGAGCACATCGAGGTCGCCGGCCGAGCTGGACCGCAGCGCCTTGGTGGTCTGCTTGTCGACGAAGATCGACAGCGACATGACGTTCGCCTTGATCTCCGGCGGAAGCTGGTTGTCGGGCTCGGTCAAGTCGGCCTGGATAATGGTCCAGAGCAGATGGTTGAAGCGCAGCGCTTTGGCGAACTCTTCGATGTTGCCGGTCTGCTTCTTGGCGTCCTCAAGCAGAAGCGCGGCCTTTGTAAAGGCCATCGCCTCAACCTCACGCGGGGAGAGGTTGCGTTTCTGCTGTTGCTGATAGACTGCAACTTTATCTTTTGACATTCGCCAAGGCCTCCGCCTCGAACTTTATCAACTGCCGGCACATTTTGAGGGCCCGGTAGTGGTCGCCCGCAAGGATCTGCTGGGACATCTCGACCATCAGGTCCACCGCGCGGGCGTCCACCGGTACTAAGATCATTTGTCTCATTAAAACGAAGTAAATGCCATGGCAATCCTTCTCACGCGCAGGGTTAATGTACATGTTGAGGATCGTGACATAGAGCTTCTTGGCGACCGTGTCGGCCTTCTCTTCGGTGATGATGTCCTTCTCGCGCACAACCGGCACGCGGTTCAGGACAACGAATTCCGTCTTCGCCGGGCCGTTGGCGATCACGGATGTGCCGATGAGGACTTTTTCGTTGGGCTTCAGCGTCAGTTTTAAGGGCATGGCATTTCTTAGATAGCGGGTTCGACGGCAGTGTCGCGCGGCAATATGAACTTAAACAGCCGCTCCGTGAAGCGCTGAACCGTACCTAAAATCCCCCCTGTCAGACCGAGGCCCTTAGAACAACCGGAGAATCGCTTCTTCCGACTTCTGCGCGATCGAGAGCGAAATCGTGCCCAGCTGCTGACGGGTCTGCAGCGAGAGCAGGTTCGCGGACTCTTCGTTCATGTCGGCGTTCACGAGTTCGGCGGCGCCGCCCTTCAAGGTATTGATGATGCGCGTCGTGAAATCGGCGCGGATCTGGAGAAGCGCGGAGTTCGTGCCGAGGGCCTGCGCGTTCTGGCGCACCGTGACCAGCGCGCTGTCGATGGCGCGCAGCGCCGCGGTGATGCCACGGATCGCGCCCGTGCCCGACTGCCCCCACACATTGGAACTGGGCAGGGCCCCCGTCGCGAGCGCGGAGCGGCCCATGATGGTGTTGAAGTCGGCGATGCGCAGACCCGAAATGACGAGCTGATTGACCGCCTGGGTTTCGGTGCGTTCGTTGAACTTCACCGTCAGCTGGTCGGCGCCCGGCGCGAAGGCCTGCGTGGAATTCTTCAGAAGGTTGATGCCGTTGTAGGCGGCGTCCTCGGCGAGGTTGTCGACCTGGCTGCGCAGTTCGTTGAACTGGCTTGCGAGTTTTGAACGCGTCGTGCTCTCGGGCTGGGAGATCGCCGACTGCGCGAGCGCCTTCATCTGCTTGAGGATGGATTCAATCGACTCGAGACCTTGGATACCGGCCTTGATGACGTTGATGCCGTCGCTGACGCCGTCCTTGATGGTCTGCAAGTCGGACGCGCGGCTGTTGAGATTGCGCGCCTTGAAGAAGGCGAGCGCATCGTCGATCGCGCTGTTGACCTTCAGCCCCGTCGCCAGACGCTCCTGGGTGCGGCCAATGAGACTGGTCGTATTCTGCAGCGACAGCAGATTCGTCCGCGTCGCCGTTGTGAGTGTGATTTCGGCAGCCATGCTGACCTCTCCTACCCGCCGGCGATGCGTCAGCCGGAGAGCTTTTTTCGTGCGCTTTTTACGGTCGATTCTGGCCGTGCACGCACTTCGCACTTCTACGCATCACCATACGGAATACGCGCAAAGGGCAAAAAAAAGGTTAACGGGACGGGGAAATGAAACGGGAGCGCGATCCGCCTTCGCTAAAGCTGCGGCGGACAGGGCCGCCGGCGATCCGCCGCCGCGGCGACGCAGCTTTGGCGGGATGAAAGAGGGGCGAGCGATAGCTCGCCCCTCTTTCAAAAAAAACGGCCGGGTCTTTCGACCCGGCCGGGAGCCGTCTAACGAACCGCCTTGGCTTGCGCGTCGGCGGACGGAAGCAAACTTCGGAACGCCTGCCTTACTAGAACAGGCGCAGGATGGACTGTTCGGACTGCTGCGCGATGCCCAGCGAGATGGTGCCGAGCTGCTGGCGCGTCTGCAGCGACAGAAGGTTGGCCGATTCTTCGTTGAGGTCGGCGTTGACGAGTTCCGCGGCGCCGCCCTTCAGGGTGTTGATGATATTGACGGTGAAGTCGGCGCGGATCTGCAGCATCGAGGACTGCGTACCGAACTGCTGCGCCGATTGACGCACGGTGACCAGCGCCGAGTCGATGGCGCGGATCGCGCCGGTGATGGCGGTGATGGCGGCGGTGCCGGTGACACCCCACACCTCCGTGCCGGCGCCGGTGGCGGTCGCCGACTGCGCCATGATCGAGGTGAAATCGGAGACATTGAGGCCCGACACGACGAGTTGATTCACGCCGATCGGCTCAACGCGTTCATTGAACTTCACGGTCATCTGATCGGCGCCGGCGACGAACGCGGCGGAGCCGTTCTTGAGCAGGTTGACGCCGCTGAAGCTCGAGTCTTCGGCGAGGTTGTCGACCTGGCTGCGCAATTCGTTGAACTGGCTGGCAAGCTTGGCGCGCGTGGTGCTTTCCGGAGCGGAAATCGCGGACTGCGCAAGCGCCTTCATCTGCTTCAGGACCGATTCGATCGACTCGAGGCCCTGCACGGCGGCCTTCAGCACGCTGATGCCGCCCATGATGCCGTCCTTCACAGAGGACAGATCGGAGGCGCGCGCATTCAGGTTACGCGCTTTGAAGAACGCGAGAGCGTCGTCGATCGCGCTGTTGACCTTGAGACCGGTCGCGAGACGTTCCTGGGTGCGGCCGATGAGGCCGGTCGTGTTTTGCAGCGAGAGCAAGTTGGTGCGCGTCGCCGTCGAGAGTGTGATTTCCTGAGCCATATTTGTACCCTTTCTAGGATCAGTGACTTTCTAGAAGCCGTTTCGTCCCCAAAAAAACCGAACCGCTCGTGCAACTAGCCAAAACAACGCAAATCGAACACAAGCTGTGCCGTGAACATGACGGTTCACGCTGCCGTTCTACGCATAAAGTGCGAACAAAAGGTTAAGCGGGGAGGAAACCGGGCGCCCTGAAACACCGCAGAAACAAAAAAGCGCGGTGAAACGGGATTTTTTGGTTAAGGAAGGGTTAATTTCCCGCCGGCGCGGAGGCTGAGGCTGAGGCTGAGGCTGGGGCTGAGGACGCGGGCACCACGGCTCAACAAAAAAAAGGCGGCTCCCCCCAAGGAGCCGCCTTTTCCGTTACCCCCCGCAAACTAGAAGAGTCTCAAGATCGACTGTTCCGAGCGCTGCGCGATCGAAAGCGAGATCGTGCCGAGTTCCTGGCGCGTTTGCAGCGACAGGAGATTTGCCGATTCTTCGTTGAGGTCGGCATTGACCAGTTCGGCCGCGCCGCCGCGCAGCGTGTTGATCAAATTCCCCGTGAAATCGATACGGATCTGAAGCATCGCGGAGTTGGTGCCGAATTGCTGCGCCGACTGACGGACCGTGACCAGCGCCGAATCGAGCGCGCGGATCGAATTGGTGATCGCCGTAACGGCGGCGGTGCCCGTGACTCCCCAAACGTCGGTGCCCGCGCCTGTCGCCACGGCGGCGTTGGCCACGATCTTGTCGAAGTCGGTGGTCGCGAGTCCGCTGACCACGAGTTGGCTCAGGCCCGGCGGCTGGATGCGCTCGTTGAATTTCACCGTCAGCATGTCGGCGCCGCCGGAGAACGCCGCGGTCGTGTTCTTGAGAAGGTTGTAGCCGTTGAAGTGAGCGTCTTCGGCCAGATTGTCGACCTGGCTGCGCAGTTCGTTGAACTGGCTGGCCAGCTTGGCGCGGGTCGTGCTTTCCGGCGCCGAGATCGCGGACTGGGCCAGCGCCTTCATTTGCTTGATGACGGATTCGATCGATTCAAGGCCCTCAATCGCAGCCCTGATCGTGCTTATGCCGTTGGCGATCTGGTCCTTGATCGAGGACAGATCGTTGGCGCGGCTATTGAGGTTGCGCGCCTTGAAGAAGGCGAGCGCATCGTCGATAGCGGAATTGACCTTGAGCCCGGTCGCAAGACGTTCTTGCGTCCGGCCGATCAAGGCCGTCGTGTTCTGCAGCGACAAAAGGTTGGCGCGTGTCGCCGCCGTGAGAGTGATTTCACTCATAGGCGTCTCCTGCCTCGGATGACCGGAGCGCCGAACCTACGCGACAAAAAGTACCAAAAGATGAATACGCGTTGGAGGGCGCCCGTCCGCTTCCAGACCGGCGGCGTCTTCGCGCACGGCCAAGACCAGTCCGGCGGACCCCCACCGAAGGGGGTCCGCCCACTGTCCTAGTCGCGTTCGATAAACGCCGCCTGGTCTTAGAAGAGACGCAGGATCGACTGTTCGGAACGCTGCGCGATCGAGAGCGAGATCGTGCCCAACTGCTGGCGCGTTTGCAGCGACAGGAGGTTGGCCGATTCTTCGTTCAAGTCCGCGTTCACCAGTTCCGACGCACCACCCTTGAGGGTGTTGATCAGGTTGGTGGTGAAGTCGGCGCGGATCTGCAGCACGGCGGAGTTGGTGCCGAAGGCCTGCGCGCTCTGGCGCACGGTGACCAGCGCGGAGTCGAGAGCGCGGATCGAAGCCGTGATCGCGGTGACGGCGGCGGCGCCGGTGACGCCCCACACGTCGGTGCCCGAGCCGGTGGCCGTAGCGGCCGACGCGACGATGTCACCGAAGTCGGCCGAGCTGAGGCCCGAGACGACGAGCTGGTTGACCGACGCGGCGTCGGTACGTTCGTTGAACTTCACCGTGAGCTGGTCGGCGCCGCCGGTGAAAGCGCTGGTGCTGTTCTTGAGCAGGTTGACGCCGTTGAAGCTGGCGTCTTCAGCGAGGTTGTCCACCTGGCTGCGCAGTTCGTTGAACTGGCTGGCCAGCTTGGCGCGGGTCGTGCTTTCCGGCGAGGAAATCGCCGATTGCGCAAGCGCCTTCATCTGCTTGATGACGCTTTCGATCGACTCAAGGCCCTGCACCGCGGCCTTGATCACGCTGATACCACCGAGGATCGAGTCCTTAAGAGAGGACAAGTCGGTCGCGCGGCTGTTCAGGTTACGGGCTTTGAAGAAGGCCAGCGCGTCGTCGATGGCGCTGTTGACCTTAAGACCGGTGGCCAGACGCTCTTGCGTGCGGCCGATGAGGTCGGTCGTGGACTGGAGCGACAGCAGGTTCGCGCGTGTCGCACTCGAAAGGGTAATATCACTCATAACGCGTAGCTCCTTTTCTAGGACAGTGTTGACGACATTTCTGTCGGCACAAAATAGGCCTCCATTCAGGAGCTACTTTGAGCACCGCAATTTATAAAGGCTTGCGGGAGGGCTGTCAAACACTGCCGTAACGCAAAATTAATGAGTATTATCAAAATGTTAACGATTGAGACCCGGTTTGGCAAGGATATTTGCCTTATGTTCAGGATTTCCCCGCACAGATGGGCTCCCGCCGCTGCGCCCTACCGCCGCGGCAACCATTGGCTGTGAAACCCGAAACCCAATGACCGAAGGCTACCTCCTTCTGGCGTTCGACGATGCCCGCTACCTGGAGCTGGCGGCCAACTTCGCGCTGTCCGTACGCCGGGTAGAGCGCCGTCCGGTCAGCGTGGCCGTGAACGCCAAGGTGAAGGTCGATCCGGCCCTTGCCGCGCTTTTCGACCAGGTGATCGTCGCCGAGGACGACGCGCATATGCGCGGCGCCATGAACAAGGCGCGATTGTTCGATCTGACGCCGTACGAGCGCACCTTTTATATCGACGCCGACTGCCTCCTGTTCAGCCCGCGCATCGAATTCTTCTGGCGCAAGTTCCGCGACCGGCCTTTTGTCGTGGAAGGCCACCGTCAGAGCAAGGGGCCCGCGTTCGCCTGCTCGCTGGGCGAAAAAGACGCGGCCGCCTTATGCGCGTTGTTGGGTGTGCGGTATCTGACGGTCTTCAATGCCGGCGTGATGTACTTCGAGCGCACGCCCGCCTCGAAGGCCGTGTTCGACAAGGTGCGCGCGCTCTATGAGGGCCCGCACCGGGACACGATCAGTTACCGCTACAAACACGAAGGCGAATACGCGGACGAGCCGTTTTTCGCCGCCGCCCTGGCGCTGCTCGGCATCGACCCGGAGGAACCGCCGGTCACCGCGCGCCTGCAGGTGACGACGCCGAACATCAAAGACGGCATCATGGACCTCGACACCGGCGAACTGCGCCTCGTGAAACAGGCGGCGGGCGAGCCCGCCGCGGCGTGGTCCGGCGTCCTGTGTCATTTCTGCGGCCTGGTGCCGATGGACGATTACTTCGCGCTGGCCGACAAACTCCGCCGCGAGGTCAAGCTGCCGCCCATGGACCGCTCGAAGTTCATGCCGGTGGTGCTGACGGCGGCACATCACAAAGAAAGCCCGTAGGTTCCCCCATGGCGCCCTCTCCGCCGATTTTCCTGGCCACCAGCCTCGTGCCCGGACGCGATACCGCGCTGCAGGTCAATTCGTGGCGCGCGGCGGGTTTCCACGTCCTTTCGGTGAACGGAAAAGCCGAAGCCGACGCGATCCGCGCCCGCTATCCCGGCCTCGATGTCGTGACGCCGGCCGGCACCGCCGAGCGTTTTGCGAAGAAGCCGGTGCCGTATATCCACGACATGCTGAAAGCCTTGCGCGCCGCCATCGCGGCGTCGGGTCATGACCCGGCGATGTGCGTGGCGGGCCTTATCAACGCGGACATCTATCTGCGCGACGTCGCGGGCCTGAAAGCCTTCATCCAGCGCGAAGCGCAGGGCGCCTTGCTGTGCGGGCCGCGCGTGGACGTGCCGGGCGCCGATCGGTTCGCCGGTTATGCGCCGACCGGCGGCGAGGTTTATTCCATCGGCTACGATTATTTCTTCCTGCCGGGCAAATTCCTGGAAGACTATGCGGAGAGCCCCTTCTGCATGGGCATGCCGTTCTGGGACTACTGGTTCCCGCTGGTGACCCTCTTGCGCGGCAAGCCGATCAAGACGCTGAACTCGCCCGTGGCGCTGCACGCGAGCCATGAGACGCGCTGGGACGACACGGTTTATCTGTTCTTCCATGCGCTCATCACCTACGTGATGGAACTCGGCCGCCAGACGCGCGGCCAAAATCCCAAGGCCGAAGGGCGGCAGTTCGATCTGCTGTTCGACTTCGTGCAGCACTTCTACGGCGCGGTGTTCAAGCGCGGCACCGAAGCCGGCGCGGATGGCACGGTGGACGCCGCCGGAGTCGCGATGCTGGCGGACTTCTACGACCGCTTCCAGCAGGTCGCGGTGCATCACATCAAGACACACGCGGCGCCGGTCACCCTGGCCGAGGCGCTTGCGTGACCGGCGCCGCGGAATTCTTCAAACAAGGCCTCGCCCGGCATCGGGCGGGCGAGGCGGCCGCGGCCGCGGCCCTCTCTCGCCAGGGCCTCGCGCTGCACGGCGAGATCCCGGACGCCTGGCATCTTCTCGGCGTCGCGCTGGTGCAGACGGGCGACCTCGTGAACGCCATCGGCGCGCTCGAGAAAGCCGTCGCGCTCAAACCGGCCTTCGCCGACGCCCACGGCAATCTTGGAACGGCCTTGCAAACCGCCGGGCGTCTCGGCGAGGCCGAAGCCGCGATGCGCACCGCGATCGCCCTGGCGCCCGGCACGGCCACATTTCACTTCAATCTTGGAAACCTGCTGGCCGCGCGGGGCCGGCTGCCCGGCGCGGTGGACGCCTACCGCGCCGCCGTGCGGCTTCAGCCGCATTACCCCGAGGCGCATTCCAACCTCGGCGGCGCCTTGCGCGACCTCGAACAGCTGGACGCGGCCACCGAAGCCTTTGAAACCGCCGTGGCCCAGAACGCCGGTTTTGTGGAGGCGCGCTACAACCTTGCCAACGCCTATCGCGACCAGGGCAAGCTCACCGCCGCCGAGACCGAGATCCGCAAGGTGCTGGCGCAGCGCGCCTACGCACGCGCCTACAACACGCTGGGCGTGATCCTGTCCGACCAGGGCCGCTCATCCGAGGCCGCCGGCGCGTTCGCCGCCGCCATGCGCGAGGATTCGTCCTACATGCCGGCGGCCAGCAACTGGCTCAGCGCGCAGCAGTATGTGGCCGGGGTGACGGAAGACCGTCTCGCCCTGGCCCATGCGCAGTGGGCGGCGCGCCATGGCGGCGCAGCCATACCAAAGACGCCGCGCGCCGAAATGCGCACCCCCATCACCATCGGCTTCGTATCGCAGGATTTCGGGGTCCATCCCGTGGGCCTGCTCAGCGTGCGGATGTTCGAGAATTTGAACCCGCGCGAGATCCGCGCGATCGTTTTCAGCACGCGCCCCGCAAACCGCGAGGATGCGATCAGCGCCCGCATCCGTGCCGTCACCGATTGGCAAAATGCCGACGGCCTCTCCGATGACGCGCTCGACGGCGCGATACGGGACGCGGGCGTGCAGATCCTGTTCGATATGTCGGGACATACCGCCGGGCATCGCCTGGCTGTGTTCGCGCGCCGCCCCGCGCCGGTGCAGATCTCATGGCTGGGATATGTCGGAACGACCGGACTGGCGGCGATGGATTATGTGCTGGCCGATGCGGTGCAAGCGCCGCCCGGAACCGAGGCGCACTACGCTGAAAAAATCATCCGCATGCCTCACGGCTATACTTGCTTCGACCCGCCGGCGGATGCATCCCTCGCGCACGACACGCCGGCGACGCGCAACGGCTTCATCACTTTCGGCAGTCTCAACAATCCCGCCAAACTCAGCGATGCTGTGATTGCGGCCTATGCTGCGATCCTCGCGCGCGTGCCGCCCGCCAAACTGATGCTGAAGTTTCGGGGCCTTGAGGACGAAGGCGTGCAGAAAAGATTGCGCGCCGCGTTCGCCGCGGAAGGTATTCCCCCTGAACGCCTCCTCATTTCGGGCCGTGCGCCGCGCGAAGCGTTTCTGCGGACCTACAACGAGATCGATATCGCGCTCGACACCTTCCCCTACTCGGGTGGCCTGACCACATGCGAAGCGCTGTGGATGGGATGCCCGGTGGTGACGTTCCCGGGCGCGACCTTCGCCGGACGTCATGCCGCGAGCTATCTTGCGCATGCGGGACTGCATGAGCTCGTGGCGGAAGACGGGGGCGGCTTCGAGAAGCTTGCCATCTCGCTGGCGGGCGACATTCCGCGTCTCCAGACCTATCGCAAGACCCTGCGCGAAACGGTCAATGCAAGTTTGTGCGACGGAAAGCGTTTCGCCGCGGACTTTACCGCGGCGATGCAGACGGCGCTCGGCTCACAGCTTTCTTGGCAGCTTTCTTAGCTTGAGCCATGTGCGTCTCCCTTAGGGCGCGATTGCGTCGAGCAGCTTGCCGACCTGGCGCTCCCAGCTCCAGTTTCGCATGAAGGCCGCGCCGTTCGCGCCGCGGCGCGCGGCTTCGGCGCGGTCGGTGTAGGCGTCTTCAAGCTTGGTGACGATCTCGTCAATGGAGGACTCGCCCCAGCCGTCGAGATCGGCCCGCCCCATCACCTCGCCCATCGGGATCTGGAAATCGAGGGTGTAACAGGTGTCGGCGCCGACGAGATCGAGATGACCGGTGTTGCGCGACAGGATCACAGGCACGCCGCAGGCCATCGCTTCCATCGCGACGAGATTGGTGCCGCCCTCGCAACGGCTGGGCAACAGGGCGGCATCGACCTCGCGCAACAGCGGCGCGGTGGCGGTGTTGGCGAGAGGGCCGAGATCGACAAAGGAGTCCGCGGGCAGCCCGTTCAGCGTCAACCAGCCCGCGACATCGAGGCGTCCCTCCACGACCGGCGGCGGCCCGGCGACATGCGCCGAACGGGCCAGCCCCTGCGCGGCCTGCGGCCACGGATTGTGCCAGGCGGTGACGAGCAGCGCGTCCGGGCGGCGTGCGTGGAATTTTTTGAAGGCCGCGACGACGAGGTCCTGGCCCTTGCGGTACTCGAGCTTGCCGCCGGAGAAAATCGCGAAACGCCCGGCGAAACGCCCGGCCCGCGCGCCCGGCGCGAAAAGTTCGGGATCGACGCCCTGGAAACAGTTGCGCACGTTCGTAAACCCGTGGCGCTTGAGGACTTCGGCGTTCCAGGTCGATCCGGTGACGATCAGGGCAAAGCGCCGCGCGGCGTCGATATTCGGCTTCGGGATGGTCGCGGACTCGAAGAACACCACGCCGATGTCGGGCGTTCCATGCAGGGCGGCCAGCACGGGGGGAAAGTCGAGTTTATCGCCGAGGGCATGGAGGATCGGAAAGCCGGCCTTCACCTCGCCTCGCGCCCGGGCGGCGCGCCATTCCGCGTGGCCGGCGAGCGGGCCGGCGAGGGCTTCGGCCTGGGCCGCCGCCAAATTCAAAGGCGCGGCGACAAAGAAGAGCGCGGGGTCGATCCCGCGGCGCACCAGTTGGATCGCCAGGTTGGCGCCATAGGTGCCCCATCCGCTTGCCACCCCGACCTGCCAGCCGATGCCGATGTGCCGAGGCGCCATAGGTTATGACTCTTAACAGTTCCCGCTCCGGTCCTGGGTACACGTTCCCCTGGTACGGATTAAAGTGTTATTTACCGGTCCTCCTGTAAGCGTGCAGGATCAACGAACTGGTGCGCCAAGCACCTTCCCTGTTTGGGGACCCGGTTTGAGGCCGGGTTTGGGTAAGGAAAACGCGATGTCCGAATTCATGATGAGCCAGGTGCAGGGTCTTCTTGCCAAGGTCAGCGATGACCTCGATAAGATGAACAGAACCGCCAACGCGACCACGGACATGCTGCTCGGGGCGATCAATGACCTCGCCGCCAACCTGTTCGCCACCCAAGCCATTCTCTGCGTCCTGCTCAAGGACCATCCGGTCGATGCCGCGAAGGTCAAGGCATGGATCGCGAGCCAGACCGGCAACGCGATGGAAGCGCCCAAGGCGCAGATGGTCGTCGACCAGCTCCTGGCCGCGGCGAAGAAGTAA
>JADZAK010000236.1 GCA_020852595.1 Rhodospirillaceae bacterium
ATTTCATCGAGCAAATCGAACGTCGGCTGATCGGCTTTGCAGATGAAGTGATAGAAACGCTCGATGCTGAGTCCACCGAGATCGAAATGCGCGGCCATGCCGCCGGCGACTTTGTCCGCTTCGAAAACCTCGACGCTGTGGCCGGCTTTCGCGAGGTGATAGGCGGCCGCGAGACCCATGGCGCCGGCGCCGATGACTGCGACCTTGGCCATCAGAACTCCAGGACCACGTCGGCGTAACGGCCCTTGAACGTTTCCCGCACCGCGTCGGCGAACGGCGTGGCCGGCACATGGAAGATATCCCACCACGGGATCAACTCGAATTCCTCCGGGATCACCAGCGCCTCGAGCTGCTTGGTGGTGAAGGGCGGGTCCTTGTCGAACAGGGCGTAGATCTTCAAAAGCACCCAGAAGAGCGAATAGGGAATGCGCAGGATCATCGCGCCGGCGCCGGCTTCACGTTTCACCGTGCGGATAATGTCGATGTAATCGACGCGGTCGCGGCCGGTGATGTTGTAGGCGCCCGTCGCGCGCTGTTCGAGGCAGGCGCGGATGATGCGGCAGAAATCCAGAACGAACAGCGGTTGGCGCAAATATTTTCCCGATCCCGGGATTGGAAACACCGGCACGCGGCGCATGAAGCGCGACAGCCAGCCGAGATGCTTGCGGTCGAACCAGCCGAACATGAGGGTTGGCCGCAGCACGACGTGGCGAATGCCGCTCTCGGCGATCACCTTCTCCTGCGCCTTCTTGCTTTCGGTATACCAGTCGACGGCCTGCGAGTTGATGACCGACGAACTGATGTGAACGATGTAGGGCACGCCGTGTTTCTTGCACGCGGCGACGGCCTGAACGGTGGACTCGACGTTGTTGCGCATGAAGGCGCTTTTGTCCTCGCCGCCGATCTGAGCCTGCAGCATCACAACCGAATTGGCGCCGGCGAACGTGTTCTGCCAGGCGCCGGGCGCGGCCATATCCGCTGCGATGACGGTGAGTTCCGGATGTAGCTTGCGCAGCACCGCGATATTCGGCGCGTGTTTGTCGACGACGACAAGATTGGTGAAACCCTCGTCTTTCAGTTGGACGACAAGATTCTGGCCGACAAGGCCGGCGCCGCCGAGGAGGACGATTTTATCGTTCTTATTCAGGCTCATTGCAGACGATCTAGAGACGGGTACGCCGGAAGACGGCGTCGGGGACCGATCTGATGATCAGCATGATCCAGCGCCAGAACCAGGGCGTATATAATATCGCCGCGCCGCCTTCCATGGCGGCTTTAATGTCCGCCGCGACCTTGGCGGGCGTGGCCCACAGGGGCCCAGCCTTGGCGAGGCCCGCGGTCATCGGCGTATCGACAAAGCCCGGTTTCACCAAGGTGACATTGACCCCGTGACGGCTCATGCGGTGACGCAAACCCTGCACAAAAACGCCCAATCCGGCTTTGGCGCTGCCGTAGACGTAATTGCTCTGGCGGCCGCGGTCGCCCGCGACGGAGCCTATCACCGCGATGGAGCCCGCGCGTTGCAGCTCCATGACATTGGCGACGTGCGTGAGCAGCGAGGCGGCGCTCAGGAAGTTGACGCCGATCTCCTGCGCCATGACGTCCGCGCCGGTTTCCGCCGCGCGCTGGTTGGTCAGTGTGCCGTGGGCGACGAGGACGCGGTCCAGGGCGCCGAGGGCGCTTTGCGCGCGGGCCACCAGGTTGGCGTGAAGCGAAAGATCGGCGAGATCGGCGTTCGCGGTCTCGACCTGGGCCGCGCCGCGCGCGCGCAAATCGGCGGCGACGATCGCGAGACGTTCATCATTGCGCGCCACCAGGAAAAAGCGCGCACCCTTTTTTGCGTAGAGACGCGCGACAGCTTGAGCGATGGCGGACGTCGCGCCGAAGATGACCATGTTCATGCCGCGGCTCCCGCGCCCACGCGGCGCCAGAAGCTGGATGAGAATCCCGGATCGATAAGGCGCGCGAAGTCCGTCCATTGCGGATAGCCGGCCTGGAAGTCGGCCGCGGACACACGGCCGTCCTTGGCGGCGTAGATGCGCCCGCCGGCGGCGCGGGTGATGGCGTCGAGGCGCGACAAGAGCGCGAGTGTCGACGCGCCGGCATTGGCGAAGTCGAGAGCGAGGGTGGTTCCGGGCATGGGGAAGGACATCAATCCGGGCGAGAGTTTGTCACCAAAGGTCTTTAGCACCGCCAGGAAGGATCCGACACCGGCTTGCGAAATCTCGCTCAGGAGCGCGCGCGTCGCGTCGCGCTCAACCCGTGTAGGAATGACGCATTGGTACTGATAGAAGCCGCGACGGCCGTAGAGGCGGTTGAATTGGCCGATGGCGTCGAGCGGGTAAAATGCCCCATCGAAGGGAACCGCTTTACGCGTGGGTTTGCGCCGCGCGCGGCGGATATACAGCGCGTTGAAGGCGGCCATGGTGATCTTGTTGAGCGCGATGTTCGGCAGATTGACCGGAAGCGCGATGCGCGGATCTCGAATCGGCGGCGCCGGGCGCGAGGAGGCGATATGGCGCGAACGGGAAAAGATGCCGCGTCCCGTGGCTTGCCCGCGCGCGAGGCAATCGATCCAGGCGACGGTATATTCCCACCCTTCGAGGGAGTCATTTGTAAGCGCGTAGAACTCGTCCAGCGTGTCGTAACGAATATCCTCGTTTTCAACCCACAGGCCCGGCACGGACTTCAAGGCGATGCGTGCGGATAGAATGAGTCCCGTGAGGCCCATGCCGCCCACCGTGGCCCGGAACAGGGCGGTGTTTTCATCGGGCGAGCAGGTCAGCACAGTCCCGTCCGAGCGCATGAGGCGCAGCGAGAGGACGTGATTGCCGAAGCAACCGGCGCCGTGATGGTTTTTACCGTGCACGTCGTTGGCAATGGCGCCGCCCAGCGTAACGAACTTCGTGCCGGGCGTGACCGGAAGGAACCAGCGTCCCTCATATTGTGCACAGAGTTCCAAAATATCCTTCAGCGTCACTCCAGCCTCGGCATCGAGCACGCCGGTGTCCGGGTTGAAGCCGCGCACATGATCGAGCGCGCGCATGTCGATCAGGACATTGTCCGCGTTGAGCCCGCTGTCGCCGTAGGATCGCCCCAATCCGCGCGCCAGAACCGGCCGCGCGCCGCGCTCTTTCAGGATCGTGGGCAATTCGTCGGCGAAGGCCGGCTGCGCGATATGATGCGTGAAGTGATGGGCGCGGCCCCAACTCAGCGCGTCTTTACGTTGATGCAGGGCGTCCATCAGAGATTTGCGAGCAGGCCGAGGAGCGCGCACAGCGCGCCCAGAGCAAGCGACACGCGGTCCTTCAGCGCGAAGATCACAACGTCGTCGTGCATCTCACCGCGTCCGGCGAACAGCCATGCGCGGCCCAGCCAGTACGCCAGAACGGCGCAGACCATCCAGAGGAGTTCCGGCCTGCTGTAGGCGCTGACGGGCGATAAAGGATCGATCAGGAACAGGAAGAAGACGAGGATCGAACAGAAGCCGCTCGCAATACCAAGCGCCATCAGCATCGTCGCGTCGGCGGCATGGTAGCCGCGCCCGGTCAGATGGGTGCGGCCCTCCGCCGCCATCACGCGGCATTCGCTATAGCG
>JADZAK010000237.1 GCA_020852595.1 Rhodospirillaceae bacterium
AGCTGTCGAACTGGCACCTGGCCATCGAAGCGGCCATTTACGGCCACGGCATCACGCTCGGCGATAACATCACGACGTCCAGCCTGCTCGCGGAAGGCAAACTCATCGTCCCGTTCGGCGCGACGGTACCGGCCACGGACGCGTTCTACATCGTTTGCCGGAATGAACTGCGCAACGCGGCGACCCTGCGCGCCTTCACCGACTGGCTGAACAGCGAACTGATGCCGGAAAAGCGCATCACCGCCCCTCCGGCGGCCAAGAAAGGCCGCAAAGCCAAGAGCGCGGACTAACGGCTCAGGCTTGCTCGGCCCACTTCGCGGGCGCGATGCGCGGCAACACCCAGATCCAACAGATAAAGCCGGCGGCGAACACCGCCGCGGCGACGGTGAACGCCGCGGCGTAGTCACCCGTACGGTCGATGAGCAGGCCCGTCAGCGGCAAGGCGATGAAGCCGGCGGTATTTCCAATCGCGTTCTGGACACCGACCCAGCGGCCGGTCGCCTGTGGCCCGGCGATGATCTGCGCCACGGCGTAGTAACCGGGCGAAGCGACGCCAAGCAGGACATTGAATACGAACAGGGCGACGGTGAGACCGAACATGTCCAGATAGGCCATGCCGAACATGCACCCGATCCCGCCGATGTGGAGCGCCGCCATGGCGCCCTTGTAGATGAGGTCCGCGCCGTGTCCACGCGCGATCCAGCGGTCCGTGAGCCAGCCCATCGACAACGCGCTGAGCGCGTTCAACGCATAAGCCGCGAAGCCCATCAATGCCATGTCGTAAATGGTGATGCCGCGTTCTTTAACGAGGTAGGTCGGCAGCCAGAAAATGACGAAATAGAAGCCGTAGTTCGCCGAAAAAAGACCGAGCGCGGCGCCCCATAGCCCGCGCTGGCGCAGGATCTGCCCGAACGACGGCTCGATGCTTGCGTCCGGCGTCGCGGCCGGGAGCGGTGCGACCGCCACGCGGCTCCAAGGACGGAGCCAAAGCAAAGACATCACGCCGAAGACATAGAAGATCGGCCGCCAGCCATAGTTCTCGAGAAGAACGCCGCCAAGGGCGATGCCGATGGCGGGACCGAACAGGTACCCGAAGCTCATGAAACCATTGGCGACGCCGAGACGCTCGCGCGGGACGACCTGCGCGAGGATCTTGGACGAGCAGGGGAACGAAGCGCTTTCGCCAAAGCCGAGCAAGACACGCAGGACGAGGATGACGATGAAGCCGCTGGCGAAACCGGTGAGCAGAGTCGCGACGGCCCAGATCGCCGCGCCGACGAACAAGACCTTCTGCGCGCCAAAACGCTCGGCCAGCCAGCCGACCGGGATCATGCCGAGCACGTAGCTGTAGTAGAAGGCCGAACCGAGGAGGCCGAACTGGGTCGCCGAGAGGCCGAGTTCCTCCTGCAGTTTGGGGCCCGCGAGCGCGAGGTTGCCGCGATCGATGTAGTTGATGAACATCGCGAGCGTGATCAGCGCGACAATACGCGTCTGGCTCGTGGGCGCGCGCCCGGCGGTTTCTGCGGTCATATGAAGGTCCCCTCGTCCGTCGAGTTTAAGAAGCCTTCAAACCCTCAGCAAACGAAATGAATTTCACTATGATGTGAACGCGATTCGCGAGTCTCGGCGAAAAAATCTCACGTCGATTTGTGCGCGCCGAAGCTCTACCTTTCGGGATCATCAGGAGCCGCTTTTCATGACCTCTTCGGCGCAGGACACGGCGCTGGCCTTCGTCGATGCGAACAGAAACGACCTGTCCGCATGGACCAAGCACATCTTCGATCTGGGCGAGACATCGTGGCGTGAATACGAGTCCGCGGACTGGTACGTGAACCTCCTGCGGAAGGAAGGCTTCACGGTCGAGGAAGGCTCGGGCGGCATGCCCACGGCTTTCGCCGCGCAGTGGTCGAACGGTCAGGGTCCCGAGATCGGGCTCTATGCGGAATACGATGCCGTGCCCGGCAACTGCCAGGACGCGGCCACCGTGAAGCGACCGCGCCCGGGCCTTTCGGAACATGCCGGCGGTCACACCGATCCGCACTCGGGCCTCGGCACGGGAAGCCTCGGCGCACTGCTCGCGGTCAAAGCCGCGATGAAACGGCACGGCATCAAAGGTACATTGCGCTTCACCGGCGAACCGGCGGAGAAAGTGCGCGGTTCGAAGCCGATCCACGCCGCGAAGGGCTACTACGACGGCCTGGACGGCATCATCTCGTTCCACCCGTTCTACATGTTCCCGCTGTGCAACACCGCGCGCTGGGACACGCACTGCGGCGCGGCCTACGCGATGATCTACCGCTTCGTCTGCGACGCGCCGGAGAACTGGCTCGCAGGCGGCGACGGCGCGCCCATCGCGCAGAACCATTCGGCGGTGCGCGCTCCCGGCGCGAACGACGCCCTCATGCTCATGTACATGAGCTCGAAGTCCTTGCGCGATTCCATGCTCAGCCACCAGGGCGGCTGGTCCATCAGCGAAGCGATCCTCACAGCCGGGCAAGCGACGGCGGACAACCTTCCGGCGGGCCTCGCCGAGATCCAGTACATGATCCGCACGCCGGGCCTGGACATGGCCGAGCGGGTGACCGCCGTTCTGGACCGCAACGCCGCGCACGCCGCCGCGATGGCCGGCTGCCGCCATGAACGCCACTGGGTGTGCAAATCGCGGCCGGGACTCGCGAACCACGCGATGGCGCAGTTCACGTACGAGTCACTTGAAGCGGTTGGCGCGCCGGCATGGGACGAAGGCGCGCGCAAGGTCGCACGCGAAATCCAGAAGAACCTCGGACTCGCGCCGATGGAGCGCCCGTTCCTCGACCTCTGCGAGCGGCTCGTGCCCCCACAAGAAGCCGAGCGCCTTTTGCGTCAGGATATTCCGCCGTCGCAGACCCACGCGACCTCGGACGATTACACGGATATGTGTTGGCATGCGCCCACGGCGCGCTTTTAGATTGCGCGGCCGGCGTTGAACGCGCCGTCCGGCTATCGCTACCCGGCATGGGTCAGCAATGCGCTGGGCGGGATTCCGGCGACCATCGATCCGATGGTGCGCACGGCCGCGAAAGTCGTCGCGCTGACGGCGCTGCGCCTGCTCGAGGACGACGGCGCGCGCAAGGCGGCGAAAAACGAATTTGTCGCCCGGACGGGCGGCGGTATCGGCGGCGATAAGTGGATCAAGCCGCTGGCCGACTACGAGGCCCCGATTCATTTCCGCTGGCCGGAATATGTCACCACGAAGCGCGGTCGCGAGTGGTGGATTCCGACCGGCCCCGTTTAAGGAGACTCACATGAATGCTCAGAACGACATCGCCGGCGACGCCTTTTCACTGAAGCGCCGCGATCCCAACGGCGGCACCAAGCCGCTCGCCAAGTGGGGCTTCCGCAACGAGACCGACGTTCTCACCGACGTGCTTCTGTGCAAGCCGACGTACGGCCGCCATCTCGCCACCAGCTCGCTCTCCAAAAAATATCTGCGCGAAAATCCGGCCAACATGGACGTGGCGCGCAAGCAGCATGACGAGCTGATCAAGGCTTACGAGAGCTTCGGCGTGAAGGTGCATCTCGCGCCGCCGCAGCCGGATCTGCCGATGCAGCATTACACCCGCGATTCCAGCGTCATGACGCCCTGGGGTCCGATCATCACGGCCATGGCCCAGTGGTGGCGCCGCGGCGAGAACTACGCCGCGATCCGCCACTATGAAACCCTCGGCATCCCCATTTACGACATGGTCACGGCCGGCACCTTCGAAGGCGGCGACTTCAACGTCATCGAAGACGGCGTGCTGCTGCTCGGCTGCGGCGGCGCCCGCACGCAGGATGAAGGCGCCGATCAGGTCCGCGGCTGGGTCGAGAAGGAAGGCTGGGAAGTCCGCATGGCCTACTTCGACGAATATTATGTGCACATCGATCTGATGGTCGTGCCGATCGCGCATAAACTGACCGCGGTATGCATCGAGTGCACGGAACCGGGCATCATCCAGTGGCTGAAGGATAAGGGTCACGAACTGATCCATGTGCCCTTCCAGGACACCATGACCCTCGGCTGCAACTTCATGTCGCTGGGCAAGGACCGCGTGGTCGCGCCCAAGAGCAGCCAGACCCTGATCAAGCAGCTGAAGGCGCGGGGCTTCGAAGTGGCCGAAGTCGAGATGGCCGAACTTTCGAAGACCGGCGGCGGCATCCACTGCATGGCGCAAGCCCTGCGCCGCGTGCCGGCCTAATGACCGGGAAAGCCCTTTCGGCATGCGTGCTGGCCCTCGCGCTCGGGGCCTGCACGCACGCGAAGACCGGAGACACGATCGAGGCCGCCTTCGCCTGCAACGGCGGCGCGCGTTTGTCGGTGACGTTCGACAACAAAACCGGCGTCGCGGTTGTCCGCACCCAGGCCGGCGGAATGCACGTTCTCACGCGCACCATCAGCGGGTCCGGTTATTCCTACGAGGCCGAGGGGCGGAAGCTGCGCGGCAAGGGCCGCGAAGCGATCTGGACCGACACCGGCGCCGCGCCCCTCACCTGCCAGGAACGCGGCAACTAACTTAGTGCTTCGTGCGCTGCGCGGCGATCATCTGCTGATAGCCGGACTCGAGCGCACGCGCGAACCTGTCCGTATCAAACAGCGGTGACGTCGCGCGGTTCTTGCGCACCTTCTCCTTGAGCGCCGCAAGGCGGGCCGGGTCCTTGGCCAGCGCAATGGCCGCCTGCTCGACCTCATAGAGGTTCGCGAAAATCAGCTCCTTGAGATCCATGGCGGTCAGAAGGCTGGCGGCCACGCGCGAGGCAAACGTGTCGCCCGGACAGGTGATTACCGGCAGTCCGACCCATAGCGCGTCGCTCGCCGTGGTGTGCGCGTTGTAGGGATAGGTGTCGAGGAACAGATCGGCGTGCTCATGCCGCGCGAGATGCTCCTCGGGCGAGATGCGCTCGGCGAACACCAGGCGCTTCTTCTCGATGCCGCGGCGTTCGGCTTCCCACTGCAGGTTCTCCGCCGCCGCCGGATTGTCGGCGATCAGCCACAGCACGCTGTTCGGCACCGCGTGCATGATGTTCATCCACAGGTCGAAGATGTACGGCATGATCTTGAAGTTGTTGTTGAAACAACAAAAGACGATGGCGTCTTCGGGAAGCCCCAACTCGGCACGCGTGAACTTGCGGTCCGAGACTTTGCGCTTGCGGTCGTTGACCTGATAGCTGTCCGGCATGCGCACGACTTCGTCCGAATAGTGCTGCACGGACTCGTCCGGAACGATCACGTTGTCGGCGATGATGTAATCCATGTACGGCGCGCCGACGGTGCCGGGATAGCCGAGATAGTTGACCTGAATCGGCGCGGCGCGGTGGGCGAAGATGCCGATGCGGTGACCGACCGTGATCCCCTTGAGATCGACGGCGATATCGATCTCCATCTCGCGCGCCAGCGCGGCGATCTCGCGGTCGGTCTTGCCGCGCACGTCGATGAACTGATCGGCGCCGGCCTTCAGGCGCTGCTGCATCTCGTCGTCCGTGGCTGGACCGAAGGAGAAGGCGAAGATCTCGAAGCTCTTGCGGTCATGGCGTTCGAACAGCTCGGCGATCAGATGCGCCGTCGCGTGACGATGCAGGTCCGCCGAGAAATAGCCGATCCTGATGCGCTCGTGATGAGGATAGCTCTGCACGGGCCCGAGAACCTTCTGCTCCGGCGCATTGCCCGCGATCCAGGCTTCGGCCGCCTTGCGTTGAAGGTCCGCGCGGTCGATGAGCGGCAGCATCGCCCACGGCGGCGCGCCGGGTTCGCCCCGGTCGAGCTGGGCGCCGAGGGCCGGCAGCGAACGCTGGAAGCCGTTCCAGTCGCAGATATAGATCTTGTTCAGAAGGCGCAGCCCGGCGACCAGCGGATAGTTGGGGTCGATGGCCAGCACCTGCTCGAGGCTGGCGATGGCGGCCTTGGGCTGCTGCAGCTCGGTGAGAATGCTGCCGCGATTATTGTGGGCGTTGGGATTGTCCGGCTGCAGCGCAATGGCCCTGTCGAGGCTGGCGAGCGCGCCGGCGGCGTCCCCGCGGCGGTGCTGGAGCACCGCGCGGTTGATGTAAGGCGAAGCGAAATTAGGCTCGATCCGGACCGCTTCATTGTAGCTGGCGAGCGCGTCGTCATCCCTGCCCATGGAGGACAAGGCGAGGCCGAGGCCGTTCAAGGCCATGACGAACTTGGGGTCGCTGGCGAGCGCGGCGGTAAAGCGGGTCTGCGCGCCGTCGTAGTCGCCCGTGCGCAGGAGGGCGATGCCCGCCTCATAGAGGGTTTCGGCTTCGGATTTCGTCATGGGGCCTACAAAGAAGATTTGACTGGTCTGCCCTATCGCATAGGGCAAAAAGCTCTCGCGGCGCAAGGGAGGCCGGCATAAAGCGGCCGCCGTTTGGCAGGGAGGCGCGGCTGTTGTAGTGATCATACAGACCGCTCTCCCCTTTGCAGGAGCCCCCATGATCGACCTTCACTATTGGCCCACGCCCAACGGCCACAAGATCACGATCTTTCTGGAGGAAGCCGGCCTTCCCTACAACCTGATCCCGGTGAATATCGGCACCGGCGAGCAGTTCAAGCCCGCGTTCCTGAAGATCGCCCCCAACAACCGCATTCCGGCCATCGTCGACCATAAGCCGGCGGACGGCGGCGCTCCGATCGGCCTGTTCGAGTCCGGCGCGATCCTGCTCTACCTCGCCGAAAAGATCGGCAAGTTCATCGAGGCCGACATTCGCGGCCGGACCGAGACCCTTCAATGGCTGTTCTGGCAGATGGGCGGCCTGGGCCCGATGGCGGGACAGAACCACCACTTCAACCGCTATGCGCCCGAGCAGATCCCTTACGCCCAGGAGCGCTATGTGAAGGAAACGAACCGTCTCTACGGCGTCCTCGACAAGCGCCTCGCCGACCGCGCGTTCGTGGCCGGTCCCTACTCCGTCGCCGACATGGCCTCCTATCCCTGGATCGTGCCGCACGAGGCGCAGAAGCAGAACCTCGCCGACTTCCCGCATCTCAAGCGCTGGTTCGAAACGATTGGCGAGCGCCCGGCGGTGAAGCGCGCCTACGCGCTCGCCGACAGCTTCAAAAATCCCCCAGCGATGAGCGAAGGCGCGAAGAAGGTGTTGTTCGGCCAGACCGCCTCGGTCGTGAAATCGTAGGCCGTACCGGATTTAATTTCATAAATATCAATAGCTTATTTGATCATGGGTTCTTTCAGGGAACGGAAACAGGAGTGGGTTCGGTGAAAAACTTCACGGGTTTTCTCGCGCAAGCGGCCGTCGCCTGCTTCGCATTTTCCGGTACGGCCGGCGCACAAGACGTCATCGCCAAGAATTACGGCGCGGCGGCCTCACGCATCATCGCCGAAGCAACCTCGGCGCAGAGCGCCTCCGGCGCCTGGAACCGCCTCGCGGAACTCACGGACAAGTATCCCGGCCGCCTCAGCGGCAGCGCGAACCTTGAAAGTGCGCTGCGCTGGGCGGAAGGCGAAATGAAGAAAGACGGCCTCGCCAATGTGCGCATCGAAAAGGTGATGGTGCCGCATTGGGTGCGCGGCGCGGAAAGCGCGGCCATCGTAGGCCCGTATCCCGCGCCCCTCGTCATCGCCACGCTCGGCGGCAGCGTCGGTGGAAACGTGGAAGCCGAAGTCCTCGTCGTCAAAAGCTTCGAGGAATTGGACAAGCGCGCCGGCGACGCCAAAGGCAAGATCGTTCTCTTCAACGTGGCCTTCGACGAAAAGGCCGAACCCCTGTCGGTTTACAAGGTCGTGACCGGCGTGCGCGGGACAGGCGCTTCGCGCGCCGCCGCCCACGGCGCCGTCGGCGCGCTGGTACGCTCCGTCGGTCCTGTCGGGCATCGCACGCCGCATACCGGCGGCATGCGTTATGACGAAAAACTTCCGAAGATCCCCGCCGCCGCGGTTTCGGCGGAAGACTCGGACAAGTTGCAGCGCATGCAGGACCGCGGTGACAAGGCAATCGTACGCCTGTCGCTCGGCGCGCAGATGCTGCCCGACGCGGAATCCGGCAACGTGATCGCCGAGATCAAGGGCCGCGAGAAGCCGGATGAAGTCGTGCTCATCAGCGGACATATCGATTCCTGGGACATCGCCGCGGGCGCCATGGATGACGGCGGCGGCTGCGTCGCGATGTGGGAAGCCTTGCGCGTCTTGAAGCGCCTGAACCTCACGCCGCGCCGCACGATCCGCCTCGTGCTGTTCACCAACGAGGAAAACGGTACGCGCGGCGGCACCACCTACCGCGACACCCACAAAGACCAGCTTTCCAAACATGTGCTGGCGATGGAATCCGATGACGGCGTTTTGCCGATCGAAGGTTATGACTTCGCCGGAACGCCGAAGGCGCGCGACACGATCGCCCAGATCGTCAAGCTGCTCGCGCCCGTCGGCGGCACGATCCTGAACGACGGCTTCAACGGCGCGGACATCACGCCCATGGTCACCGCGGCGAAAATTCCCGCCATGTCGCCGGACGTGGACATGAAGCGCTATTTCTATCTGCATCACACCCCGGCCGACACGGTCGACAAGGTGGATGCGAATGAAATGGCGCGCATGACGGCGGCCATGGCGACCATCGCTTACGTCGTCGCGGATCTTCCCGAGGCGCTGGACCGCGCACCTTAGGATTTGGCGCCGGGCCGCTTCAGCACCTGACCGGGCCCGGCATCATTCCACTTTCCGTTATCGACAACCGGCACGCCGTTGACGATCACATAGGGAATGCCGTCGGGATACTGGTGCGGGTTCTGGTAGGTCGCCTTGTCGGTGACGGTCGCCGGATCGAACACGACCACGTCCGCCCAGGCGCCCGCGGCGAGACGGCCCCGATCCTTGAGGCCGAGGCGGTCCGCGGGAAGGCTGCTCATCTTGCGCACGGCGTCCTCAAGAGTCAGGACCTTCAACTCGCGCACGTAACGGCCCAGCACACGCGGGAAGGTGCCATAGGAGCGCGGATGCGGGCTGCCTTCGCCGAGCTTGCCCACACGCCCATCCGTCGCGATGGCGGTGAAGGGATATTTCATGATGCGCTGGACATCTTCCTCGTTGATCGCATGGAAGATCGCGCCCGCATTGCCGCGGCGGATGACTTCGATGGCCAGGCGCGCGCCGTTTTCCGGCGTTGGCGACAACCCCTCGCGCACCGCCCAGTCCTTCAGGGTCTTGCCTTCAAGCGATTTGTCCCACGGCACGATGGAGAACTGGATATTGCCGATATCGCCGGCGCCGCGGTCATTCATGATATTCCAGACGATCCCCTCCATGATGCCTTCGCCCTGCTTGCGGTCATCGACACGGGCAAGGAAAGCCTTGTCGCCACCGGCCAAGGCTTCGGGGGGAACCAGAATGTCGATGTTGGTGTGGGACGCCGTGTAGGGATACTGGTCGATCATGACATCGACGCCCTCCTTGCGGGCGGCTTCGACCATTGCCAATGTTTTCACGCTCGCGCCCCAGTTCGGGCTGCCGACCGCTTTGTGATGCGTCAGCACGACGGGGATCTTCGCCTTGCGGCCGATCTCGATCGCTTCGCCGACACCTTCCAAAAGCTTCGCGCCTTCGTCGCGCAGATGCGAGGTATAGATGCCGCCCATCCCGGCGGCGACCTTGGAAAGCTCGATCACCTCGCCGATCTCGGAATAAACGCCCGGCGTATAACGCAGGCCCGTGGAAAGCCCGAAGGCGCCGTCGCGCATGCCCTGGGCAACACGCGCCTTCATCTCGTCGAGTTCAGCGGCGGTCGGCGCCCGGTTGTCGAGGCCCATCACCGCCTCGCGGATGCTGTTGTGGCCTGTCAGGTAAGCCACGTTCATCCCGAGGTTCAGGGCGTCGGCTTTCTCGAGATAGTCGGCCAGCGGCCACGGACTGCTGCCGTCGGGACCGCCCAGCGCCGTGGTCACACCCTGGCGCACCAGATTCTCGCCGGACGGAAGCGCGACGGGATCCATGTGCAGATGGAGATCGATGAAACCCGGCGCGACCGCCTTACCGGAGGCATCGATAATCCGAACCGCATTCGTCTTGGGAAGAGCCGTGGGCGAAACGCGGACAATCTTGCCGTCGTCGATGGCGACATCGGCGCGGAAGCCCGCTTTGCCGGTGCCGTCGATCACCGTTCCGCCCGCGATCAGAAGGTCCCATTTCGTATCCGCGGCCTGAGCGGGACCCGCCAGCAAAAAGGCCGCAAACGCGGACACCATCATCTTCATGAGATCCCCCTGCTCGATCAGACCTGCGCCAACGGTACCTGAGTGCCGCCGCCGCCGCACGCGGGATCGGCGCGCCCCGGCGATTCTGTAACAGTCCCTCCAGGATCAATGGCTTACCGGCCCGACAACCCGCTATGATCGCCGGACGACCCATGGGGGAGAGGACGCCGATGACGCCGTTCCGGTCTTGGATTGCCATGAGCTGTCTCGTGGCCCTGGCGTCCCCCACCGCCGCTCAGACCCCAGCTTCGGTTGAGCCCACCCCCGCCGTTCAGGCCCTGGTGCAGCGCCTCGACCTTGAACGCTACAAAGCCACCGTCAAAGGTCTCACCCAATTCGGCGACCGGCGCGAAGGCACCGACCGCAACCGCGCCGCCATCGACTGGATCGAAGCGCAGTTGAAGAGTTACGGCTGCGCCAACACCGAGCGCCTTAAGTACGAATATCATCCGCCCGCCCCGGGCGCGGCGCGAACGCCGTCGGGCGCTCAAGTCCCAGGACGCGGTCCCGGCGGCGCGCAGCCGCGCGGCCTCAAAGCCGCGACCGGCGTCAACACCGACGCCATGAAACAGCCCGACGCGAAACTGCGGGAGCTCAACAAACAGGCCTCGACACCGGGTGCGCGCGAGCAGGTCTATTGCACCAAGATCGGCACCACGCACCCCAACGAGATGTACATCGTCGGCGCGCATATGGATGGGCACGGCTGGGGTGAAGCGGCCAACGACGACGGCTCGGGCACGGCGCTGGTGATGGAACTGGCGCGCATTTTCTCGAGCCCCGACGTACAGACCGACCGGTCGATCCGCTTCGTGCTGTGGAACAACGAAGAGACCGGCCTCAACGGCGCGCGCGCCTATGTCGAACAGCGCGCCAAACTGCAGGGCCAGGAAAGCCCGGCGGGATCGGGGCGTTATCCCGAACCCAAATGGCTCGGCATGGTGCAGCACGACATGATGCTGTTCGATCACGGCATGCCCCGCGCCGACGGCACATTACCGCCGGCGCAACGCCCCGAAGCGGACGTGAATATCGAATACCAGAGCGTTTCGAAAATGGCCGCGGACTCGCAGGCCTTCGCCTGGATGTTCTCGCAAGCCAACGAGAAGTACGCCGCCAACTATCCCGCGACGGTCGGCAGTCACATGACGAACACGGACTCGGTTCCCTTCCAGGACCTGATCCCGTCCATCAGCATGCGTGAGAATGAGCGCGGCGCTCATATCGGAAACGGCTGGGATCCGCACTGGCACCAGCCGACCGATGTTTTCGCGACGTTCAGCGACGATGACTTCCGTCTCGGGCTGAACGCCGCGCAAACCACCTTGGGCGCGATCGGCGAACTCGCCGGCGCGACCCTGAAGAAGTAACGCTACTTCTTGGCCATCATCGACGGACGGCGTGCGCCCGAGGCTTTCTCGTAGGCATAGCCGAGCGAGAGGACATAAGCCTCGGACCAGGCCGGACCGATGAACGAGATGCCCACCGGCAAGTTCTCCACGAAACCCATCGGCACCGTCAGGTGCGGATAGCCCGCCACGGCCGGCAGCGTGGTCGAGGACGGACCGCCGGCATCGCCGTTCACCTGATCGATGAGCCAGGGCGGATTGAGGGTCGGGGCGATCAGGGCCGTGACATTGTTGCCGGCCAGCAGCTTATCGATGCCGTTTTCCTGGGCCTGCTGACGCACCGCTTCGCGGTCGGCGATGTAGCCCGCGTCCGTAATATCCGGCATGGCTTGCGCCTGCTCGAACAGGTCTTGCCCAAACAACGGCGTCTCGCGCGGCTCGCCTTTGTTGAAGGCGATGATGTCGGCCAGCGTGCGGTTCTTCACCGCCGCCGGGGTCTTGGACAGATAGGAGTTGAGGTCCGCTTTCAGCTCGGTCAGCAGCAGCGGGAACTCCTTGTCCTTGATCACGCCGAAATCGAAGGTCTTGATCTCGACGATCTCGGCGTCTTGAGCCTTCAGAACGCCAAGGGCCGCATCGAACACCGCCAGGGTCTTCGGCGAGTAGCCATCGATGAAGCGGATGACGCCCAGGCGCGCGCCCTTCAGCGCTTCGGGGTTCAGAGCCTTCACATAGTCGGTCTTGTGAGAGTCCGCGTCCTTGGTGGCGGGATCGGCTGGATCGGACCCGGCGATCGCCGTCAGGATCGCCGCCGCATCCGTAACGGTGAGAGTCATCGGACCGGCTGTATCCTGCACATGGCTGATCGGCACGATCCCCGTGCGCGACACCAGGCCCACGGTCGGCTTCAGGCCGACGATGCCGTTGGCGGCCGCCGGACAGGTGATGGACCCGTCCGTTTCCGTACCGATGGCGGCAGGCGCGAAGCCCGCCGCGACGGCGCTGCCCGACCCCGAACTGGAACCGCAGGCCGTACGTTCAGGCGCATGCGCATTGCGGGCGAGCCCGCCGACGGCGCTCCAGCCGCTGCTGGAATACTGCGAGCGGATGTTGGCCCACTCGGAGAGGTTGGCTTTGCCGAGGATCACGGCCCCGGCGGCGCGCAGGCCGGCGATGGACGGCGCATCCTGCTCCGGACGGTTGTCGGCCAGCGCCAG
>JADZAK010000238.1 GCA_020852595.1 Rhodospirillaceae bacterium
CTGAACGGCGCCGTGCGCGCGACCGACTACTCGACCTCGGGTTTCGTCACGACGTGGAAGGTCGGCGCGACCTACGCTCCGATCGACGACATCCGCTTCCGCGGCACGGTGTCGCGTGACATCCGCGCCCCACACCTGGCCGATCTCTTCCAGGCGGGTACGACGTCGCCGAACACCATCCGCGATCCGTTCAACAACAACGCCAACACCAACAACCGCGTTACGACCACCGGTAACCCGGGTCTCGGCCCTGAAAAGGCCGATACGCTTGGCTTCGGCGTGGTCTTCCAGCCCTCGTGGCTGCCGCGCTTCAGCGTGTCGTGGGACTACTACAACATCGACATCAAGGACGCGATCCAGAGCTTGAGCGCTCAACAGCTGATCGATCTTTGCTACAACCGTGTGCAGGACGCCTGCGCCAAGTTCACCCGCACCATCGACGCGGGCTCGGAACTCATCCTGTTCACGGTCAGCCCGCTGAACTTCGCCAAGCAGAAGGCCAGCGGCTTCGACATCGAAGCCAGCTATCGCCAGCCGCTCGACGAAATCAACGACAGCTGGGCCGGTGAGCTGACCCTGCGCGGTCTCGCCACGCACTACATCAAGGACGTGCTCGACAGCGGCGTTGTCGGTTCGATCCCGAACGATCAGGCCGGCCAGCTTAGCTCGTCCAAGCCCGATTGGCGTTGGGACCTCGGCCTCAGCTACGCGCTCGATCCGGTCGTCATGAGCTTCAACATGCGCGGCTTCACCTCGGGCGTGTTCAACACGAACTACATCCAGTGCACCACCGGTTGCCCGGCCTCGACGCCGAACAACATCACCATCGACGACAACCGTCTCGACGGCGCGCTGTATTTCGACTTCTCGGCCACCTACAAGGTCGACATCGGCGAGAGCGAAGCGGACCTCTTCATGAGCGTGCGCAACCTCACCAACCGCGACCCCGGCATCGTCCCGTCCGGCCCCGGCGCCTCGGTGTTCTCGACCAACGAGTCCAATTCCGCCCTCTATGACCTTCAGGGCCGCGCCTACCGCGTGGGCGTGCGCTTCAAGATGTAGAGGGTCGGAGCGCTGTCTTAAGAACGTCGCGCCGGTATCGTTCCCCGATACCGGCGCGTTCGTTTTTAAGGCGCCGTAATCGTTTCCCTCGGTTACGCTTTATCGATAAAATAGGATATCGGCGTCTCAACGCCCCGTTTTTGACCCGCGGAACACCCACGTATGGCGTCGGCAAGCAATCTCGCGCATGTGCATGATTACGAGGAAGTCGGCTCCGGCCGGCACGAGAATCTGCGCTTCTGGCTGCGGCTCCTGACCTGCACCATGCTGATCGAAACCAAGATCCGCGGCCGCCTCGAGCAGCGGTTCGACGTGACGCTGCCGCAGTTCGACCTCATGGCGCAGCTCGACCGCGTTCCGGACGGTTTGACGATGAGCGGTCTTAGCGAGCGCCTCATGGTCTCGAATGGCAATGTCACCGGCATCGTGAAGCGCCTGATCGCCGAAAAACTCGTCGACCGGCAGACTTCGAAAACCGACCGCCGCGCCTTCGTTGTGCGCCTTAGCCGCAAAGGGCAGCTTCTTTTCCGTGAAATGGCCAATACTCATGAACAATGGATCAACGAACTGTTCGCGGAAATCCCGCCCCAGGACGTCGAATTGATGATGGGTCTGCTCGCGCGGACCAAGGATGCCGTGCGTAAGTCCGGCGGCGATGACCCGGCGAAGTCCAAAAAGCTCGCCCGCGCCGCCGCGCGCGCGGCCCGCTGATGGCCTTCACGGCCCAGATCACCGTCCGGTTCAACCACGTCGATGCCGCCGGGATCGTTTTCTATCCGCGCTACTACGAAATGCTGAACGAGGTCGTCGAACGCTGGTTCGACGAAGGGCTCGGAACGAGCTTCCGCGACCTTCACCTCGTCCAGAAAGTCGGGATGCCCGCGCGCAATATCGCGGTCGATTTCCTGAAGGCGAGCAGGCTGGGGGACGTGCTGACGTTCGACCTTCAAGTGCGCAAGGTCGGGCGTTCCTCTCTGTCTTTGAAAATCGGCTGTTCCTGTAACGGCGAGCGACGCCTCGCGGCCGATCTGACGCTGGTTTGCGTGTCGCTGTCGCCTTTGGCCGCCATCCCGATTCCTGCCGCGCTGCGGGAGCGGATGGGGAGCTTTACCGGGCTCCGGTAGAGAGAATCGGGCGGATGCACCGCCCGGCGGTTTCGGCCTCCTGAACTGTTACCGGGTTTATCCGGCAGTTTGTACGGTCTTCGCGCCCTCGCGGTCTTTCTCGCCGCAGCGACAAAGACGCAAGATTGTTGTTAAGCCGCATGTTACGCTCGTTTCCTTGGCTCTTGCGGCAACAAGGGCGTTGAAATTGTTTTATACATATAGCAAATTTTGAGCGCTGGTTTGGGAGCGCCGGATGGCCGCTACCGGCGCGCCGTCGGATCGTTGGGAGAAGATCGGAATGGTGTTTGGTCGTTTCTTGAGTCGCATACGTCGGCCGCTTGTTTGCGGCAGTGCGGCTGTCGCCGTTTCGCTCGCGCTTTCGTCCTGCTCGCAGCCCGCGACGGAACATGCCGCCGCCGCCGCCACTGTTTCGGCCGAGGCTCAGGTCGCCGGCAACTCCGAGCGCCGCCTGCGTCTCATGACGTCGGAGCAGTATCTCAATACCCTGGCCTATGTCTTCGGCCCCAACGTGAAGCCGGACGTGCGTTTCGCGCCGCTGCAGCGAACCGACGGCTTGCTCGGTGTCGGCACATCGATCGCCGGTGTGACCGCCAATCAGATGGAGGTCTATCAGAAGACCGCCGCTCAGGTTGCCGCGCAGGTCGTGAATACCGAGAACCGCAAATTTCTGATCCCGTGCGCGCCGAAGGCGGACACCGCGCGCGACGACGCTTGCGCGCGCCTCTTCCTGACCAAGGTCAGCCGTCTCCTCTATCGCCGCCCGCTTGAAGAAAAGCGCCTCACC
>JADZAK010000239.1 GCA_020852595.1 Rhodospirillaceae bacterium
AAACGACAAAGGCCCCGTCCGATCCGGCGGGGCCTTTGTTGAGTGTGTGCCTACTCGCTTTACTTACGCGCACGCCCTCGACGCCCCACCGGTGGTGGTCGTTTTGGTCGTCGTGGTCGTTTTCGGCGTCATACGCATGGCGCGCAACATACTGAGTTTCGTCCGGAAGTAAAGCTTTGCTCTTTTTGGTCGTCCTTCCCCCGTCCGTCATCCTTGCGCCCGGAGGGGCGCGAGGATCCAGCGGTTCATTGGTTTATGGCGGGGGATGTCAATTAAAGCCGGAGGTTATCGCCTCATCTCGCGTGGCGCCGCCGCGCCGACAAAGGGCGTGGCGGAGGCGGGGGAGCGAGCAGGGGCAAGGCGAGCATCGTCGCGGCAGCCAAGATGTGCTTCAACAAGGCGGTCACTTTCGGCAAGGGTGAGGTCAGCCGACGAGTTGCAACCCCCGTGCCACCGCCCGATTTCGTGTTAATCCCGCGCCTTGGCGCGCGCGGTGCGAAGCCACCGTCAAAAAAAACGACGCTTATCCGCGCACCCCGACCGTCGCAAGGCTGGAGCGTGCATCCTTGCGGCATATGGCCTCGCCCTTCTGGCAGGTCACGAAGCGGACGAGGATCCCCTTCACAAGGTCGAGGGCGCTCGAATCCACCGCCGGCTCGATCTCGCTGCCCCCTTTGACGCGCCAGTGCCGGCAGACGTAGGGGCGCTTGCCGACTTGCTTGCCGTAATCCCGCGCTTGGGCCGCGGCTTCGATGAAGGCGTCGGACAGCTGTTCCTTGCCCTCGGCCACAAAGAAGCTGACCGGCGGTCCGTCGACGCACAACGCCGCGCCATAGCCGGTCGCCTCCGACGCGGCGAGTTTATTCCAGCCCGTGGGCGGAAAGGATCTCGCGATGGTGTCGTCGGCGGTTTTTTCCGCGTTGGGTCCCGTGACGACCAGCACTTCTCCCGTGACGTCGTTGCCGATCACGACAAGGCGCTGCACCGGCGGTTTTTCCGGGGCGAGGGGCACGGTCTGCGTGGATGGCTGCGGGACGACGGCTTGGATGCTGGTCTCGGCGGTCTTCGGCTCGGGCGCATTCGGCAGGCCGGGGCGCGCCCAGGCCGCCGTGGTGAAACGGGTCGCGCCGTTGCACTCGGCGCAGTAGCTCTGAAGGTCCTGGCGCGCCACCGCGATCTCGCCGGTGGTCGGGCGCATGGTGCAGTAGCCGCGCGCCGACGCGCTCACGAGGCCTTCGCCGCGCAAGTAAGCGGCGTATTCCTCGCCGTACCTGCCGCGCTCGGCGACCGGCCCGACCGGCAGAGTCTGGGTCATGTAGACCGTACTCGTGGCGGCATTGGGCACGTAGCAATAAAAATATTGCACCTGCTGCTGCGCCCGGGCGGTGAACGCGATGCAGGTCACCGCGACGATCGCCGCGGCGCGGGAGAGGAATGCGCGCATGATGCCCCCGCTCACATCGCGTTCAAAACACGCACCGCCCCTTCATGGGCGTTGTAGGTCCGGTTGGCGTCGGCCTCGGAATAACCTTGCTCGATGGCGTTCAGGTACATCTTGTAATATTCGAACGCCACGCCGCAATGCGAGTAGAGTTGCTGGTCGCGTCCGCCTTCATAGGCGTGCGTGCGATAGTTCCCCAATGTGAAGCCGGGACACTGCGGACCTTCCGCGAGGTTGGGCCGCGTCGGATAGCTTCCGCGCACGCCGGTCGGGCCACCGCCGAGGCCGCCAAGCCCGCCGGCGCTTCCGCCGCCGAGGCCTGTGTAAGGGTTGACGCCGCCCGGAATGCCGCCGAGCGCGTTGCCTCCGCCGCCGAGGCCGAGACCCGCCGCAATCGGATTGCCGCCGGACTGTGCGGCCGCGACGCCGTTGAGGATCGGCGCCAGTTCGGGCGCGGCCTGCGTCACGGCGGCGACATAAGCTTGCGGGCTCGACATGGCGCCTTGAATCGTGCTCGCGAAATTCAGCACGTCGAACAGGCTCGGGCCGGAATCCTCCTGGGCCTGCGCGGCGGCCTGCGCCCGCTCCTGCGCGAGGCGCGCCTGCTTCGCCTGCGAACGGTCGGCGAATATCTTCAGCGTATTGTCGTCCATCGGGCGGTAGCTGATTTTCGTCTGCTGACGGTTCGCCGCGGTGAACAGCGACGTCCATTCATTTCCGGCGCCCGAAAGCATCCAGGTTGCGCCGTCCGGCTGCGTCTCGATGCTCTCGCCGTTCGGGCCGCGCTTGAAGCTGGTCTGAACCTTTGCGCCGTTGGTGTGAACCACCTCGGTCGCGATGGTGCGTGTCGCCGGGTTGTAGACCATGCGCCGCAGGGGATTGGGCGTCGTCCCGATTTCGTCCGCCCCCCAGAACTTGGCCAACAGCACTTCTCCCGGAGTTTCCCATTGGAAAGTGGCCACATACTCATATTGACCTTGAACGAAATAGAAGAACCGGCCGGCGAGTTGCCCCAGCGCGGCCCAATCTTCCGCGCGCTTCTGCTGGGCGCCGGCGATGTGCTGCGGCCCGTCCAGCATCATGGTCGTGACTTGCTCCTCCGTGACCGCCGGCGCGGCGGCCAGGCGTTGCGAGCGTCCGAAGACGCCGGTGTGCATCTGCTCGGCATTGCCCCCGCTCTCCATTCTGCGTTCGGGCGCGGTGAGGAATTCGCCGTCCGGCGAACGTCCACGGGCCGTTACTTGATCGCCGGCCTGCTGATACAGCAGCCCGTCGATCCCCAGATGGACGATGCCGTTGGCCGTGGGCGAAGTCCAGGTCAGTTGGCCGTTGTTGTCCAGCGCGTAGGTGAACTCGAAGCTGCTGCCGCTTTCGACTTGATACCGCAGCCGCCCGCGTTTGCCCGGCTCATCGGCCACGTAGCGGACAGCCGCTTTGACGGCGAGCCCTTGGTCGACGGTGTCGATGATGTAGGGTTTGCCGGTGAGTCCCTCCAACACCGCGAGGGCCGCCGCGCCTTCGGCGCCGCGGTTCCCGTTACGTGTCGCAATCGTGTAAGCGCCCGCGCTTGCATCGGTTGAGGCAACCGACAGGGTCACGATCTCAGGCTCCTTGGCGACGTGACGGAATCGCACGGTCGCCTGGCCGGACATCTTGATGGGGTCATAGCAGAGCTCGGGATCGACATTGAACATGTCGTCTTCCACGAAACACAGTTTAGGCGACAGCGGCGCGCCGTTCGCGCTGACTTGCGCCTCCAGGACCTGGCCCGCGCGCAATTTGAAGGGCGTAAGTTGTGTGTTGCGGCCGTTCAAGGTTGTGACGGTCTGCGCGAAGGGATCGCCGGCGTCGAAAGACGCAGACGCGGCGGCCGGCGGCGCGCCCGCTGTCGCGAGAGCCTGGGGCGCGG
>JADZAK010000240.1 GCA_020852595.1 Rhodospirillaceae bacterium
CGCTGGACGTATTTCAAGAACGTGGAAGCCAAAGCCGATGCGCTCACCGATCCGCGCTATCTGGCCTTGAAGAACTACTACCTGCCGATGACCTCGGCGCTGATCGAAGGCATCGTCGCCAAGGAAAAACTGGACGCCATCGTCTATCCGACCCAGACGCGCCGCCCGGCCCAGATCGCCGCGCCCCCGGGGCCGCCGCTCGGCTCCACGCCGAGCCCGACCGGAATCGCCAACCTCGCGGGTTTCCCGGACCTGATCGTGCCCGCGGGTTTCACCACCGACGACCTGCCGGTCACCGTTTCATTCTTCGGCCCGGCCTTCAGCGAACCGAAGCTGCTGGCGCTTGGCTACGCGTTTGAACAGGCCACGCACGCGCTGCGCCGCCCCGTGAATACGCCGGCGCTCGCGAATGCCACGATCGATGTGAAGTAAGCCTTGCTATCCGATGCGGAGAAATCTCGATGCACGCCCTGTTCGCGGCCTTTGTGAGTGTTTGTGTGTCCTTCTCCGCCCTGGCGCAGGGCGGGCCCGCCGCCGCGCCTATGATCCATCCGGAAAAGCTGAAACAGATCGCGCCCAGCGTCTGGATCATCCCCGATGAAAGCCGGCCCATGGTGCCGAACGTCGGGTTCGTGGTCGGCCAGACCGGTGTCCTGGTCGTCGATACCGGCATGGGCGATATGAACGGCGCCATTGTCGCCGGCGTCGCGCGCAAGCTCGCGCCGGACCTGCGGGTCTATATCGTCACCACCCATTTCCATCCCGAACATGACCTCGGCGCCAACGGCTTCCCGCGCGGGGCGCGCATGATCGACGGCTCGACCATGCTGCGCGCCACGACCCAGGAGCAGGACATCGCCGAGTTTGGTCTCTCGCTCGCCAAGACCTTCTCCGAGCGTTCGCCGGCCGCCGCCCTGCTTCTGAAAGACGCCAAGTACCGCGACGCCGATATCGAGTTCGAAAACGACCGCACCTTGGATCTCGGCGGTGTGCGCGCCTATATCTTCGCCGCCGGTCCCAACCATACGCGCGGCGACACGGCTGTCTGGGTCGAGACGGAGCAAGTTCTTTTCGCCGGCGATATCGTCATGAAGCCGCAGCCCGCCCTGGCCAGCCCCTATTCGACGATCGGTCACTGGCTTTCCACCCTTGATAGCCTTGCCCAGCTCCGTCCGCGCACCATCGTGCCCAGCCACGGACCGACCGGCGGTGTCGAACTGATCGAGGGTTATAAAACCTATTTCAACGAGCTCCAGCGGCGCGCCGCCGCCGAGAAGAAGGCCGGCAAATCCGAGGACGAGGCCGTGACCGCCGTGACCGCCGCCATGGCCGAGCGCTATCCCGACAAGAACCGCCTCGCCGGCGCCGTCAGGGCCGCCTACGCCGAAGCCCCCTAAAAGCTTTTATCTTCGGGCGCTGGCCCGTATATGTCCCGGCCATGCGCATCGCCTACCTGATCAATTCCCTCGACGGTTACGGCGCCGGCTTGCCGGTGCCGATGATCACCGGCTTCATGCGCGAATGGGGCGCCGACGTGCACCTGTTCGCGCTGACCCGGCGCGACGGCCGCATGGAACCTATCCTCGCGCGCCATGGCTTGCCGTTCGACGTGCATCAGGGCACGGTCCTGCAGTCCTTCGGCTGGCTGCGCGAGAAGCTCATCGCCTATCGGCCCACGGTGCTGTGGACGTCGCTGGTCCATGCGACGCTGGTGGGCCGCTATATCGGCAAGAAGCTGGGCCTGCCGGTGGTGAGCTGGCAGCACAATGTGTTCCTGAAGCGCGGCAATGTCGCCGCGCTGTGGCTCACCAGGCATATGACCGATCTGTGGGTCGCGGATTCGCACTGCGTGGCGGGCGTCACCCGCAAGCGCTTTGGTCTGGCGGCGGACGATGTCACGATCTGGCCGTTGTTCTCGGCCGATCCGAACGCGCCGCGCGCGCGGGCCGCCCAGCCCGACGAGATCTTCCGGATCGGGAGTCTCGGCCGTCTTCATCCGCACAAGGGCTACGATGTCCTCGTGCGCGCGCTCGCCAAGATCAAGAACGACATGCCGGGCCTCGCGGCGCGTTTCACGGTCAGCATCGGCGGCGACGGCCCCATGCGGGCCGAGCTTGAATCCCTCGCCAAGGACCTTGGCGTCACCAATCTGATCCTCGCGGGCTATCAGGAAGCGCCGAAGACCTTCCTCGCCGCATTGCACGGCTATGTGCAGCCCTCGCGCGTCGAAGGGCTTTGCATCTCGGCCCACGAGGCCATGCAGGCGGGTTTGCCCGCGGTGGTCTCCAACATGGGTGAGATGCCGCTGACGGTCCGCGAGGGCGAGACGGGATATGTCGTGCCGATTGGCGACGTCGACGCGCTTGCCGCCGCGCTGGTGCGTGTGGTGTCGGACCCGGCCCGCGCGGCCCTCATGGGCGAGACGGCCCATCGCCATGTGAACGACCGGTTCAGCCTCGCGCGCTTCCGCGCCGCCGGCGCCGACATTCTCTCCAAGGCGGCGGCTCTCACGCACAAATAAAAACGGCCCAAATAAAAACGGCGCAGGACAGGCCCGCGCCGTTTTCCACCCACCGCAGATGCGGTCGAAATTTACTTCTTCAGCGCGCTGACGATCGCGAGCGACTTGTCGACGTGATCCGCCGGGCTGATGCCGTCGTCGGCCGACGACAGGGTCGCGACGATCTTGTGATCGGGCGTGATCACGAAGGTCGTGCGCTCGGTCGTGCCGACGCTGGTGATGTCCCGGCCCTTGGTGTCTTTCATGCCGTCGCGGCGCTCACGCACCGTGAGATTGAAGGACTTCGAGATCGCGCCGGTGGCGTCGGACGCCACGGGGAACTTGCCGGCGCAGTATTCGGGATCGGCGGAAAATTCGTTGAGCTTCGCGATCGGGTCCTGCGACACGCCGATGATGGTCGTGCCCACCGCGTCGAACTTATCCTTGCTCTCGGCGAAGGTGTGCGCTTCGAGATTGCAGCCGCGCGTATAGGCGGCCGGATAGAAGTACACGACCACGGGGCCCTTCTTGAGGGCGTCGGCGAGCGAGAAGTCGAATTCCTTGCCGGCCAGCGAGGCGCGCGTCTTGAAGTCGGGAGCCTTGTCGCCGTTCTTCAGCGCGGCATACGCCGGCAGCGCGAACGCGCTCGCGAGCAGAGCGCCACCAATCAGTTTCTTCATAAGATTCCTCCTCCACGAGGATAAAAGGCCTGAACGCAGCTTCTTTTTTACAGGCCGCGCATTTTACCGGAAAGCCTGAAAGATGTGGGCGGTTTCACATCGGCGTGGGCGCGCCCGGCTGTTACAGATCCCGTATATGTATAGACATTGTGCGGCGCAAAAGAAAACCGGCGGCTACGGTGCGTAGCCGCCGGCATCCTCGCCAAAACAAACGAGGCCTCAGTGACGGCGCGGGTTGCGCGGGAAGTCATCGTACCGGTTCGGCACACCGTCGCCGTCCCAGTCGCCGCGGCTCGGGCGATAGCCGTAGCCCGGGCGGTTCGGACGGTTGTCGTACCGGTTCGGCACGCCGTCTCCATCGCGGTCGCGGTCATAGCGGTCCGGCACGCCGTCCCAATCCTGGTCGCGATAACGGGACGCGTAACGCGCACGCCATTCGCGCTGTTCACGCGGGCTCGACCAGTAGTGGAAGCGGCCGTAACGGTCGTAATAGCCGTTGCGGTACGCCATATCGACGTCGCCGACGCTGAAGCTAAAGCTGAAGTTGTCGCGCGCCGCGGCCGGCGCCATGTGCGCATCGGCAATCGCGAGCGTGCTCACGGTTCCCAGAATAGCGGCAATCATTGTCAGCTTTTTCATAACAGGGACTCCTTTGCAGGTTCGCTCCCGCCGCCGGCGGTATTCGCCGCCGGTGATGGAGGCTCACTAAAGGAAACGATCCCATTGTGGAGAGTTCGTGGCGCCCCCAAGGCCTTTTGAGGGAACGGAAAACCCTTGGCCATCACGCCCGCGTGAGCTGAGAATAGCGCGGATCATTCGCGTGCAGGGAAGGGACGGGGCGCATCATGATTACGCGTATTTGGCGAGGCGAAACGCGGTCCGAGGACGCCGACGCTTATCAGAGTTTTGTCACCAGCCACGTTTTCACGGCGCTCACGAAGTTGGAAGGCCATCGCGGCGCCTACTTGTTGCGGCGCGCCGAAGCCGTGCGTGTTGAATTCCTCGCTGTCACGCTGTGGGACTCGCTTGAGTCGGTCCGCGCCTTCGCCGGCGACAAGATCGAAACCGCCGTCATCGAGCCGGAGGCGCGCGCGATCCTGTCCTCGTTCGACGACTTTGTGCGTCACTACGATGTCGCTTATGGAAAGCCCTGCACCGGAGAAAGCCTTTGAAACATTTCCTGCTGTTCTATGAAACCTCGCCCGACTACCTCGAGAAGCGCCCGCTTTACAGGAAAGCGCATCTTGAGAAGGTCTGGGCGTCGCACGACCGCGGCGAACTCGTCCTTGGCGGCGCGTTGACCGAACCGACCGATACGGCGGTGCTGTTCTTCAAGGCCGCGGACAAAGCCGCGGTCGAGGATTTCGCGCGCACCGATCCTTACGTGACGAATGGGCTCATCACGTCCTGGCGTGTGCGCGAATGGATGACGGTGGCCGGCGCGGACTCGGTCAATCCGGTGCGCCCGGACGCGCTTTAATCGACAAAGGCGATCCAGCGGCCCGAGATCACAGCCATGGTCCAGATCGTCAGGGACAGCACGGCTTGCACCTTGGCGCCGGCGGTCACGGGGCCGTCCACGAGCGCCTGCCGCCAGGCGTGCGTCTTGTGGTGGATGAGGGCGTTGATAATGCCGAGCGCCGCTAGGCCTACCTTCATTAGGAACGCCTGGTTCGCCGCGTAGGCCTTCGGCTGAACGCTGAACAGGAAGAACCCCGTCAGCAGCGTCAGCCCGACGCCGGCGGCGGCCACCCGCGACAAGGGCGGCGCCAGCTGGCTCAGTGAAAAGGCGCGAAACGCGCCCAGCAGGCGCAGATCCAGCGTGCCGATCGCGCCGACGATCAGGCCGATCGACAGAATGTGGAACGCGTTCAGGAACGGATAGAAGACGC
>JADZAK010000241.1 GCA_020852595.1 Rhodospirillaceae bacterium
AGGCTTTTGTTGTAGTGGCTGGCGACGACCTGATGCGGCACATCGACTTTGGTGCCGTCCTTGAGCACCAGCAAGTAGGTGATATCGCGGTCGGAGCCGATGTCCCCGAGTTTGGGCGGTTTATTGCTGGCGTTGAAGACCTCGATCCGCAAGTTGTCGGGATCGATCAAGTCCTCGATGTTGAATTGCTTGATCTCCGAGAGCTGCGCTTGATGGGTGACGGTGTTTATGGCGCCGGTCGCCTTGTCTTGAATCCTGCTTGTCACGGCAACGGTTTCATCGAGCTTGGCGCCGGTGAGCAGCCCTTTCTCTGCGGCCTTCTTGAGAAGTGTCGATTTAAGCTGCTGCGCGGCAGCAGTTGCTTCGTCCGAAGCCGCGCCGCCGCGAAGTGCCGCCGACAAATCGGACGACAGTTCCTGGATCGCCAATCGGTCGACAAGTCCGTTGCCCGTGTTCACCAGGTTGTTCGCGGCGTCTTGCGATACCTTGCCGAATAGGTGTTCTTCGAACAGGAAAATCTTTTCACGAAGCGCCGGATCGGCGTCTTTCAAAGTGGCGATGGCCCGCTTGTCCTGGCGTACCGCCTTATAAGCCTCCATAAACGCCGCGTCGTTAAACAATTCCGTCGCCGTGGCTTTGCTCGCAGCCACTTTGGCCAAACCGGATACTTTGGCCGCGCCTTGCGCGTTCGCCTCCGCCCAAGCCTTGTTCGCGGCGGCGCCGGCGCCGCTGTTCTTGAAACGGCTGACCACCTGGTCGGACTGCACGGCAAGGGCGCGGCGGCCCTCATCGCGCAGCGCGGCTTGCAATCTGGCTTCACCGGAAAACCGCGCCACGAATGCGCGAAGCTGCTCCGCCTGATAGCGGCCGGTGGCGACGAGAGGTTCCGTCGCGTTGTCGGCCAGTGTCACCATGCGCGCGAGGACGCGGTCCACACCGGGAATACGTCCCACAAGCTGACCGAAAGGACCGGTCGCGACACCAACAAGTGCGAAGCACCAGTCCAGCGCGCCCAAGGTTTCGCCCGTCAGCGGCTGCTTGCCTTCCAGAATTGAGACAAGATCGAAAGCCTCGCCCAGAAGCGGAACGCCGGAACCGACGGTTTGCACATACTCGAGTTCGGCACTTATTGCTTCGGCCTCGGCGATAAGTGCGTCCGCATCGGCGGAAAGAATTTGCCGCAGCGCGTCGGAATAGGCCCGAAACCTGGCCATGGCGGCGGCAGGATCGCGTTCGAGCAGCGCCTCCATATAGGCAAGCGACACCTTGCGATGCAGCTCTTTGCGTTGGTCTTGGATTGCGGCGGCGGCTTCCGCGTCGCGCGCTTGTTCGCGTCCTGCCCAGTCCATGAAGGCCGCGAGCGCCCCCGACGGCCCTTTGACTGCATCAGGATGACGCTGCCCAGGCTGCGCAAGGTCGGCGCGCAACAGCGCCGCCTTGGTCAAGTCGTGCATGCGGCGCATGCGCTCCACATCGAGACCGTATCGACCGGCGGCTTCCAAAGCCTGCGACAGCCGCTTCTGATATTCGGCACCGTCCATGTCATCGAGACCCAGGCGCCATGCCTCGATCTGGTCGCGCAAACCGCTCTCGACACGCACGCGCACACTACGGTCGAATTCATCCAGCCGCGCGAGAAGCGCTTTATGTTCGTGAACGAGGGCGTCGATTTTATCTGCCGTCGGCGGCGTTTGCGCGGCGGCGGTGTCGCCAAGGGCGGCGACGGCTACGGCCAACGCCAGTCCAAGCGTGGATGAGGCTTCCTTCAGGCCCCGCGACGAAGCGCGCGATTGCAATGGCTGCATCAATCCCCCACAGTTGAAGCGGCTCTCCGCCGGTTGTCGCGCACTCTGACGTTCCCGTGCGCTTGATTTCGTGCTGCATTTTCGCCACAGTTACTAGAAATAATGGAATCATAACGCGATAAACTCAACTATTTATGGAGGGATCAATGCGCCGCCACATTTCATCGCTGTTGCCGGTGTGCGCGGCAGCGTTTGTTACATTTTGCGGAACCGGCGTCCTCGCGGCGGCGAAAGACGAGACCTACAGCGCCTATGCCGTGCAGAATCAGGTGACGGACGCGATTCTGTCCCGCGACGGCACGACCTTCATGACCTTTGCGACCGAGCGCGGAAAGCCCGTCCTGCGCGGCTGGCGCATCGCGGGAAGCGATGCGACGCAGATCGGACGAATCGAACTCAAAGACCTCCGCACACCGACCCGCTCGACGACGCCGTATCCGTTCGATGGAATCAACAAGGACTTCGCCTCCTTTAAGAAGTCGTTTGCCCTATCGCCCACTGGCGACCGCATCGCCCGGCTGGATTGCGGCCACGTTGGAGGTCTGTTCGCGGATGAATGCAGTCGTCTGATTCTCATGGATTGGCGCGGGAAGGCCGTCGCGTCGATCAAGGATACGAAAAAGGAAACTGACATCGTGCCAGGCGCGCGGCCCTGCGGCATCGAGTTCTCCCCTGACGGCCAGCGATTGTACCTATGCACGGAGGGCGCTTCGTTCGGCTTCAGCGGAAATCAGATAACGTATCACGATGAATACAGCCGCATTCACGCCTTCGACGCCCAATTGAAGCAAGTACAGGTCATCACGCTCGGCCCCACGGAACGGGCGTCCGGAACGTTCCCCGGCCGGGCTCAAATCGAAGGATTTTCGATTTCGTCCGACAACACGATGCTGGCCTACGGCTACGCATATTCTACGACCAATGCGACTGGCATGAGCCTTGAAAATGCAACCCAGTTCGACAAATCAAACGGAACCCAAGTGTGGCGCGTGAATCTCAACACCGGCGCCACCGAATATCACTACTCCAGCCATCGTCCGGCGGATGCCGAAACCTATGCGAAGGATGGCAACTATCTTGATCGGGTTGGCGGGCGGTATGCCGCGCTCGTCGGAAAGCATCTGCTCACGGGCTATGATCATGGATTGGATTGGGAGGGTGAAGTCTTCGGTGAGGCAAAGAGGGCGAAGAGCGTTCCGACCGCATACGTGTCTCGGCCCGCATCGAGCAAAGTCAGCGACGACGGCCGGATATTATTCGGCCATGTCGCTAACGTCGTCTCCCCGAGGTGGTGGATTGTCGGCCCTGGAGCCGGGCCGGTTTTCGTTCGCGATGGCGACGAAAATGAACCGGCAAAGGATGAGCGCGTCCTGGCAACAACCCTCATGCCGGGAAGCTATGCAAGCCTAACGGTTACGAACCGCAAGCTCGTTGTGCATGACGCCCCGGCGGAAGATTTAATTACGACGGCCTCCAAGTATGCCGAAGCGGTCGATCAACTCGAAGCCGGCTTCACCGAAGCTGGGGTCAAGGGTATCAAGGGCGCAGTTTCGGCGATGCCACCCGGCTGGGCGCCCGCCGCGTCACGGCAACTTCATAGTTTCTCAAGCCATGTGATGCGCGGCGAAAGGAACTTGTCAGTAGGGCATATGGGCGAACTGCTGCGCCATTCCGCGCTGACTTTCCATGCCCGGTACAAGCAAGACAATGCTCTCCCCACGCTCGAAAGCACAATCAGTCTGTGGAACCAGTTTGGCCTGCACGCCGCCATGGCTGGGAATCCTATTGTCGTGCGGCAAGCGGCAGACAAGCTCAAACCTTTGATTGACGAATGGCAGACCAGGAAGGCCGGGGAGAAAGATCGGGATGCATACAACGTCTATCCCTTGTTGTTGGACGGCCTCGCGGTTGCAATCGAGAAATCGCCGGACGGCGCATACGATCACTTGCTGGCAGGCGGAAAGCTCAACGAGGTTGCGAGCACCTATATCCGCGCATACGCGCATGCCTTTCGGCCCCTGTATTCGAATTTGACGAAGCTTGCATATCTGACTAACTCGAAAATCGAAGACCTTGAGTCGCGGAAACCGAAATCGCCGCAACCGCCCCCTGCGCCGTATCCCGATGCGGACGGCAAACTCATTCCCGCGCTGACCGTTTTCCAGCCCGGCGCAACAACGGCGATTGCAAGCCAGCCGGAACCCGATAGCTCTGCCGGGGCCGCCCCGCCGCCCACCGCGCCTGGCGGACAGGTGTTGGATTGAGGCTCGCGCGCCAAACCATCCGGTTCACTGCGGTCCTGGGTGCGCTGGCGCTTTTTCTGACGGCGACACAAAGCAGCGCCACGCCGCCGAAACGTCCGCCGCCCGTGACGCCCGTGCAGATCAGCGCGCCCGAGGCGCTGTTGTGGCGCATTTACACGCTGCCCAATCCTTACTTCGATGCCTTCATAAATCCGAAGGTCCGGCCGGATTTCTATACATCCCGCATACATGCGCGCGCCGAACGTATGGAACGCTGTTATCTGCGAAAATACGGGATGGACTTCCTGGATATCGACTACATCGTGCCGGGCAACGACTACGACATTCGGGATTTGTCGATCACGACACTGGAGCAAAAGCCAAAGTCCGCTGTTGTCAGAGTCGCGTTCAACCGCTCAGGAGATATGGTTGATCCTATCGAACTGCGGTATCGCCTTATGATGACGTCCGAAGGGTGGCGCATCAACGATGTGATTTACGAAAAATCGTCTTTATCCAAGGATCTGAGAGCGCCGTGCTGACGCTCCGCGAATTAGCGCTGTTTGTGGCGATATTGCTACCGGTGTTGCCTGCCGCAGCCGACGATTCCGTAGCGGTGATTGGCGCCGGCGGGATCGAACTCTTGAAGTCCGACCGCATCGCCATGCGCGAGCAGGACTTGGTGCTTTCACCGCGACAGGTGCGAACGCGGTTCGTGTTCAGAAATGAAAGTGCCGAGGATATTCGGACGTTGGTTGCTTTCGTAATGCCCGATGTTGCCGCGGACGATCTCCTGAAGCGTGGAGACGACGGTGTATTGGCGCATCTCTCCTTTACCGTTGATGTTGATGGGCAGCGCGTGGAGCCACAAGCGGAGATTCGCGCACGGTTGGGCGGCGAGGACGTGACGGCAAAGCTCAAGCATCACGGCATTACCCTTCAGGAACGCCAGAAATTTGCCGATATCGTTCGAGACGCCAACCTTACGCTCGAACAGATCGACGGCTTGCGTCGCGAGGGTCTGCTGCACGAGCTGCATCCCGGCCTGCCTGGCTGGGATACCCGGATACGGCTTTACTGGGAGCAGGTCTTTCCAGCGGGTAAGTCCGTGGAAATCGCGCACACTTATGTTCCCTTTCTGGGCACCGACAATATTCCGCCGTCGGCACTCGCTTTACCGTCCTTTACCGACCAGTTTTGCATCACGGAAGCGCAGAAAAGCGCCGCCAGTGAAATTCTGAAGAAGCAACCCAGCGCCGTGCGCTATCTCGACTACATTTTGTCGACGGGCGCCAACTGGAAAGGGCCGATTGGACGGCTCAGCATCAGCTTGGAAACCCATCATGCCAAAGACGTTGCCGCCGCCTGCATCCCCGGACTAGCCGCGCACGGCCCTACATCCCGTCGGGCGACGATGACAGACGTAAAACCGCAACAAGACATTCGCGTCTTGTTTGTCTTGAATTCCCAAGAATAGCGGCTGGCCGATGCAGTCAGCGCCATGGCGTCTGGACATTCGGCCTCGCCGTTTCGCTTCCCTCATAGCGGTAGCGATCATCTGGATCGTGTGCGGCCCCTTGATTGCCTGGGGCATCGCGGAGAAGCAGGGGATTATGTTTGTCGTCATCTGCTCCGCTTTCCCGTTGCTGATAACTTACTATGGGCTTCAGTCTACATTGCGGGATGCAGGACACGTCAGCGTGGATCGCGAGGGATTTTTCGTCCGGCGCCCCGGTGGAGAAACCAAACGCTTCGCATGGCATGAAATCCGCCGCTTCTTTGTTGGCACCTTTGGCGCGTCACCCGTTTACGAGGGGCAGCCGGTCGCTCATTTTGAGGTCGTCGATAACGCGGGAAATTCGCGCGAGGAGTGGCTGCCAGGGAATCTTGGTCTATCCCCGATGCAACTTATGTGTGCCATGGAGAAACTGCGTAAGCTGGCCCAACAGGGGTGGCCTTCGACCCCCTGTTCCATACAAGAACTTATCGGCGATTAAGCGGGCGAGCCGAGGCGTTTCGCGTTGAGAGGAAGCCACTTTCGTCCGTGGCCGGATATTGGACACGCGGCACGTTTTGACCGCGCAACCATCTGTAACTCATTGAAAATATTGGCACCCCCACGGGGATTCGCCCCCCGGTCGCCACCGTGATAGGGCGAATCCTAAGCAGCTCGGTTTTGCTTTCCGCCGCGCAGTCGAGAGCCGAGGCGGTCAGCCCGCAAGTGCGTATAGCGTGCCAACATGGCGGGGGTGAGGTGACCCGATATGGTCATGATCTCATGGTCACGGAGATCTGTGAGTTCGAATAGCCGTGAGATCGCTTCATGACGCAGGTCGTGCCAGCGGAGATCAGGAAAATCCTTCTCGGTGATAACCTCTCGAAATGCGTGGATCACGCCGCGCGCTGTCTCAACGGACAAGACAGGTTGGTCTGTAAAATCCGCAGGGGCCGTGTTCTTGGGTCTGATGGAGTGAAACGCGGCAATCGCTCTGCGGGATAGCGGCACCCGTCGCGGCCGTTCATTTTTGGTCTTGGGCAGGTCAACGTGGGGATGGTCGGAATACAGCTTCACCCGGCGCCAAACCAATCCGGCCAATTCGCTCTGCCGCATACAGGTCTCCAAGGAAATGGCAATCGCCGCGCGAAGCCACTTACGCGAGGATGTCCGCGCCTTGTTGATAAGTTTCCACTCCTCACCTTCCCGTAGGCGACG
>JADZAK010000242.1 GCA_020852595.1 Rhodospirillaceae bacterium
CACGAAGTACGGCGAATGATAACCGCGGTCGAACTGCATCCCTTCGACGACGTCGAGCTCGGTGTCGAGCCCCTTGGCTTCTTCAACCGTGATCACGCCCTCATTGCCCACCTTCGCCATGGCTTCGGCGAGGATCTTGCCGATCTCTTCCTGGCCGTTGGCGCTGATGGTGCCCACCTGCGCGATCTCGTCGTTTGTCTTGATCTTCTTGGATCGCTTCTTCACGTCCTCAACGACCGCTTCGACGGCCTTGTCGATGCCGCGCTTGAGGTCCATCGGATTGACGCCGGCGGCCACAGCCTTGGCGCCTTCGCGCACGATGGCCTGGGCGAGCACGGTCGCCGTGGTGGTGCCGTCGCCGGCAAGATCGTTGGTCTTGGAAGCGACTTCCTTGACCATCTGGGCGCCCATGTTCTCGAACTTGTCCTTCAGTTCGATTTCCTTCGCAACGGTGACGCCGTCCTTCGTGATGCGCGGGGCGCCGAAGGACTTCTCGATGACGACGTTGCGGCCCTTGGGCCCCAGCGTCACGCGCACAGCATTGGCGAGGATATCGACACCGCGCAGCATGCGCTCGCGCGCGTCGGCAGAGAATTTGACGTCTTTTGCAGCCATGATTGCTTACTCCTTTCCCACAAACAGCCGGTGGCCCTTAGGCCGCCTTCCGGGCTTCCTGACGAACTTCGACGATCCCGAGGATGTCGGATTCCTTCATGATCAACAGCTCGTCGCCGTCGATCTTCACTTCCGTTCCCGACCACTTGCCAAACAGGATCCGATCGCCGGCCTTCACATCGAGCGGCTGGATCGCCCCATTCTCCTGGCGGGTTCCCGAGCCGACGGCGACGACTTCGCCTTCCATCGGCTTTTCCTTGGCGGTGTCGGGAATGATGATGCCGCCCTTGGAACGCTCTTCGCTTTCCACGCGGCGGACAAGAACGCGGTCAAGTAACGGACGGAAAGAGGTCTTCATGTGGTGCCATTCCTTCTTTGAGCAAATGACATGCATCCCACCATCCCACCAAAGAGCGGTGGGGCTGCCACGCGTAATGATTTGAATGACCCCCTTAGAGGGCGGTCACCAGCGAGTTAGGAAACGAATTCGGCGCCATCAAGGAGGCAGAACAAAAAAATTCGCAGCCCTCGACGGCGAGTGCTAACACGTTGCCGCCTCTTGAAATTCAACGCGGCGGTGGCAAGATTTTGAGTAGGTCTAACAACAGACAAGGACAGCGATGCGGACCTTGGACTTACAGCTCAAGAATTACCGCCTCACGACAGCTCATATCCTCTATCGCCTGCCCGACCATCCGTTGGTTCTCCAGGAATACATCTGGCAGGAATTGGATCTCGCCCCGAAATTCCCGGTGCTTCACGAGTTCCTGGCGTTCTGGGAGCACAGATTGGAAGGCAAGCTCCATTCGGTGCGGGTGGCACACCAGCAACTCATTAGTCCCGCGGAGCTACGAACCGCGAGCGGTGGCTTCTACATCCAATAGTCTGAACGCCGTTAGGCCGCAGCCATCGTCGGTGCGCGAAGCTCACCATTCTGATCCGCCCATTTTTTGGGCAGGCCCAACTGCGTTAATAAATTTGCGACGGTAAGCCCATCCCGTCGCAATACGGCAAGGAAAACAGGGTCGGCCAGCATGTCGGTTAGGCAAGGCTCCTGGTTGCCCCCATAATACTGCTGTCCGCCTCTCGCGAATGATGCGTTCATGACTCCGCTCCTCGGTGTCAGGCGTCGCAGGTTGGAGACGGCGTACACCGGTCGGACACATTCCTGAGCGATGGCCCGTAGTCCAGCGACCGAAGCGCATCCATGACATCGTCGAAGGCCACGGGCGCGTACATCCCGGGCACCAGGCGAAGACCCGGCCGAGACGGCAGCGAACACGCATCCGACGCCCAGGAGGCGAGGATCGCGCGCTTTTCCTGAACCGACAATGTGTTGTCGCCGAGGACGTCATTTGGATGCCGGTAATGCTGACGCGGGACCAGAAGCCGATCCAAATCGGGGTCGTCCACTGGGGCGTGTAGTACGGCTGCCTTCAAATTACGAACTGCGGGCATACGGTCCTCCATTGTTCGCATGCATGGCCGATTTTGGAGGAGCTAGGAATTGCCGGCGAAATTTCAAGGGGTGCGCAGCGCGGCAAATAGCCTGCTTTCCCGAAGACCATCGAAAACAAACTGCATGGCGAGGGCGGCCAGGAGCATTCCCGAAAGGCGAGCAATCACATTGACCGGGTTTGGACCGCAGGACAGCCCGTCAAGGCAGGGCGACAGAGAGCGCCATCGTGCCCTTTTGATTGGCCTCAGGTGCACCGGATGAGGGGCGGAAGCTACTCAAGTCGCAACGAAACGCTTCGATCTTGCCAGCGCGTTTCGCCGTAAATAATCTTGCCGGACCCGACCGGAGCGGGAAGCCATGGAGCAGAAACACACAAGAGACGCTTCTGCTGTCGACGCATATAATTGGCGGCAACGCGCCAGCCAGCTCGCCGCCACAGCGAGAGCGATGGGCAGTGGCCCGGCATCGAAGGTTTTGTTGGACCGGGCCGCTGAATATATTCGCCGCGCCGAACACGGCGAAGCCCATATCAAAAAGGAAGGGCCGAGTCCCAGGGCGTAAGTGGCACGGTCGCTGACACGCAGGTGGAGAGCATGGTGCCGTGTGGTGCGCTCCGTACCGCCCAAGCGTTGCGAGCCAACGGATGAGCGCGAAAGTCAGCTCAGGTAGGAATGGCGATCAGGATGCCCCTTGTGTCGTTTCCTCACTTTTTCGTTTTGGGTAAATTTGCGCGATCAAGGTGCGGCGACGGAAGATACTCGCAGCAGGCTATTGAACCGGGCTATCGAAGTCGCAGGCGGCTACATAGCACTTCAAATCGATGTGGCGTACCGGTAGCCTCCCGGAATGGAATACGACATCGCGCGCGAGCGCCTGCGGGTGCTCAAAGGATACAGGCGCATTCTTGCCGATATTCGGGAGCGTTGGGACTGCGCAAGGCGTTTTACCAAGTCTCCCGCGCTCAAGCTGGTCCATTCCCGCGAGCCCGCCAGGTAACTCGCGGCGGAGAACGTAAATGGATTCCCCGGTTCGCAATCAACGAATGCAAATCATGCTGACGAAGGAAGAGAGTGCCGCCATCGACGACTGGCGCTTCCAGTCACGCATGCCCAGCCGTGCCGCAGCCGTCAGAGAGCTTCTCAAACTGAGCCTCAACGCGGATGAAAGCGTGCATCGGCATACAGGCTTCAAATCCGGTGACATCGGTGTCGCGCGAGTCTCCCCGAGAAAGAGCGTCTCCCGCAAGAAAAAGAAATAAGCAATTCTTCCCCGATTGAAACGTAAAAAGAGCGGGCGGGCCGCTGGTTGCGAACCCGCCCGCTCTTAAGCGCTAAGGAAGGACGATAAGCACGTCGTTGTCACCGCGCTTGACGAACAGCACCGCCTGCCGCGAGGAACCTTTCAAGGCTGCATAGAAGTCGCGCACATTCTCAACCGGCTTGCGGTTCACAGAGACGATAATATCGCCGGTCCGAAGATTGATCCGTTCGGCCGCACTCCCCGTTGCGACGGCCGTGACGCTCACGCCCTTGACCCTACCGTCCGCCGTCGCAAAGGACGCGCCGGCGAGGGCCGGACGTAGTTCCGCATCCTCCGCTGACGCGACCTCGCTTTCCGGCGCCTTGCCGATCGTCACCTTAATGTCGCGGCTGCGCCCGTCACGTAAGACCGAAAGGGTCACGGTGGAGCCGGTGCGCGAAAGGCCTACGCGGTTCCGGAGGGCCGTCGCATCGCGGATGGGCGAGCCATTGACGGCCGTTACCACGTCACCCGCCTTGATGCCAGCGCGGTCGGCCGGGCTGTCTTTCACGACAGAACTGACCAGGGCGCCTTCATTCACCGAGAGGCCAAGATTCGAGGCCATGGCGGGATTGAGGCTGCTGATCGAAATCCCAATCTGTCCGCGGCTCACTTCGCCATGCTCGATCAGCTGGTCCATTACCGACTTCATCATCTGCGACGGCACGGCGAAGCCGATGCCCACATTGCCGCCCGACGGCGCGATGATGGCGGAGTTGATGCCCACGATCTCACCGCGGATGTTGACCAGAGGACCACCGGAGTTGCCGGGATTGATCGACGCATCGGTCTGGATGAAGTCCTCATATCCCTCGATGTTGAGGCCAGACCGTCCCAGCGCCGATACGATGCCCGCGGTCACGGTGTGGCCGAGACCGAATGGGTTACCGATAGCAATCACATAATCGCCGACGCGGAGGTTCGCCGAATCTCCCACCGGAAGATCGACAAGGTTCTTGGCGTCGATCTGTAGCAGCGCGATATCCGTGCCTTCGTCGGAACCGACCTTCTTGGCCGTGAATTCGCGGCCATCTTTCAGCGTCACCGCAATCTCGTCGGCGCCGTCGATGACATGATGATTGGTGATGATATAGCCGCGCCGCGCATCGACGATGACGCCCGAGCCGGCGCCCGTGCGCGGACGTGGCTGTACTCCGCCTTCCGGCGCTTCGAAGAACCGGCGGAAGAAGGGATCGTTGAAAAACGGGTTGGCCTCAGCCGACGTGGACTTGCCGCGTGTTGCAACGCTGACGACGGCGGGGGTGACCTTCGCGACAAGCGGCGCGAGGCTGAGTTCTGTGGTCGGTGCGGCGGTCTGAGCGCCGATCACGGTGGGAAAGAGGGCGACTGGCACTGCAAGAGCGAGGGCCATGGCCGGAACGGCAAGCCATTTCTTGCCGGCGAATTGAGAGAGTTGCATGGGGCACCTGTCCTTTGGATCTCTGTTGTTTGCCTTTCAAATTGGGGGTTCAGGTCTCGGGCGGGAGAGTGGGTGACTCGCGCGGCGGCTGCAATCGCTCTGACAAGGATTTAATCGGGCGTGTGCCCGGCCGCGAGCGGCGGGGCAGACGTCAATGCGTCCGCCCCGAACCCCTTAGGCTACTTCGCCTCCTTGACCAGGCGAACGGCGTTGGGGGCGGTTTGATAGCCGTTGAACGTGGCGCCGCCCCCAAACTGGACGAGCCAGGCAAGGCCGCTCGTATCCTGCGTCGAACTCCAATACCAGAGCTTCACGGGGTCAACGCCCGGGAAAGCTTCTGGATTGATCGACGGCGAGCAGGCTCTGGAGATCAGCGTCTCCAGCTCGTCGCGCGTCGGCAGGCGCCATCCGCGCCGCGCCTGTTTCTTCGCGTTCTGCCAGTTAAATTCCTCCACCGTGCCGGTGCAGCCTTCGCCCTCATTCCAAGTCTGGCCCACGCTGCAGCGCTGCCAGGTGAGGCCTGTTTCCTTGTCGAGGACTTCGGCTCCCCGCATTTCATAACGGGTTGACGGAATCGGGTTGCGCTGGGGATCGCAGGTGGGCGCGGCGGCGAGAACCGGCGCGATCAAGGCCGCATTGAACCCGCACGCGGCGACAACTTGCTTCAACATCGAGAATCCCTCCAATGATGATGTGAACGACGTATCACCCTCCGCAGGCACGTCTCATGTAGATCGTCTGCGGCACCCGAGACGGCGAAACATCTGACCGTGGGGCGAGATAATTTCGGCCGCGGTGCGGTCAAGTGGGGGAAGACGCAAAAGGCAGCGTGAAGGCTACCGACCCTGAAGAGCGCGCCGCATGCACGAGCGGAAGGGTGGGTGCCAAGGGGCGGGGCACCGCGCGGCCAGGAGGGGGATAGGCCGCGAATGAAACACCCTTCATCGCCGCGCACCTCCCGCGAACCACCTGAACTCTGGTCCGCAGCGGCTCGTCCTCAGGGTCGGGCCGTCCGCCAAGGCAGGGGGCTTGGCGGACTCGATTTAGGAACGGCGCGTTCGCCGTCAAGTCCCCCGCAGCCGTGTTGAAATCGCGCCGGCATTTCCTATTTTTTCCCGCGGGCTCGCTTTGAAGGAGGCAAGAGCTTTTTGCAATGGAGGTTGCTATGGGATTGCGAACTGTTTTTCTAACTGCACTCACGCTCATGGTCATGGCCACTCCGGCTCATGCCGGCACGGACATCGAGTCACATCCTTATTTGCTCGCCGTCGCTGCCGCAGAGCAATGCGAAGGTCATCGCGCGACGATGGTAGAAGAATTGCGATTGGCGCGGGCGATCAGCCGGGATACGGGCGCCCGCGTAACGGCCGGCGATGTCCATAGTGCCCTTGAACGGCGGCGGTATCAGCCTGTGACGGATGCATGCGACAACGAAAGAGAGCCCCTCGATCTCTATCGGAGCGTTGTCAGCGTCATGCTGAAGAGTCCCCTCCTGAAAATGCCCGAGACCGTCGGATAGCTTTCGTTGCGATTGTCGGAAGTATCAGCGGGGTTGTGCGGAAAAAGCGCAACCCCGCCGCGCATTACTTAGCGTTGGATGCGATCTGCTGGCCCTGCACAAGCAGGACATTGTTCGACGAGGTTTGAAGCGCGTTGAATTCATGACCGCTGGTCAGGTTCACCGTCCAGGTGAGACCTGGAGCGGTTTCCGTGCTGCTCCAATACGTGGGATGCTGCAGCGTGAAGCCGGGAAACGCTTCGGCATTCGCACTGCGCAGGCAGGCGTCTGAAACAAGGCTCGACAGCTCGTCTTTCGTCGGCAGGCGCCACGTGCCGTCCATCTTCTTCGCTTGCGCCCAGGAGACATCCTGGGGCGTGCCGACGCAGCCGGCGCCTTCCTGCCACTTCTGGCCAAGGCTACACCGCTGCCAGGTAAGCTTCGTTTCTTTGTCGAATACTTGGGCGCCGTTGATGACATAACGGGATGTTGGAATGCGCGGCTCGAACAAGCATTCCGCATAGGCCGCGGACGCGCTGCACACCAAAACAGAACCGATAAGCAAAGCTCTCAATGACATGATGTCCCTCCAAAGTTATGGCCGATTTCCGGGAGCTAAAATCGGTTCGAGAACTGTCAAGAGGGGGAGGTGAAAAAGGTAAACTCGTGCGAACTATTTTTGCGTACGTCACAAATATTTAGCGGCGCAAATTTTTTTTGTGAGTAGGACTTGCCCTCCTATCATCGCGGAACTTGCGATTCCGCCGCGCGAAAAAACTCCCGCGCAGGCCTTCGAATGCCGTGCGGCGCAGAAGACCTTCGGCCGTTCATGTCGGGAAGCGGACCTCGCAAACGAACTCAGGCTTTACTCCGTGCACCTGGGACAAGATCAGCGGCGCCCCAAACCTACGACGCCAGCCGATGGATGTCCTGGTTCGAATTTTCGGGGACGTTCGGGCGGATGTCGATGCTCGAGCTCGCGACGTACGGCGGGACAGTTCTCACGAACTTCCGGAAAGCAGGGACGCAGCGCGAAGGGCCCTGACGGAAATAGATCAAACCGTGCTCGTCGGAGACCTCCATGCGCCGGTACTCGGATTCGCCAAGCTGTTCCAAGGCCGCGCAGACCGCCTCCTGAGCATCCTTCGCCCAGACTTGCATGGACTCAGGCCGATCCTTCGCAACGTAACTGCATTGAAACCTTTTCATAGAGCCACCCATGATTAGGACAACAACGGCACGCGGGGGAGGCCCGGTGCGCCAGTTTGGAAGCGAATTAGGAAATGGTATTTCCGCGTCAAGAGGAGCCCCTGAAATTTTTTTGGAGACCCTCTTGACCCCCACGCATCCATTCCTATCTCGCCCGGCGAACAACCCGGGTCAGGAACCGGCTTGTAAGACATGGATTCGGTTCTTCCCGGACGTTTCCGATGGAGGAGGTATTCATGAAGTGCAATTCAAAGTCGTCCCTTGTAGCGGAGCTGGCGGCAGTCGTCCTTACGGCATCCCTGATCCTTGCAGCGGGAGCCAATGCCGCATCCCTCAGTAACGCCGTTGACGAGCAAAGCCCGTGCCCGAATGGGAAGGCCGAGCTCAAGCTGATGTCGATGCCGCGGATGGTTTCTCCCTCCCAGTTCTGCCC
>JADZAK010000243.1 GCA_020852595.1 Rhodospirillaceae bacterium
ACGGGGGCATGTCTGAGGCCGAACCGCGCAGCATCGTCGAGGAACGGCTCGCCGCCGAGGCGCTGATCGTCGATGTCGATGGCTTTGAAGGGCCGCTCGACCTGTTGCTGATGCTGTCGCGGACGCAGAAGGTCGATCTGCGGCGCATCTCGATCCTGCATCTGGCCGAACAATACCTGGCCTTCATCAACCGCGCCGATGCGCTGCGGATCGAGCTTGCCGCCGATTACCTGGTCATGGCGGCCTGGCTCGCCTACCTGAAATCCACGCTCCTCCTGCCCAAGGAAGAGTCCGGCGTCGAACCGACCGCCGAGGAAATGGCCGAAGCCCTCAAGTTCCAGATGCGCCGTCTGGAAGCCATGCAGGAAGCCGGCCGCAAGCTGTTCGAACTGCCCCGCCGCGGCATCGACTTCTTCCCGCGCGGCGTCACCGAAGGCCTGCCGATCACCTACCGCACGGTCTACGACATCACGCTGTACGACCTTCTTCGCGCCTACGGCTCTCAGCACCGCGAGAAGAACATCAAGGCGCTTGAAATCGAGGCCTTCGATCTCTACTCCATCGACGAAGCGATCGCGCGTCTTAAGGAAATTCTGCCGGGCGTTCCGGACTGGACCGACCTCAAGGCGTTCCTCCCGCAAGGCGAGCGCCGTCCCCTCATGCGCCGTTCGGCGATTTCCACCACCCTGATCGCCGTGCTCGAGCTGGTGCGTCAGGGCAAGGCCGACCTCCGTCAGGACGGCGGCGCCTACTCACCCATTTACTTGAAACCTGCGGACCGGCCTGCTGCCAATGACTAATATGGATACCGATCACCTTTCCGCGCCCGCTCTGGATGAAGATCCGGAACAGGGCCTGCGTCCGCTTTCGGCGGCTCCCGAAGCCCGCGACGAAGACGTTGCCGATGAAGATTTGGCCGACGACGAAACCGTCGATGAGGACGACGACGATTTCGATGACGAGGATTCGGACGACGATGACGACGCCGATGAGGATGACGGCGAAGAGGCCGACGGAGAGGACGAAGACACCGAGCAGATGAACGGCGACGACGAGGAAGAAGACGACGAAGACGAAGACGAAGATCAGGTTCAGGCCCGCGCCGAGGCCGATGAGTCCGGCGCGCTTCCCGTCATGCCTGAAGCGGTCGCCGAACAGGTGGCCGAACAGGACGCCGACCGTCAGGCCCGCATGGCCGAGGACCTGCGCGTTCTCGAAGCCCTGTTGTTCGCCTCCAGCGAGCCCGTCACCGAACGCGCCATCGCCGAGCGTCTGGGCGAGAAGGCGGACATCCCGGCGCTCTTGGAAGACCTGAAGCGCTACTACGAAGGCCGCGGCGTGGAACTCCTGCAGGCCAACGGCCGCTGGTCGTTCCGCACGGCCCCGGACGTCACCGAGCGCCTGCGGCTCGAAAAGCTGGTGCCGCGCAAGCTCTCGCGCGCCGCCATCGAGACCCTGGCCATCGTCGCCTACCACCAGCCGGTCACCCGCGCCGAGATCGAAGAGATCCGCGGCGTGGTCGTGTCCACCGGTACGGTCGATATCCTTCTCGAAGAAGGCTGGATCAAGCCGCGCGGCCGCAAGCAGGTCCCGGGCCGCCCCGTCATGTGGGGCACGTCCAACGCCTTCCTCGATCACTTCGGCCTTGAATCCATCCAGGACCTCCCGGGCATCGACGAACTGCGGGCGGCGGGCCTGCTCGATAGCCGTGGCGGTATGGCTTACGCCACCCGCGGCAGCGACACCCTGCTGTTCGATACGGATGAGTCCGACGAAGCCCTTGAGCCGCTGATGAGCGGCGACGAGGGGGGTGAAACCGGCGCCGAACCCGCGGAAGGCGAAGATAAAAACGCGTAAGGTGCTGGTATTTAAAGGTTCGCCCTCTTAGATAGGGGCATCGATATTGCGGGTGGGGGCCCTTTTTGCGATGATGCAAGGTGAGCTTCCTTCGCTAAGCCATTGGAGTTGTTGAGCCATGGGTTTCGGTAGCATCTGGCATTGGGTCATCGTCCTGGTGGTCGTGCTTCTGCTGTTCGGCAGCGGCAAGATTTCCGGAATCATGGGCGACGTGGCCAAGGGCATTAAGTCCTTCAAGAAGGGCATGAAGGATGATGACGACGAGACGCCGACCGCCTCTCGTACGACCATCGAGGGCAATGCGACCTCCAAGGAAAAAGACCCCGTCTAATACGGACGTTCGGCGGGCGCCCTCGGGAGGGACGCCCGCTCAAGGAAGGAACGGACCTCCTCTATGTTTGATCTCGCGTGGTCCGAGTTATTCGTCATCGGCTTGGTAGCCGTTCTGGTCCTTGGGCCGAAGGAACTGCCCACGGCCATGCGCACGCTCGCCAAGGCCATCCGGAAAGTCCGGAACCTCGGGTCCGAGTTCCAGGGTCATTTCAACGAAATGCTGCGCGAGGCTGAACTGGACGAGGTGCGCAAGCAGGTCCAGAAGTTCTCCCAGACCAGCCTTGTCGACCATGTGACGAACTACATCGACCCCCAAGGCGAGGTCGCCAAGGAAGTGAATTCCGCGCTTGAGGATCCCGATAAGAAGACCCAGCCCGCCGATCAAGGCGTCGCGACGCCGGGCGCGCCCGACGTTGCAGCCGTAGAACCGCCGGCCGAAGCCGTTCCTGCGGAACAAAAGCCGCCGGCGGCCACATGAACAAGCAGGTCCCGAGCACCCAGGTCTCCAATGCGGACGACCCGGATAACCACACCATGCCGCTGCTCGACCATCTGATGGAGCTGCGCAAGCGGCTGCTCTATTCGGTGGTGGCGCTGCTGCTCGCCTTCTTCGCCGGCATGGCGGTCTCGCAGCACATCTACAATTTCCTCATGCAGCCCTACGCCGACGCCATGCACCAGTACGGCGGCACGCAGCGCATGATCTATACGCACCTGGCCGAGGGCTTCCTGGTCGAACTGAAGGTCGGCTTCTTCGCCGCGATCTTCGTGACGTTCCCGATCTTCGCCAACCAGATGTGGGCCTTCATCGCGCCGGGCCTGTACAAACACGAGAAGAAGGCGATCCTGCCGTTCCTCCTGGCAAGTCCGGTCCTGTTCGTGATGGGCGCCTCGCTCGTCTATTACATGGTCATGCCGCTGGCCTGGAAATTCCTCTTGGGCTTCCAGACCACGGCGGCGGAAACCGCGCTGCCCATCCAGCTGGAAGCGGCCATCGGCGACTACCTCTCGCTGGTCATGACCCTCATCATGGCCTTCGGGATCGCCTTCCAGATGCCGGTGCTGCTGGTGCTCCTGGCCCGGGTCGGGATCATCAGCTCCAAGGCGCTCAAGGATAAACGCCGCTACGCCATCATCGGTGTCTTCGTCTTCGCGGCCGTCGTCACGCCGCCGGACGTGATCAGCCAGCTCGGCCTCGCGATCCCGATGCTGCTGCTCTACGAAATCTCGATCGTCTTCGCGAAGATGGTCGAGAAGAAGCCCGAGGACATCGTCGCCGACGGCAGCGAAGCCGGCGGGGACGATACGGACTTCAACGAGGCCTAAGCGGCCTCATCCACCCCTTGTCGCCCCGGCGAAGGCCGGGGGCCCATGGGGCAGCGTTCACACCGATCGTTGGAGCCCGGCTTTCGCCGGGGCGACAATTTGGGTTTAGGACGCACTCTTTCGCGCCCCTAACCGTTTGAAATTGGTCATCCCCGAGTGGACGAAACGGCGCTCTCCCCGTATAAGCCATTCCCATGCACGACCTGAAATTCATCCGGGAAAATCCCGACGCTTTCGATGCCGCCCTCGCACGCCGGGGCGCCGCGCCCATGG
>JADZAK010000244.1 GCA_020852595.1 Rhodospirillaceae bacterium
CTGTTCGGCGCCGAGTTGGGTCGGCTGATCGAAGACCTCGGTGCCGGTGGTGATGGTGAGCGTGCCGCCGCCGGGCATGGCGTCGCGGGCGTTCACGGCGAGATTGATGATCATCTGGTCGAACTGGCCGGGATCGACGCGGACAAGGCCGAGATCGCGGCCGTGGATCAGCTTGAACTCGATGGACTCCCCGATAAGGCGTGTGAGGAGATGCGAAAGCTCCATCAACGCATCGGTGACGTTGAGGTCCTTCGGCTGCAGCGGTTGTTTGCGCGAGAAAGCCCGCAGCTGGCGGACGAGATTGGCCGCGCGGTTGGCGTTCTGCTTGATCTGCATGATATCGGCGACGGACGGATCGCCAGCGCCGTGACGCTGGAGCAAAAGATCGCAGAAGCCGATCATGGCGGTGAGCAGGTTGTTGAAGTCGTGGGCGACGCCGCCCGCGAGCTGGCCCATGGCCTGCATCTTCTGGGCCTGGGCGAACTGGACTTCGAGTTCCTTCTGCTCGGTGACGTCGATGAAGTGGGCGACCACGCCTTCGATCTCGGTATCGCCCGGCGCCGACATCGGACCGACGAAGACCGAGGTCTGCGAGACGCCCGCACCGCTGACACGCACATCCACATGGCTGCCTGCGCTTTCGCCGGTCAGCACGCGGTCGAGTTCGCCGGCGAAGGTGCGTTGATCGTCGTCGACCACGCGCTCGAGCAAGGGGCTTCCGATCAAGCCGGCCCGCGGCTGCTCGGTGAGCTTTTCGAAGGCCCGATTGCAATCGACGATGATTCCATCGGCGTCGGAGATCGCAATGGCCACGGGGGCGGCGTCGAACAGCGCGCGGAATCGCTCGTAGGCGATGCGGCCCGACGCGCCGGGCGGTTCGCGGCGCATACCGTCGCGCACGACCAGCGTGCGGGTGCGCGTGACACCGGCATCGTCATAGGTGGATTGCAGGAGAAGGGCCGTGATCGTTTCGCCGGCGCGGGTTTTGAAATGAACCTCGCCCTGCCATTCGCCGTCCGGCTGCGGACGGTTGGAGCCGGCGATGATGTCGTCGAGCTTGAAGGCGCTCAGTTCATCGACATCATACCCAAGCCAATCGGCGAAGCGCTGATTGACGAAGCGGAACGTGCCGTCGACGTCCACCGAGTAGATGCCGCCGGGCAGGAGATAGAGGAAGTCGGCGAGGTCCTGGCGTTCCTGATTGAGGATATCGGTGATAGTGCGCCGGGCGGTGATGTCCACCGCGTCCCAGAGCAGATACCCCTCGCCGATCGGCCGGACCGTGACATCGAACCATTCCGTTTCATCGGTTGCGCCTTGCAGCGGCACTTCCGCGGCGGCGGCAAGGTTGGTCATGGCCGCCTGGCGGAGACGGGCGACGGCTTCATCCCCGGCGTAATCGCGGGCGGCGTCCCGTGACAGGAGTTCGAGCGGCGGCAAATCGCCCAGCCAGTCACGCGCGGACGGATTGGCGGCGATAACCCGCCCCTCGCCCGCCGTGACAAGGCGGGGCGCGGCCGACGAGGCGACGAGGATATCGAGCACGCGGGAATCGATACGGCCCTTGGAGGCCTTGCGGGCGCGCCAGATCACGCCCAAGAGCGCGAGCAAAACAAGGACGCCGGCGAGAACGGCCGCCGCGACCAAAGTTGACTCACTTTGCAAATTTGCCCTTCAGGCGCATGACGTAGCCGATGACTTCGGCAACGGCCTTATAGTGCTCCGCCGGAATCTCCTGATCAACCTCGACGGCGGCGTGCAGGGCGCGGGCGAGCGGCGGGTTCTCGACGATGGGCACGTCATGGGCTTCGGCCACCTGACGCATCCGCTTGGCCAGGAAATCGACGCCCTTCGCGACGACGACCGGGGCGGCCATGCTGTCGACATCGTACTGCAACGCGACCGCGAAGTGGGTCGGGTTGGTGATGACCACGGACGCCTTCTGGACGGCGGCGATCATGCGGTGGCGATGGCGTTCGAGGCGGAGCTGGCGGATCTTGCCCTTCACCTTCGGATCGCCTTCGGCCTCCTTGTGCTCGTCCTTGACCTCCTGCTTGGTCATCTTGAGTTTTTCTTTGTGCGACCAGTTTTGGTAGATGTAGTCGGCCGCCGCCAACGCGCCCATCACCAGCACCACCAGGAACAAGATCATGACCATCAGATGGTGGATGTCCCTGAGCGTGGTCCGCACGTCCTGACCCATCAGCCAGTCGGGGCTTTCGATGGTGGGAACGATCAACAGACCCACCATCGCGCTGATCAGCACAATCTTGATGACCGCCTTGCCGGCTTCGATCAACGACTGGAGCGAGAACAAGCGCCGGAAGCCGGCGATGGGACTGATGTTCTCTATCTTGGGCTCGATCTTCTTGGGCGTGTAGACCAGCCCGACTTGCGCGAGCGTACCGATGAAGGCCGCGATCACGAGGACGAATACGGGAAACGCGAGCAACACGCCGATCCGCCACAGGATCTGCACGAACAGCGGCCCCACCGCATCGTTGTCGAGCGAGATCGTTTCGGGGCGTTCGAGGAACACGCGCAGGTACTGCGACATATCGCGCGCCACCCACGGCCCGAGGATGCCGACGACGATCAGCACACCCACCAGCATGGATACGCTTTTGACTTCCTGCGAGACGGGGATGTTGCCTTCTTCGCGCGCCTTGCCAAGGCGCTTTGCCGTAGGCTCTTCCGTCTTTGCGTCTTTGTCCTCGGACATGGCCTACCTCAGGAAGTTGACCATGTTGGTTTCAAGGAACTTCATGAACAGAAGCATGAGGGCGGGAAGGCTGACCATCAGAACGGCGATGCCCGCCACGATCTTGCCGGGCACGGCGACAAAGAAGACGTTGAGTTGCGGCGAAAGCCGCGCCAGCACGCCCGAGGTGATCTGGAAGACCATTTCGTAAACGATGAAGGGCGCCGAGAGGCGCAGACCCATGGCGAAAGCCTGATCCAGCAGACGCGCGCCGAGTTGCAGCATATCGCCCGTGAACAGCGGCGAAGCCGGCACCATGAGGGTATAGCTCTCCACGATGGCCTGCAGGATGAAGTGGTGCGTGCCGGTGATGAAGATCAGCGCCACCGCGATCAACGACAGGAAGCCGGTGACGATGCTGGTCTGCTCTTCGGTGACCGGATCGTCGATCATGGCGTTGGTGATGCCGACGGCGTTCGAGATCATGAAGGCGGCGAGTTCGAGCGCGGACATCGTGATCTGAATCAGCGCGCCCATGAAGCCGCCGACCAGGGTTTCCGAGACGATGAGCCACACGAGTTCGGCCGCGCTTGTCGGCTGCGGCGGCAAGGTGCTCGCGACCAGCGGCAGGATGACCACCACGACAAGGACCGCGAGGATCAAACGGATGCGCATCGGCACGTAAACGGCCGAAATGCCGGGCAGCATCAGGAACACGATGCCGAGGCGGGCAAAGACCAGCAGGAAGTGGAAGACGTTGATGGCGAGGTAGTCGTTGAGAGTCACTTATCCCCCTCACCCCAGCCCTCTCCCAGAGGGAGAGGGAGGACATCAGCCGAGCTGGACGATCTTATCCATGATGCGCTGGGTGAATTCGGTGAGCTCGCGCAGCATCCAGGGCATGAAGACGACCATCGAGCCGAACACGGCGAGGATCTTCGGGATGAAGGTGAGAGTCATTTCCTGGATATGCGTGAGAGTCTGGAAGATGGAGATCGCCAGACCGACCACCAGGCCGACGAGCAGCATCGGGCCGGAGACCAGCAGCATCACCATCATCGCATCGCGCGCGATATCGAGGACTTCAACTTCATTCATCTTCCAAAACCCTCACCCCGACCCTCTCCCGCGCCGGCAAAACCGGCCCTTGAATGATGCGCGCCTTCGCGCGCACGGGGAGAAGGAGGTTTGGTTAGATCGGCATCCGCAGGATTTCCTGGTACGCGCTTAAGACCTTGTCACGCACGGCGACCACGGTTTCCAAGGTTTGCTGGGCGTTGGCGACGGCGGTGACGACGTCTTTCAGGTCCGCTTCGCCGCTGATCTGCTTCATGCTGAGCTCTTCGGCCTGGCGGCCGGTCTGCGCGGCGGATTGAAGTTGATCGGCGACCATGTTCACAAAGGAGTTCTCGCCCGAGGTCGCGGCGGAGGCTTTCGCGATGCCGCTGGCCGCGCCCTGCGCGATCTTGGCGGCTTCACCGTAGGCCTTTACGGCCGAACCGAAATCGATTGCCATGATGCGGCGCCCTTTAAGCCTAGCGGAGGAGATCGAGAGTCTTCGCGACCATTTGGCGCGAGGTCGCGATCACGTTCATGTTGGCTTCGTAACTGCGCTGCGCTTCGCGCATGTCCATCATCTCGATGAGCGGATTCACGTTCGGCTGCAGCACATAGCCTTGCTCGTTCGCGCCCGGATGCGTCGGGTCGTACTTGGACGTCAGCGCCGAGCGGTCGTTGTAGATGCGCTTCACCTTCACCGTGTCGGCTTCCAGTTCGCGGTCGAGCTGATTGCGGAAGGTCACCAGCTTGCGGCGATACGGCTCGCCGCCCGGGACTTCCGCGGTCGAGTCCGCGTTCGCCAGGTTTTCCGAAATGACACGCAGACGCGTGGCCTGCGCCTTCATGCCTTTCGAGGCGATTTCCGAGCTTGCCGAGAGATCGTCAACAGCCATGGCCTATTCTCCGCCTAATCCGTTATACGCCGCCGCTGCCTTTGACGGCGATGCGCAACATCTTCATGTGGGTCTGCATGAGCTGAACCGCGGTGTTGTAGTCACTGCGCGTCTCGCTCACTTTTTGCATCTGCTCTTCGACGATGACCTGGTTGCCGTCCGGGGATTCTTCGAACGTCTTGCGGATGGAGTTCTCGCGGAACGGGTCCTGCTCGGGGATCGTGCCCTTCAGGTGACGGGAGTCGGTGCGCGAAACGCTCACATGAGGCTCCATCTGGCCGCGCAGCACGTCCTTGAAATTGACCTGCTTCAGATCGTGGGGGCGATAGTGCGGGGTGTCGGCATTGGAGATGTTCTGCGCGAGCACCTTCTGGCGCTGGGCCGCCCAGTCCATGCGCGTCAGCGCCATCTTGAAAAGCTTGAGGTTGTTGAGGTCCATGCCAGTCCCCTTTGGTACTGGGCAAAAATGACCTAGAGACCTTAACAACTGATGAATCTTCATTAACTAAGTTAACTAATTGATTTTACACAATTTTATCAAAATCAAGCCGGCCCGCGCTTAAGTGTTTATTAAGCCGGAAGGCAGATATTGCCTGGCATGACCGGAGAGCCCCCTAAAACCATCGCCGTGGCCGTCGAGGAACAGGCCGACGGATCCGCTCCGAAAATCACGGCGTCGGGACGGGGACATCTCGCGGAAAAGATTTTGGAGGTCGCGTTCGCGGCCGGTGTGAAGGTGCGCACCGATGCGGACCTCGTTCAGGTCCTCGAAGCGGTCGAGGTCGACAGCGAGATCCCCACCGAAGCCTTCGTCGCCGTCGCCGAGGTGCTGACCTACGTGTACCGGGTGAATTCCGAAACGGCGCCCGCGTTCAACTGGAGCAAGTCATGACCGACGACGCCACCACGAACCTCGAGACGGTGAAAGCCGAACTCCTGAAGGTGGACTCGCTGATCGGCACCGCGATCCGCCTTCTCGGCGAAGGCCGGGTGGTGGAGCTGACGGCGCTGGAAGGGCGCACCCGCCAGGTGTGCGATGCCGCGCTGGCTCTCGAGGGCGACGACCGCAAGGCCTTGGTGCCGGCGATGGAAGCCTTGCTGAACGGCCTCGACAAGCTGACCGGCGATCTCAACGAAAAGTTCGGCGACCTGCCGGCGCTGACCAGCACGGTCGGCGCGGATGCCGCCTCCAGCGCTTACGGACAGGCGCTGAAACACCTCGTCACCGAGAGCCGCTAACCGATCCATGGAATTCACCCTCTATCTCAAGGCCTTTTTGGGCCTCGCGCTGGTCCTCGGGCTGATTCTGGGCCTGTCGGCGGGCCTGAAGCGTCTCGGGATCGGCGACGGATTGCGCGGACCCTTGGGCCGCAAACGCCGCCTCGCCACCGTGGAAGCGGTGATGATCGACGGCCGTCATAAAGCCGTTCTCCTGCGCCGCGACGATGTCGAACATCTCGTATTGATCGGCCCGAATACCAGCCAGGTGATCGAGCGCGGCATCCCGGCGCCCGCTTCAACGCCATCTGCGTCAATACCCATGGCGCCGACAGAAGCGCCGCCGGGCGGCCCCCCTTCCAACGAAGGCGCCGATGACGCGGGCCCCAGCCGCTTTAGCCAATGGATGAAACAATGAGCCGCGACAAGAAACTCTCGCTTGCTGTGACGGCAGGCCTCGCGGCACTCGTCTTCGCGGCTCCGGCTTTTGCGCAGAGCTTCTCGATCGATCTCGGCGCCACCGACGCGACGGGTCCGAACTCGACCACGGGCCGCATCATCCAGCTCCTGTTGCTGATGACCGTGCTCAGCATCGCGCCCGCGATCCTGATGATGGTCACCTGCTTCACCCGCGTGGTGATCGTGCTGTCGATTCTGCGCCGCGCGCTGGGCACCAACACCACGCCGCCGAACGTCGTGATGATGTCGCTGGCGATCTTCATCACCGTGTTCGTCATGGCCCCGACCTTCCAGGCCTCCTGGGATACGGGCGTGAAGCCCCTGATCGACGGCCAGATCAACGAGCAGGAAGCCTTCACCCGCGGCGCGCAGCCGTTCCATCAGTTCATGATGAAACATGTGCGCGAGAAGGACCTGTCTTTGTTCATGAACATGGCGAACGTGCCGCAGGTCGCCACGCCCGAAGAAACGCCGCTGCAGGCCCTGATTCCGGCCTTCATGATTTCGGAGCTGCGCAGGTCGTTCGAGATCGGGTTCCTGATCTACGTGCCCTTCATCATCATCGACATGGTCATCGCCTCGGTGCTGATGTCGATGGGGATGATGATGCTGCCGCCCATGATGCTGTCGCTGCCGTTCAAGCTGATCTTCTTCGTGCTTGTGGACGGGTGGTATTTGCTGGTCGGAAGCCTGGTGCAGAGTTTCTCGGGCGGATAGTTTCAGCGCGCCATCTGCCCTGCTCCTGCGAGACGTGCCGCTTAATTTCATGTCTCAAAAAGTGGGTTCCCTCCAAATTTCCGGTTAAATTCGGGTTTGTGCATCCGGCGAGTCGGGTTACGGTTTGCGTATGAAACCACGCGGCTTCGTAACGCTCCTTCTTGCCGGCGCAGCTATTGGGCTCGTCATGGCGCATAAGCCGGCGCCCGAAGCAGAGCTCTCCGAACTCTTCGATCCCGCGTTCATCGCGCGCAATATGTGCGGCGACAGTCCTCTCTCTGGAATGTTCTTTCCGCCGGCGGCCGCGGCCGATACGGCGCCCGCCACGCAGATCTTCAAAGGCCTCGGCGACAACAGCTTCAAGGTCACGGCCGCGAACCCGCAAGCGCAAGCTTTCTTCGATCAGGGTCTGCGGCTGGTGTATGCGTTCAATTACGGCGAGGCGTTGGCGTCGTTCCGGGCGGCGAGCGCCGCCGATCCCAGCTGCGCCATGTGCGCCTGGGGCGAAGCCCTCGCGCTGGGTCCGACCTTGAACGCCGATATGCCGGAGGAGAACAACGCCCCGGCCATGGCGGCCATGAAACGCGCGCAAGAGCTGGCGCAGGCCGCGACATCTCGAGAACAAGCGCTGATCGGCGCGCTGGCGCTGCGCTATTCGGATGACCCCAAGAAAAGCCGCGATCAATTGAACGCCGCTTATGCCGACGCCATGTTCAAGGTGTACCAACAGTTTTCCACGGACGTGGACATCGCGAGCCTTCACGCCGACGCGGCGCTGAACGACAGCCGCACCTCCGGCTGGTGGACCGCGAACGGCAAACTGCCGACGCCGCGCAACGCCTCGGCCCTGGTGGCCCTGGAGCGCGCGCTGCGGGCGGCGCCGACCCACGCGGGCGCCATACATTATTATATCCATGCGATGGACAGCGGACCGCGCCCGGAAAAGGCGGAGCCCTTCGCCAATACTCTCGCGGCCCAGATGCCGGCGGCCGGGCATATCGTGCATATGCCCGCGCATATCTATTACCGGCGCGGGCGCTATATCGAGGCGCTCAACGCCAATCTCGACGCGCTGAAGGTGGACGACGCTTATCTCGCGGCGGGCAACAACGCCGACGGCGTGTACAGCCATCAGCTTTACGCCCACAATCTGCATTTTGCTTTTGCCGCGGCGGGCATGGCGGGCGACGCGCGTCATGCCCTTTCGCTGGCCAAACGGCTGGAAACGTTCCTCGCCACCGGCGTGGTGCAGCGCCCGGACTTCTATCTCGCCGCGGCATTGATGCCGCAGGTGAAGTTCGCCGCGCCCGACGAACTCCTGAAACTGCCGGAGCCGGCGGAAGCGGCAATCTATCCGCGCGGGGTGCATCTGTATGCGCGCGCAAGCGCTTATGTCCGCAAGAACGACGTGGCCGCCGCGCGCAAGGAGCTTGCCGTGCTGACGGCGCTGCGCACCGAGACCGACCTCGACAGGATGATGCAGTCCGGCGGACGCACGCCGCAGATGCTGCAACTGGCCGAGAGCGTGGCCTTGGGCCGCATCGCCGCCGCGGAAAAGAAGTGGGACGAGGCGGTGAAACATTTCACCGATGCGTCCGTGATCCAGGATCAACTGCGCAGCTTCGATCCGCCGGTGTGGGATTTCCCCGTGCGCCAGGCCGTGGGCCTCACGCTGCTGAAGGCGGGCAAGACGAACGAAGCGATTGAGGCGCTACGCAGCGCCCTGCAGGACGCGCCGAACAACGGCATTGTACTTTATGCCCTCGCCCAAGCGTCGAAAGCCGCCGGCGATACCGCCGCGGCGACGCAGTACACGATCCTGTTCAAGAAAGCCTGGGTGGGCGAGACGCCGCCGGACCTGGGGCGGATTTAAACACTCGCCCGCTAAGGGCCGGGCTCCGGCTAGGCCAGCGTGGACCGCCGGCCCGTGTCCACGGGCGGGCGGGCCTGGGAGACCACGTTCGCGACGATGAGCGCCGCGCAGCCGATCATGAGGATCAACAAGAGGCTGAACATTCTGTCCTGCTTTACGGCTTCTTAAAGGAAGCCCTACCCTGCCCGTCTTAGACCGGGGGTCTTAAAGAAGGGTTACGATTGGAGAGAAGGGGGAATCGCTTCAGCATGACGAAAAATGGATCGGCGCTTCGGCGCGCGATAACGCCATTCGGTGCCGCGCTTCTGGTGCTGAACGGGATGATCGGCGCGGGCATCTTCGTCCTGCCCGCGACCGTATCGGCGGCCACCGGCGCCTGGGCGTCGTGGCTGTTCCTCGCGGTCGGCCTGTTTTTCATCACCATTGCGCTGTCGTTCGCCGAACTCGCGAGCTACTTTCGCGACTCCGGCGGACCGGTTCTTTACGCCGGCGCAGCGTTTGGGCCGGCGGCCGGCTTCGCGTCGGGGTGGATGCTGTGGCTGGGCCGCGTCACCGCCATCGCCGCGAACATCAATGTCGTCGTGAC
>JADZAK010000245.1 GCA_020852595.1 Rhodospirillaceae bacterium
CTTCATCGCATGTTTCGCGATCTTCGCCATCACGCTCGGCAGGCCGGCGTCGCCGATGTGGTCCAAGGGGGTCCAGAGCGCGCCGTCGCCCAGTTTTTTCGCCTGGGCATCGGTGAGGTCGGCCGCCAGCACCGCGAGTTCCAGATGAAAATGCGTGAAGGTGTGCGTCACCGTGCCCGGCAGCGCGCGCCAGCCCTTTGAAAACGGCAGCGCGGCGTCCGTGTCGGCTTTTGTCCACTTTTTCGCGCGCCAGTCGGTGGAGGGCACCTCGGTCATGCCGCCGAGCAGGCCCTTGGCGTCGCGGCGGCGCAGCAGCACCGCGCCGTCCTTGCGCACCATCCAAAAAGCGATCCCATAGCGCGTCGGAGTCCCGGCCTTCTTCCGCTTCGCCGGCAGTTGTTCCTGGAGGCCCTTCGCGCGCGCCGCGCAAGGGCCCGACCACGGACACAGCGCGCAGGCCGGCGATTTCGGCGTGCAGACCGTCGCGCCCAGGTCCATCACGGCCTGGGCGTAGTCGCCCGCGCGTTTATCGGGCGTGAGGCTTCCCGCGTGTGCGACCAGGGCCGGCTTGCTCTTCGGTAAAGGGTCCGTGACGGCGAACAGCCGCGCCATCACGCGTTCGACGTTGCCGTCCACCACCACCGCGCGGCGGCCGAAGGCGATGGCGGCAATCGCGGCCGCCGTATAGGGCCCGATGCCCGGCAGCGCGCGTAACCCCTCTTCCGTGTCCGGAAATGCGCCCGCATGTTCAAACGCCACCGCGCCCGCGCACTTATAAAGGTTGCGCGCCCGCGCGTAGTAGCCGAGCCCCGCCCAGGCGGTCATCACGTCTTCGACCTTCGCCGTCGCCAGGTCCGACACCGTCGGCCAGCGCGCGAGGAAGTTCTCGAAATACGGTTTCACCGCCGTCACGGTGGTTTGTTGCAGCATGACTTCCGACAGCCACACCGCGTAGGGGTCCGGCGTCACGCCCGGAAGCGCGCGCCACGGGAGTCGACGTCTATGACGGTCGTACCAGGCCAGCAGATCCGCGGCGTTCGCGGCCTGCGTCTTTCGGGCAACAGAACGGCCGGGAGACGGGGAAGAAGACATAACCGCACCATGAAATGATGTGCGCCCCCGTTCAACTGTCTTGCTGCGCCCGCGCGCCTAGCCCATCCTCGGGCCCATGTCCGCCGCCCGCAAGCCGCCTCCCGACGCCGCCACGCCGCCGCCGCGCATCGCGCGCGGCTTCATCAATATCGCCAGCCTGTCGGCGCGCGCGGCGAAACCGGCTTTGGGAAAACGCGGCTTCGCCGCCGCCGAGATCCTCACGCACTGGCCAACGATCGTCGGCCCCGAACTCGCGGCCTTCGCCTGCCCCATCGAGATCAAATTCCCGCGCGGCAGGAATGCCGGCGCCGTGCTTCACCTGCGCATCGCCAATGGCGCGGCGGCGACGCTGCTGCATCTGAAGACACCGACCATTCTCGCGCGCGTGAACGGTTTCATGGGCTATGGCGCCGTCGCCTCCTTGCAGGTGGCCCAGGGGCCGCTGCCGAAGCGCCGCCCAGAGCCGCCCGCCGTCGTGCCCCGCGAAACGCCCACGACCCTGGACGACGCCCTCGCAAAACTTCGCGCGGCAGTGGAACTGCGGACCCGCACCAGGCGTTAATGGCGGGAAATAAGAGGGGTTATCCGATGAACAAGACGTCGTTGCGTGCCGCTTTCGCTCTCGCCATGGGCGCGCTGTTCGCATCCAGTCCCGCCAAGGCCCAGAGCTTCAGCCTCAACGAATTCGCGACCGGCATGACCGACACCCTGCAGTCGGCCATCGATCTCCTGCCCCAGGACATCACCAACATCCGTCTCGGGGTCGGCCCTTCCATCGCGCCGCATTATGAAGGCGACGACAGGTACCATATCGGCGTCATCCCGGCGGTGTCCTTGCGCTGGCGCGATCTCGTGGAAGTGAACAACAACGAAGTGCGCATCATCGCCTTCAAGAAGTTGCTCAACGCCGACGGCGGCGAGGTCGGCGGCGGCAATTTGCGCTTCGGCCCCACGGTCTCCATCGACTTCGGCCGCGACGAGGACGTCAGCGCCGACCTGCGCGGCCTCGGCAGCGTCGGCACCAGCATGGAGCTCGGCGCCTTCGTCGCCTACACGCAAGGGCCGATGCGTCTTCGCGCGCGCGCGCGGCACGACATCGTCGACGGGCACGGGGGCGGGACTTTGCGCCTCGACGCCGCCTACACCGTGTTCCAGGCCGCGCCGGTCGCGCTCGGGGTCAACGTCTCGTCCACCTGGGCGACGGGCGATTACATGCGGTCCTACTTCGGGATCTCGCCGGCGCAGTCCGCGGCCTCGGGCCTGCCGGCCTTCGATCCGGGGTCGGGTTTCAAGGATGTCGGCGCCGAAGTGAACGCCAACTACATCTTTGCCTCCCAGTGGGCGGTCGTGACGAATGTCGGCTACAAGCGCCTCATCGGCGGCGCGAGCGGCAGCCCGCTGGTCCGCCAGCGCGGCTCGGCCAACCAACTCGCCTTCCAGACTTTTTTAGTTTACTCGTTCTGACGCCAAGAGGGCTGAAAAACGAAGGGCTTGCCCTACATTCGCCCGATTCAAAGCGCAGACCGGACGTGGGGATAAAGGGGCGTATGAACAGGCGGGTTTTGACGACGCTATACGCAAGTGCTTTGGCCGCGCTCATGATGGGCGGGCTCGCGGTGCCGTCTTTTGCGCAAGACGCGCTCACCCCCGAAGCCATCACCAAAAACCAGCCGCCGGCGCAGTGCATCTTCTTCGCGCGCCTCTACGACTGGACCCCGATCGACAACACCAATCTCATCCTCTGGGCCTCGCGCACCCAGTCCTATCATGTGCGGCTGACCCCGCCCTGCCAGGGTCTGCGCTTTGCCACCGGCATCGGCTTCTTCTCGCGCTCGGGTTCCGCGCGCCGCCTCTGCACCTTGGATTCCGTGATCGTCGACAACGGCCCCGGCATCCCCGAACGCTGCCAGATCCAGGACATGATCGAACTGGACGACGCCTCCCTGAAGGCGCTGCTGGCACAAGCTCCCGGCCGGCCGGAGGGTCGGCCAGAGGGTCGGCCAGAGGGCCGCGCGAAGGAATAAGGCCGCCGCCCCATCCCATCCCCTCAAAAGCCCTCCCCCTCGTGGGCAGGGTTTGGGTGGGGGGCCACCCCTCCCCGTTACACGCAAAAATCCCTGCCTCCGCGCCGCCGCAATAATTAGGCTAAAATCCCGAGTCTCGCGGCGGCCCCGTCTGTCCCCCGTCCGAGGCGCTGTGGATGGTTTTTAAAAAAGAGCGATGGTCCTTGGGCTTAGGGCTGTGGGTCTTAAATTTTCCACAAATAGTGTCGTACTTGGTATTCAACCCCATCATGTTGTGAGGGAGGTCTAAAGTGACCGTTTCACGTTCTATCGCCCTGATGCTGGCCGCGCTGGCCGTCACAGGCGTCGGAGTCGCGGCACCCGCTTTTAAAAGTTGGGCCGCCGACTCCAAGCCCGCCGCGCCCGCGGCCGCCCCGGCGAAAGCCGGCGAGCCGGTCTACCGGGAGTTCATCCAGGGCAACCCGAAGTCGAAGGTCACGGTGATCGAGTACGCCTCGCTCACCTGCGGTCACTGCAAAGCCTTCCAGGACGATATCTATCCCGAGCTGAAGAAGGCCTACATCGACACCGGCAAGATCCGGTTCGTGTACCGCGACTTCCCCCTGGACGGCCTCGCCGCCGGCGGCGCCCTGCTGGCGCGCTGCGCGCCGGGCGACAAGGGCAAGGTGCTCATCGATCTCATGTTCAAGAACCAGGCCGAGTGGGTCCGCTCGCCGAGCCCGCTGGAGCCTCTCAAAGGCTATGCGCAGCTCGCCGGCATGGACAACGCCGCGGTCGAAGCGTGCCTGAAGAACGAAGGCATCATGAACAAGATCCGCGAAGTCCAGGAAACCGCCAGCAATCAATACAAGGTCCAGTCGACGCCGACCTTCTTCATCAATGAAGAGAAGCTGGAAGGCGCGCAGCCGTTCGAAGCCATGTCGAAGGTCATCGACAAGGCCATCGCGAACGCAAAGTGACGGTCCTTTAGAGGACCGTCATCCTCGCGCTTGACGCGAGGATCCAGGGTTCGGAAGTGCGAAGCCCGCGTTTGGGACCCTGGGTCCTCGGATCAAGTCCGAGGACGACAAAAAAGAGAGATAAAAGTTTCTAGGACCGCGCGCGGGGCGCGGATGTTTCGAGAGGGGCGACCTTGGTCACGTTCACTAAACTCCGGCTTTCCGGTTTCAAGTCTTTCGTCGATGCAACCGAGCTGCACATCGAGCCGGGGCTGACCGGCATCGTGGGCCCCAACGGCTGCGGCAAGTCCAACCTCGTCGAGGCCCTGAAGTGGGTCATGGGCGAGACCTCCGCCAAGCAGATGCGCGGCGGCGACATGGACGAGGTCATCTTCGGCGGCACCCGCGACCGCCCCGCGCGCAACATCGCCGAAGTGTCCCTGCATCTCGACAACAGCCAGCGCCGCGCCACGTCGCAGTTCAACGAAACCGACGAGCTCGAAGTCGCCCGCCGCATCGAGCGCGAGAAGGGGTCCAACTACCGCGTCAACGGCCGCGACGTGCGCGCCAAGGACGTGCAGCTCCTGTTCGCCGACATTGCGACGGGGGCCCGCTCCACCGCCATCGTCAGCCAGGGGCGTATCGGACAAATCATTCAAGGCAAGCCGGCCCAGCGCCGCCACCTCCTGGAAGAAGCGGCTGGCATTACGGGTCTTCACACCCGCCGCCACGAAGCGGAACTGCGCCTCAAAGCCGCCGAAACCAATCTCGCGCGCCTGAACGACGTCATCACCGCCCTCGAAGCCCAGCTCGAAGGCCTCAAGAAGCAGGCCCGCCAGGCCGCGCGCTACCGCACCATCTCGGACAGCATCCGCACCGCCGAAGCCCTCGTCCTCACCATCAAGCGCGAAGAAGCCATCACCCTTCTCGCCAAGGCCCGCGAAGGCCTCGAGCATACGGAGAACCAGGTCAACGAGCTGACGGGCATCGCCGCCCATGCCGCGACCGTGCAGGCCGAAGCCGCCAGCGCCATGCCGGCCCTGCGCCGCACCGACGCCGAAGCCGCCGCGCGCCTGCAGCACCTCGTCATTACCCGCGATAAATTGGACGAAGAGCTCGCCCGCATCGCCCGCGCCCGTGAAGCGGCCGAAATGCGCATCGCGCATATCAAGGAAGACTTGAACCGCGAAGCCGCGCGCCTCGCCGACGCCGACGCCGCCCTTAACCGCATCTCGGACGAGCAGCAGGACATCAACGAAGCCATCGCCGCGCAGGAAGACGAGCGCGAGACGACGCGGGTTGCGCTCGTCAACGCCGCCAAGGCCGTGGAAGTCGTGGAAGAGGAACTCACCCTCCTCCAGAAGCGCCTGTCCGAAGCCGATGTCGCGCGCGCCGCCGCGCGCCAGCAGCTCAACGAAGGCGAAATGCGCCGCCAGCGCGCGGAACGCCGCCTCGCCGACGTCATGCAGCTGCTCGAAGCCGCGCAGGCTCAGGCCCTGCCGCAGGAGCAGATCGACGCCGAGGAAGCGCGCTACAGCGAAGCCGAAGAATCATTGGCGGAGGCGCGTGCCGCCTGGGAAGACGCCGAACGTCAGCGCTCTGAAACGCAGGCCGCCTACGAAGCCGCGCGCAACGCGCTCCATGCCCGCAGCGCCGAGCACAGCAAATTGACGGCCGAAGCCTCGGCCCTCGAAGACCTGCTCGCCGAACCGCAGACCGGCGGCGATTGGAGCCCGATCATCGACAGCGTCGCTGTCGAACCCGGCTATGAAGCCGCTTTGGGCGCGGCTTTGGGCGACGACCTCTCCGCCGCCGGCGACGACATCTCGCCGAAACGCTGGATGGAACTCCCGGCGTTTGCCGAACATCATCCTCTGCCGGACGGCGCGCGTTCGCTCGCCGACGTGGTGAAGGCCGGCGGCCGTCTCGCGCGCCGCCTGTCGCAGGTCGGCATCGTCGATGACGCCGACACCGGCACTTTGTTGCAGGATCAACTCAAACCCGGCCAGCGTCTCGTCACCGCCGCGGGCGATCTCTTCCGGTGGGACGGCTACGTTGCGGTCGCGGGGGCGCCGTCCGCCGCCGCCACGCGCCTCAAGCAGCGCAATCGTTTGAGTGAACTTCAGGCCGCGATGGAAAACTCCGGCGCCGCGCTCGCCGAAGCCGAAGCCGCCGCCGAACAGGCCAAGGACGCCATCGGCGCCGCGCAAAGCAACGAGCAGAGCACCCGCCAGGCCGTGCGCGGCGCTGAAGATGTGCGCAACCGTGCGCGCGACTCTGTGGGTGAGCTGCGCCAGAAGGCCGCCGCCGTGCAAAACAGAATCAATGCGCTCGACGAAAACCGCGCGCAGCTGACGGCGGAACAGGAAGAAGCCGCCGCCCATGTGGCCGGCGCGCAGGAACGCCTCACCGAACTCGGCGACGGCGCCGAACTCCGCGCCGAAGCCGAAGCGAAGGCGTCCGGTCTCGGTCAGCTCCGCCAGGAGCTGATGGAAGCCCGCGCCCAGTACGACAGCCTCGCCCGTCAGGCCGAGGAACGCGCCCGCCGCCTGCAGGTGCTGGCGTCCGAGGCCGACTCCTGGACCCAGCGCAAGAACCAGGGCATCGAGCAGGACCAGGTGCTGCGTGAGCGCCTGGTGTCGGAAGAAGAAGAACTCGCCGTGCTCGCCGCGCGCCCGGAAGAGATCGCCGAACAGCGCAACGCCCTCATGGACCAGTTGCAGGTCGCCGAAGCGCAGCGCCGCGAAGCCGCCGACGCCTTGCAGATCGGCGAAAGCAACCTCTCGACCGCCGACCGCACCCTGAAGGACGCCGAACACGCTCTCTCCGCCGCGCGTGAAGAACGCGTTCGTAGAGAAGGGTCTGTGCTCCAGGGCGAACAGACCCTGGAAGTCGTGGACGCCACCATCCGCGAGAAGATCCAGTGCGAGCCGGAAGAGGTGCGCAATCACACCAAGCTCGAAGAAGGCGAAGAATCGCCGACCCTCGAACAGGGCGAAAAGCGCCTTCAGCGTCTCGTCTCCGAACGCGACAATCTTGGCGCCATCAACCTGCGCGCCGAACAGGAAAGCGAAGAGCTGACCGCGCAGATCCAGGGCCTCGTCACGGAACGCGACGATCTCGTGCAAGCCATCGCTCGCCTGCGTGAAGGCATCGCGACCTTGAACAAGGAAGGCCGCGACCGTCTCACCAAGGCGTTCAAGGAAGTCGACGGCCACTTCCGCAATCTGTTCACCAAATTGTTCGGCGGCGGCCGCGCGCATCTCGAGCTCACCGAAGCCGAAGACCCGCTCGAAGCCGGCCTCGAAATCATGGCCAGCCCGCCGGGCAAGCGTCTCGGCAACCTCGGCCTGATGTCGGGGGGCGAACAGACCCTCACCGCCATCGCGCTCCTCTTCGCGGTCTTCATGACCAACCCGGCCCCGATCTGCGTGCTGGACGAAGCGGACGCGCCGCTCGACGACGCCAACGTCGACCGCTTCTGCACCCTGCTCTCGGAGATCATCAAGATCACCGAAACCCGCGTGCTGGTCGTCACCCACCACCGCATGACCATGGCCCGCATGGACCGCCTGTTCGGCGTCACCATGGCCGAACGCGGGGTCTCAAGGCTGGTGTCGGTCGACCTGAAAGCGGCGGCGGACATGGTGGATACGCCGGTGGCGGCGTAAACCTTCACTTCCCAGGTTAGAGGTGAAACAATCGCACGTTGGCCGGGGAGGCAAACGTGCGATTTTTCTTTCTGCTGATTGCGGCGCTGCTGCCGTCGCTCGCACACGCCGCCGCGCAAACCGCCACCCTCAACGGCGCTGAAATCTCCTACGAAGTCTGCGGCGATGAAAAAGCCCAGGGTCTCGTGCTCCTGCACGACGGCCTCGCCAACGCCGCGCTGTGGGACGGTGTGTGGCCGGCGCTCTGCAAACAATATCGCGCCGTGCGCTACGACCGGCGCGGCTACGGCAAGTCCCCGCCGGCAAAAGACATGCACGCGCCCACCGGCGATCTTTACGCCGTGATGAAGCTCGCGGGGCTCGACCACGCGCACATCATCGGCGCGTCGGCCGGCGCGGGGCTCGCGGTCGACTTTGTGTTCGATCAGCCGGAAGCCATCGACAAGCTGGTGCTCGTCTCGCCGTCCATCAGCGGGTACCAGCCCACGCCCGCGCTGGTCGCACGCCTGCGCCGCATCGAGGATGTTGTCGTGAAAGGCGATATGGATTCAATCGTCGACGTCCTCACGACCGATCCTTATTTCATCTGGCCCGGCAACGGCGGCGCGCGCAAAAAGCTCGAGGCGATTTTGCGCGCGAACCCCGCCGACCTCGGCGCGCATCCGCGTCAACGCCGTCCGTTCAACATGGCGCTGCGCCTGCCGGAGATTTACGCGCCGACGTTGGTTCTCGTCGGCGCCGGCGACGATCCCTACAATCTCGCCGTCGCCGCGTCGGTGCAGCAGCGCATGCGGAACGCCAAAATTCAGGTGCTGTCGGGCCAAGCCTATCTCCCTTACCTCGAAGATCCGGACGGTTTCGTGAAGATCGTCACCGCGTTCCTGAACTAAGCCCCTTATTTAGACCGGCCTGCCTTAACGCGGGAATCTCACCCCCCGTTGTTGCCCGTGCTCATGACGCGTACGGTCCCGCCATCGTCCGCAGCGCCCCCCGGCGCGGCCTGAGGCCGGGTCCCGGTCCAAGGGGCCGGACACTTTCATGCGCCGGGCAACCGGGGCTTTGAAATAAACCGCCCTTTTTGGGGCCCGTAAGCCCAGCAAAATCAAAGGGTTAGGCATGC
>JADZAK010000246.1 GCA_020852595.1 Rhodospirillaceae bacterium
CCCGTAACGGCGCATGTCATCCCACGCGCCGGTCCAAACGGCGTTGTAGTCCAAATCAGGGGCGGCGCTTGTACTCATGCGCCCTGTTTTTGGATGATGCGCTCGGCAATGTCGAGCCACCGATCGGTAATCACCGGCCAGCTGTAGGTTTCTTCGGCACGCGCGCGCGCCGCGCGGCCCATGCGCTCGCGAAGCCCCGGATCGCGGATCAGGGCCTCAAGCGCGCGGGCCAGGGCCGGGGCGTCTTCGGACGGCGTGAGCAACCCGGTCTCGCCGTCGATCACGGCTTCGCGGCTGCCGGCGATGCGTGTCGCGATGCTGGGCAATCCCGCGCACATCGCTTCCATCAGCACGTTCGCCATGCCTTCCTCGCGCGAGGGTAGCAGGAATAGATCGGCGTCGCGATAGATCGCGGGCAGCGCCTCGCGCTCGGCCCAGCCCTTGAACGTCACGCGGCCGTTCAGATTGAGGCGCGAGACCTGTGCGCCGAGCGCCGCGTGCTCGGGCCCATCGCCGACGATGGACAGGCGCCAGGAGAGATCGGGCGCGAGCTGGGCGAGGGCGGCGAGCAGAACATCGAGGCCCTTGTGCATCGCCAATCGCCCGACGGTGAGCAGCTCGACGGTCTCGCGCGCGCCGTAGGCGGTCTTCGCCGCGATGCCGGCCGTGTCCGCGCCTTGCGGGATCACGCCGATCTTTTGTCTGGGATCATGCGCGCGCGCCATATCGGCGAGGCCTTCGGAATTCGCGATCACCGCGTCCGCGTCATGCCACAGCCACTTGATCGCCCCGCCGGTCAGCGCGTGATAGGTCTTCATGGTGAGAGGATCGAACCCCGGCACATCGCCGCCGCGCAAGGCGACGATGGTGGGAAGACGATTGGTGCGTTTGAGCAGCGAGGCGGTCGGGCCGCAGGGCAGGGTGAAGAAGGCGATCACCGCATCCACGCGCCACTGGCGCGCATAACCCGGCGCGGCGAACATCGAAGAGGCCATGAAAGCGAGCATCTCGGCCACTGAACTGCGCTCCACGCGCCGTCTCAAGGCCGGAATGCGCCGCACCGTCACGCCGTCGGTCACGTCGATGGGCGGCAGGCGTCCTTGCGCCGCCGTCAGCACAAACGGCGCGTGACCGCGCCTGGCCATTTCACGCGCGATATGGCGCATGGCATTGCCGCCGCCGCCGCCCACGGGCGGGTATTCGTAGTTGATGAAGAGGATGCGGCGCGGGGTCACGAAAATCGGAAAAGCCGAGGGGTGGTAGTTTGGGTGTGGGCAGCCTAATACACTGAAGCTTCGGATTCACCCATGAGAACCACCATGCGCCCCGTTCTGCTGTTTGCACTGAAGGCCGTCATCGGCGCCGGGCTGCTGTGGTTCGTGATCGCGCGCATTCCGCTGGGCGAAGCGTTAACGGCCGCGCTGTCCTTGGACCCCGGCGTCGTCGCCCTGGCCGCCGCGCTTTATTTCCTGGCCCATGCCGTCAACGCGGTGAAGCTCAAGGTCTTCCTGCCGGACCTTTCGCTATGGCAGTCCTGGCGATTCACCATGATCGGCGTGCTCTATGGGGTCGCGCTGCCGGGCCAGCTGGCCGGTGACGCGGTCAAGGCCGTGCGTCTCGCGCGTATGCAAAGAGGCGGCGATATCGGCGCCATCCTGGCGGCCGTCGCCGTGGACAAGATCGTGGGCATTTTCGCGCTTCTGGTGCTGGTGGCCCTGGTGATCGGGATCGATGCGACAGCCTTCGATCCAACCATCGTCGCGGCCACGGTCCTCGCGCTCGGCGGCGCCATCGCCGTGCTCGCCGGCGCGATCCTGTTGCCGGTTCCCGCGTGGCTCGGGCGCTTCGGTCCGTCGTTGGCGGCCTGGCGCCGCGCCTCGATGCAGCCGGGCCGGCTGTCTTATGCGCTGGTCCTGGGCCTTGTGTTCCAGGCGCTCTGCGTGGCGATCACCGGTCTCGTCGGCACGCGCCTCGGCATCGAGCTTTCCATCGCCGCCTGGACCGTCGTGGTGGGTTTCAGCTCCATTGTGCTGCTTGCGCCGGTCTCCATCGCCGGCATCGGCGTGCGCGAAGCCACGCTCGTCGGCGCCATCGGCTATCTCGGGGGAAACGAAGCGGGGGCTTTCGCGCTGTCGCTTGTTTTACTCGGCCTGACGCTGATCGGCGCCATCGCCGGCCTCATCGTCGATCTCGCGGGCCGCGACCGGATCAATTGAGCCCGTACGCCAGGGCTAACCAGCACCACAATGCGCGGCGATCGTCACGGGCGCGGTTCTTGTGCATCTCCCAGCGCGCGCGCAGGGCGAGGTCGTTCACGAAGGGCACATACTTTTCGGGCGGCGTCCATTCACGCAGCCAGGCCGCCAAAGGAATCCCAAAACCTTGTTTCTTGCGCGCGAGGATGTCCGGCGGCAGGCGGCGGGCGAGGGTGCGCTTCAGGATCCATTTGGTCGTATAGCCGCCCGCGATATTGCCGCGCAGTTTGACCTGCCACGGCAGACGGCGCACGTAGTCGACGAGCTCGTTCTCCAGGAACGGCGCGCGGGCTTCGAGCGATACGCGCATGCTGGCGCGGTCGGTTTTCACCAGGATGTCGTCGGTGAGGTAGAAGCGCGTGTAGAACTCCATGGCGCGGTCGACGGCGTTGGTCGCGTTTGACGCGTCCCAGGCTGCGATCGTTTCGCTGTAGAGTTCTTCCTCGCCGACGCGCGTCTGGAACAGGTCTTCGATCTCCTCGCCCTGCAGCGGCGCCAGCCATACCGGGTTGCGCAGCGCCGGGCGGCGCTTGAGGCCCATGAGCCCGCGGTTGAGCACGAAATCGAGACTCATATTCGTGTCCGACAGCGGCAGCCTCGCCGCCATCATGCGCACGGCCTGGTGGATCGGGCGCGGCATGAGCCTGTCATAGAGCTCGGCGCGCTGGATCATCTTGAAGGGATCGTAGCCCGCGAACAGTTCATCGCCGCCGTCACCCGACAGCGCGACCGTCACATGTTTACGCGCGAAAGCGCACAGCAGCGACGTGGGCAGCAGCGACGGATCGCCGAGCGGCTCGTCCATGCGCGCGAGCAGTGACGGCAGCAGAGCCTGCGCGCCGCCGAGGTCGCAAATCTCACTGTGGTGCGTGCTGCCGATATGCGTGGCGACTTGCGCGGCGTAGGCGGACTCGTCGTAGCTCTTCTCCTTGAAGCCGATCGAGAAGGTCGCGAGGCTGGCGGCGGGGCGCGCGTCGCTCGCGAAGCTCAAGACCGCGCTGGAATCCACGCCGCCCGACAGGAAGATCCCGAGCGGCACGTCGCTTTCCATGCGCGAGACCACGGCCCTGCGCAGCTTGGATTCAAGCTCCGCCGCCCAATCGTCGGGAGTTCCGGAAGGCGTGTTGGGATCGATGCCGAAGGTCCAGTAGCATTTGATCTCGCGCGCGCCGGTGGCGGCGTTCACGATCATCATGTGTCCGGCGGGCAGTTTCTTGATCTGCTCGAAAGGCGTGTGTTCGCCCGGGAAGAACCCGTGGGCGAAGAATTTCATGAGGCTCAGTTTCGCCGGCGAAACATCCCGATACGCGGAATGTTTGCGCAGCGACGTGATCTCGGAAGCAAAAGCCAAGGCGCCGGTCTTGGTGCCGTAGAACAGCGGTTTTTCGCCAAAACGATCGCGCGCGATGACCACCGTCTTGCGGTGGCGGTCATAGATCGCAAGACCGAACATTCCATTCAGACGGATGAACAGGTCCAAGCCCCAGGCTTTATAGCCGTACAGCAGGACTTCCGTGTCCGAGTGATCGGTCAGGAATTTGTGGCCCAGAGCCTCGAGTTCCCTGCGCAACGCCCGGTGGTTATAAATCTCGCCGTTGAACACCACGCAGATGTCGCCGGCGCCGTCCCACATCGGCTGCGCGCCGCCGGGAAGATCGACGACAGCCAGACGGCGGCTGGCCAGGAACACCGGCACATGCTGATCGGCGAAGAAACCTTCGCCGTCGGGTCCGCGGTGAATGATGGCGTCCGCCATCGCCTTGAGGTCGGCGGCCGTGCCTTCGCCGATAAACCCTGCGATGCCGCACATATCTTAGGAAACGCGCCGCACGTCGCCCGGCGGCGGCGCGAACCCGAAGGAGGAGCCGCCCACGTTGGTGCGTTCCTTCACGGTGTAAGGCGTCTTGTTCTGCGCTTCGTAATAGATGCGCACCAGCACCTCGGCCAGGAGACCCATCAGGATGCACATGGTGCCGGTGATGAAGCCGAGGGTGAATAACAGGGGCAGCGGCGTCGAGATGAAAGACGTCGCCTCGAAGAATTTCAGATAGAGCGCGTAGGCGCCCGCGAAGAACGAGACGAAGAAGAAGAACAGGCCGACCGCGCCGAAGATGTAGATCGGCTTGGTCTCGTACTGGGTCAGGAACTTCACGACGAGCAGGTCGAGCATCACCTTGAAGATGCGCGCGAGGCCGTACTTCGATTTGCCCTTGGTGCGCGGATGATGTTTGACGGGCAGTTCCGTGATGCGCGCGCCTTGCCACTTCGCGTAGATCGGCACAAAGCGGTGCATCTCGCCGTAAAGGCGGAAGCCTTCCAGGACTTCGCGGCGGTAGGCTTTCAAGGTGCAGCCGTAGTCCTTCAGCTTCACGCCCGAGACCCAGCTGATGAGCCCATTCGCAAGTTTACTGGGCAGGATGCGCGTCAAATAGGTGTCCTTGCGGTCGCGGCGCCAACCCGACACCACGCCGTAGCCCTCGTCGAGTTTCGCTAAAAGGGGACCAATATCGGCGGGATCGTTCTGCAGATCGCCGTCCATAGGCACGATCACCGCGCCCTTGGCATGATCGATGCCGGCCATCATCGCGGCCGTCTGGCCGAAGTTGCGCTTGAAGGTGATGACCCGGATGTTCGCGTTCTCGGACGCGGCCTTGGCCAGCGCGTCGGCCGTGCCGTCCTTCGAGCCGTCGTCGATGAAGAGCACTTCATAGGGGCGCGAAAGGGCATCGAGCGCGGGGATCAACGCCGCCACCAGCGGGCCGACATTCTCGGCCTCGTCGAAGATGGGAATGACGACGGAAACCAGATCCCGCTCGCTCACGCGCTTGTCCTAAAGAGTCTCGCTGAACCTCTGTTGTACAGGGGATATTGCAGCCTGCTCAAGGGGATAGAGCGTGATATAACGCGCCGGCTCCTGCGTGCGCACAAGCATAGCTTGCCTGCGCGAATTGCTGGGCGGGGGCGGCTTTGAAATCGGTTAACGTCGCGCGCTATGACCCAGTCCCCCACACATAATTCATGGCGTCATTCATGGCGCCTCGCCGCCGGCGCCGCCGCGGCCCTGTTGCTGATCACCATCGGTGTGCGTCAGACCACCGGCCTTTTTGTCGCGCCCATCGATAAGAGCACCGGGCTCGGCATCGCCGCCATCAGCTTCGCCCTCGCGATCGGTCAGTTCAGCTGGGGCGCGATCCAGCCCATCGCCGGGGCGATGGCGGACCGCTACGGCCCGGGCCGCGTCATGGCCGTGGGGCTGATCGCGCTCTCCCTGGGCTCCGCGCTCACCTCGTTCATGGACTCCACTCTCGGGCTCGTCGTCGCGCTCGGCATCATGTCCGCCGCCGGATCGGGCGCGGCGGGTTTCTCGGTCATCATGGGCGCGCTTTCTCATAGGGTGCCCGCCGAAAAGCGCGGCCTTGCCGCGGGGATCTCCAACGCGGGCGGTTCCTTTGGACAGTTCGTGTTCGCGCCGATCCTGCAGACGATCATCGGCGCCGCCGGCTGGGCCGCCGCCATGTGGTTCTCGGCCGCCGCCGCGCTCGCCGCCGTGCCTTTCGCCTGGATGCTGCGCAAGCCCGCGAACGCCGTGGCCCACGCGGTCACGCAAGGCCCCTCGAACTTAAGCGCCGCGATCAAGGAAGCCTTCGGCGACCGCAGCTACATCTTGGTGCATGCCGGTTTCTTCACCTGCGGCTTCCACATCGCTTTCCTGGTCACGCATCTGCCGGGCGAGATCGCGCTGTGCGGCATGTCGCCGTCGGTGGCGAGCTGGTCGCTGGCGATCATCGGCCTCGCGAATGTGGTGGGCAGCCTCATTGCCGGCTGGGCGACGGGTTCCTACCGCAGCAAGCACGTTCTTTTCCTGATGTACGCCTCGCGCGCGGTCCTCATCGGCCTCTATCTGCTGGCGCCGAAGACGGAAGTCACCTTCTATCTCTTTGCCGCCGGTCTCGGCGCCACCTGGCTCGCCACCGTCGCGCCGACCGCCACCATCGTCGGCAAGCTGTTCGGCACGCGTTATCTCGCGACGCTGTTCGGCCTGACGTTGCTGTCGCACCAGGTGGGCGCCTTCTTCGGCGCCTGGCTCGGCGGGCTCACCTTCGCCTCCACCGGCAATTACCAGTGGATGTGGTACGTGGATGCGATCCTCGCCGCCGCCGCCGCGTTTGTGAACCTGCCGATCAAGGAACCCGCGCCGCTTAAAGCCCAGACGGCTTAAAACCCTGGCCGCGTAAAGCGCTTCTGCAGCAAAAGCGGCGTCAGCATCGCAGCGAACATGACGCCCGCGCGCAGGACCGTTTCCGGCGATATGCCGACACCGAGATTGAGGCTGCTCAGCGTGTCGGGTGTGGTGGAAAAACGCACGGTGGCGTGAACGGCGGCGGCGGTCGCCGCCAGGACGCCGGCGCCGATCAGCGGCCACCGCATCGCCGAACGCTGCTGTAGGGCCATGACCAGCGCCGCGCCGCCGAGGACAACCGGAAGTGCACGCGTTATCACCATAATAACGGCTTCAGCCGGCGCTTGCAGAGTGGCGAGGAACGGTGAACCGCCGTTCGGCGCAACGCCGCTCGCACGCAAGACACTCACGATCCCGGCAAGGACAAAGCCGCTGGCGACCAGGATGCCGATCCACACAAGGACGGGCAGTCCGCCGCCCCAGAATTTCGGGAAGCGCGCGCTCATGGCGCGAAGCTCACCGCGCGCCGTCATGCCGCGCGCGAGATCATCCAGGGTCCCAAGCCGGATGAACGCGGACGCCTCGGCGTCTTGTGCGTTCAGACCGCGCCGCATTTCCGCTTGCGCGGCATCCTCTGCATGATCGCGCAACTCGGCGATATAGCGGCGCACATGGCGATGCGCGACGCCTTCGCGCAGCAGCCGTTCAGCGAGCGCTTCAAACTGTTGCATGTTTGGCCCCCGTCACGATCCCGGCGACAGCGTCGGTAATACGCCGCCATTCGCCGGTCAGGTCGCTGAGGCGCTTTTTCCCGACGGCGGTGGCGATGTAATACACGCGCGTGCGTCCATTCACCGGCTTGCGGCGCGATTTCAGACAGCCCTGTTCCTCCAGCGCATGCAGCGCGGGGTAGACGACGCCTTCACCGAGCTTGATCGCCTCGCCGCTGGCGGTCTCGATGGCCTGCACGATTTCATAGCCGTACATCTCACGCGTGCTCAGGAGCCGGAGAATCAAAAGCTCCGGCACGCCGGTCATGAAGTCGGGGTTGGTCTTTCGCGCGGGCAAGAGGCAGCCTCATACATTGAACTTTCAGGTATCATACCTTACAGTTCAAGGTATGCAATCCCGTTCGCGCGCGTTTATCCCGGCCCTCGTGGCCGCGCTGGTCCATCTTGTGATCCTGGCGGGACTTTTGACTCTCGGTCACGCCCCGCCGCGCGAAGAGATCGCGGCGGCGCTTCCCATCACCCTCGTTCCCCGCGCGCCGGATCCGGAACCGGTGTCCGCGATGCCGGAGCGCGGCCTCGCCGCCGCTCCTTCCACGATCACGCTGCCCCCGCTGACGATCCCGACGATTCCAACGGCGCCGCCGGACAACGATCTGTCTGTGCTCGGCGGCTACGTCGGCTGCGGGCTCAATCGGGCGCTGACGGCCGAAGAGCGCGAGCGCTGTGAAAAACAACGCCGCGAATTCTACGCCGGCCCCGGTCCCGCCGAAGGTCCCACTGCCATCGACCTCGCACTCGAAAAACGCTTCGCGCGCGACAAGGCCGTGCAAGACGCGCCGATCCTGCTGCCCTGCTTCACGTCCGCCGGTCCGAATCTTCTCTGTTTTCTCGGCGGCGCGCTCAACGGCTTTGAATTCGAAATCGGCTCCTATGCGAATACGGGACCCCCGGAAAATCCACTCGCGCAGCCCGTGCTGCCCTACAGGCCGCGCTAGGAACCCTTCATCGCGGCGCGTGGCGATGCGAGGGTGCGCCACTTGGGCGAGAATGGGCCGTTGTCGATGGAACCGAAGGGTTATGCCTGGTGCCCGGCAAAACGCCGCCGGCGAACCGACTCGCTATACCTCAAAATGTTAGGTATTGTTCGCTCCGGGCTGGATTGGCGGAGGCTACACGGTGCGTCGGACAAATAGCGACTTCATGACCGGAGTGCCTGAGTTGCTGATCCTGAAGCTTCTCATCAGCCGCGATATGTACGGCTATGAGATCGCGCGGGAGATCGAATCTGCGAACGGCGAAGGATTGTCTATTTCCGAGGCGATTCTATATCCCACGCTGCACTCTTTGGAAAAACGCGGTTGCCTCAAGGCAAAACGAAAAACCGTCAACGGTAGAACGCGGGTTTATTATTCGGCGACAAAGTCCGGTCGCGTCCGTCTGAATAGCATGATGGCGGAGTGGCAGCGGATCACGTCGATTGTCTCCGAAATGCTGGGGAGGCGCGCCGATGCTTCGATTCGATAAAATTAAGCGGGAAATAATTCGCGCTGGTTTGAGCCCGCGCAGCGCCGAACGCATGGTTTCGGAAATCCAGGACCACTACCGAGATCTCGTCGATGCCGAAGTGGCATCGGGCAATCAGGCAATGGACGCACATTTGAACGCGGCCGCTCGTTTGGGCGACGAAGAAACCATCGTGCGGGAGATCGTAAGCAAAAACGAACTGCGCACCCTTGAACATCGGCACCCGCTATTGATGCTGTTTGTCGCACCGCTGTTGTTCTGTATGAGCGCCGTAGCGTTGTGCTTGCAAGGCTTCAACCACCTCGCGCCTGACTTGATGCGGGAGTATCTCGGCATTCTCCGGATAGTTTGCGTTTTTACGATTCCGCTCTTCTTTGGCGCGGCGCTGTTTTATTTGGCGGCCAGAAATCAGCATCCTTCCATTTTGGGATCGATTGCGGCGGCTTTCCTCGCATTAGCGGCGGTGACGACCGAACTTCAGATTTATGAGCCCGCCAGTGCGCCAACTCCGAAAATTGCAGTCGGCACAAATTTGGTTCCGACCTCCGTGGCCGTTTTTTTCCCTTCGCGAGTGTCGCCGCACTATCAGTGGCCGCTAGGACAGATTCTCCTTCAATCGGCCGCGATGTTTGGCGCAATGCTTCTTATCGGTGCGTTGGCCAACAGGATGTCGAAACCGTTCCACCTCTGATTCGAACGAATAGGGAGGGCGCATGCGTAAACTCTTTTGTGTGATTGTCGCCACGTCCTTTGCCCTTACCGACTTCGCGTACGCACGATATTTGGAAAAAATGGGGCGGGTTGAACGGGAAGAGTACGGCGCGGTGCCGATGCCTCCGGGTTTTCGAATAACGGCCACGGAAATAGAAGGGCCGGTCTTTGCCGATCAGCGGGGGCGCGCTTTGTACTTTTGGCCGCGCACTCAGCTTAGAAACGGAATAACAGGCGACGAAAAAAATAGCTCACGCTGCACGAACGCCGTTTCGACACATACAGCGGGGCTAATGAGTCCTTATCCGCCTGGATTGGAGTTGCCGGAGTTGTCCGTAAGGCCGAGTTGCGCGGAGGTCTGGCTGCCCGCACTTGCGCCCGAGGACGCCCGCCCGGTGGGATCGTTCTCGATATTTTTTCGTGAAGATGGCCGGCGGCAATGGGCGTATCTCGAGCATGCGCTTTATACGTCGCGGTTGGACGTGCTGTCTGGAGACGTGATGGCGGCGTCCTCTCGTGAGCGAGGAGGCGATAGTCCCGCGCTTCGCGTCGTGGCTGCGGCGCCGGTCGCGGTTCCTCCAGGCTTCCGCGTGATCACGACGGCCACGGGGCGGCTTCTCACGACAGAAAAGGGCTTTTCCGTTTACTCATTCGAAGGCGACGGTCGCCGTGTGTCGAAATGCAAGGACGAATGTGTTCGCGAGTGGTCGCCGGTGCTTGCGCCGGTAACGGCCACGTCGTTCGGCGAGTGGTCGAGCTTCGAGAGATCGTCTGGAGTGCTTCAATGGTCCTATAGAGGCAAGCCGCTCTACACTCGCAATAACGACTCCGAGCAAGCCGGCCTGCAGGGGGGCGACGTGCCCGGATGGAGCAACGTCTACACGCAGACCGCGCCTTCACCTCCAAGCGAGTTTACCGAGCAGGACGCATCAAGCGGCGTGGTTTTGGCGGATAAGAGCGGCAAGACCATCTACACCTACAGCTGCGCGGACGATTCAATGGATCAGTTGGACTGTGCTCATCCGGGTTCGCCGCAGGTCTACCGTCTCGCGATCTGCGGCGGCGGTGATCATGCCAGGTGCATGCGGGACTGGCCGTATGTCATGGCTTCGCCACAAGCACGGGATACCAGCCGCACATGGCGCGTTATCGAAATCAACGCGGTGACTGGGCAACTCGCGGCGAAGGGCGGCAAAGATGCTTTGAGGGTCTGGGCCTACATGGGCGTGCCGGTCGTGACCTACAGCGGCGACAAAAAGCCTGGCGATATTTTTGGCCACGGCGCGGGAGAGTTCGCCGGCCGCCGAAATGGCTTTCGTGCCTTCTTCTTGCGCGACGATTATTTCAATGCAGCCAATTAAGGGGGCCGCCATGTTGAAGGCGCTCGCGCTCGCGATGGCACTGCGGCTGGCCCTGCTTCCCACGGCAAGTTTTGCCGCTTCGCTTGACGGCGAACCGGACCTGATTGGAGAGCGGTCCATCGGCTATGTTCTCACCGGCGCGAGTTGGGCGATTTTCCAGTCCTCGGATGGCAGCTCCGAGTGTCCCGAAGGCTTCAATGCGGGCCCAAGAGAGAGATTTGCGGTCCTGTTTCCCGATGGTGGTTCAGTTAAGGACACTCAGCTGCAAAGAGAGAGCCACACCCGTTACCCCGAAGACGAAGTGGATACCTTTCCCTATCGTTCTGCCGGCGGGCAAATTGCCCCGGGGCTGGATTTAGACGGGAGAGTGGATGCGGACGACTTTCGGACCTCCGATGGACTTGCCGGAATAGATAATCAGCTCTTTCGCGCCATTGGCTGCACCCGGCTGTTCCGCGCTCCTGACGGAACGTTCGCTCACTTCGCAAACCGCTGGGTACGCGAAATGAGTTTCAATCGCGTGCTCATCGAAGTTGAAAACCTCGATAGCTTGGCGAATGACGGCGAGGTGACCGTAACTATCTATCGCGGTAAGGACCCGCTGATCACCGACGCAAGTGGAGACAAGATCATTGCGGGCGGTTCGAACAGAATCGACAAGCGATTCAGCGCACGCTTTCATCATGTGCTTAAGGGCCGGATTCACGACGGAGTGCTCACGACCGAGCCCGCCGACGTTGTGTGGCCGTGGGCCGTGTTCCTCGCTCGCCCGGGTGAATTCTACATTCGGGGCTTCCGTTTGCAGCTCGACATATCTGCGGCAAGCGCACGCGGATATATCGGCGGCTACGCAGACGTTGGTTCTTGGTACGACCAAATAGCGAGGTCGTGGTCGGCACATTACGCGAGCTATGGTGACCTCTATTCCCCATCGCTATTTGCCGCGCTTAGAAGGCTTGCCGATGGCTATCCCGATGACGCCGGGACGATGACCGCCATTTCCTCGGCAATCGCCGTAGAGTTCTCACAAGTCTTTATCGACCGAGATAACTAATGGCTGCTCGCGGTTCCAGATTAAACGACGCTGGGCCGTAGCTGGCCGCACCAAAGCACAGAACGATTTTCAGCGCTTATGTGACTTTTACGCACGGCGTGCTTACGCGGCGCCTACGCGGCCCCGCGTGCGAAGCACGCAAACAAATAGAGCGGAATAACGGGCGCTTGCCTTGAAAGAGGTACGGCAATGACATACCATGAAGATGAGCTGACCCGGCCGGTCACGGTTGTAGAACTCCCCGACTTCGTTCGCGATGCGGGGCGAATTTGGGCAGGGATGAAATCCTTATTCAAGAGGTCTTAGCTATGTCGAAGCCCAGCAAGCCCAGCAAGCCCAGCAAGCCCAGCAAGCCCAGCAAGCCCAGCAAGCTCATGATTGGGATGCAGCAAATGCTCGCATATGCCAAAGGCGATACCAAAGGCGCGCGGGTGACGGTGGTGCATGTGCCCAACGTGAAGGCTATCCGAAAGCATCTCGCCATGACCCAGAAGGAATTCGCCCAGGCGTTCCATCTGCCGTTGGGGACGGTGCGCGAGTGGGAAATCGGCCGCCGCGTCCCGGATCAGGCGGCGCAAGTGCTTCTGTCTGTGATCGCGGCTAAGCCGGCGATGGTACAACAGGTCATCGCGAAGACCCGCCAAGCGGCGTGAGCGCTCGATCACGACCCGCTTGAGAATTCAGGGGAACGTTGATGGTGGAGCTGAGCGGGCCCCGCGCGCGCAGCACGCAAACAAATAGCATCGATCCCGCGGCAGCGGGCTCAGAGCAAAATGTGAGGAACGCGATTTACGTTGATGGTGGAGCTGAGCGGGATCGAACCGCTGACCTCGTCATTGCGAACGCACCGCAGCATGATTCCTTGTGATTCCGCGAGAGTCCGGAAGCGTTATGAATCAATTATTTGCGTTGACCGGGTGATTCC
>JADZAK010000247.1 GCA_020852595.1 Rhodospirillaceae bacterium
AAGGCCCGCGCCGGCGCGATCCAGCACGAGTCCACGAGTTCCTCGCCGTCGTGCGCCGCGACCTGGCCGGCCGGCGCGGCCGCGAGAAAGAACATCGTATCGAAGCGGTTGGGGAATAGGCCCTCGGGCGTGATCCAGTGCGCGAAGGGGACAAGCAGGTCCGTCGCGAGGACCAGCCCCTCTCCCTCCAGAAACTCGGCGAACGCGCGCCCGCCGCGGGCCGGCGCGCAGGCGGCGCCGGCCGGCCGGCCGTTCGTGCGCGCCAGCAGCACACCGCTTTCCTCGAAGGTTTCGCGCAAGGCGCCGACACGGAACGCCGTGGCGGTTTCGTCTTCACCCGCGACCCGCGCGCATACACCCCGCCGCGCAAACGCGCGGTCGGCGTCGTCGATGCGCCCTCCGGGGAAAACGAGCGCGTCGCCGGCGAAGCCCGTCAGCGGGTGCCGGCGCCCCATGAAAACTTCGAGGCCGGCGCCGCCGTCCCGCAGCAGCAGGACGGTGGCGGCCGGCCTCGTTTCCGTCACGTAAAGCTACTCCGCGGGTGCGCTATGCGCGGCCAATTTCTTGGCTTCCGCGGCGCGGTGATCGGTCGCCAGCACCATGTACACCGCCGGCACGACGAACAGCGTGAACAGCGTGCCGATGGAAATGCCGGTGAAGATCACGAGGCCGATGTTGAAGCGCGCGCCCGCGCCCGCGCCGCTCGCGACGATCAGCGGCAGCACGCCGAACACCATCGCCGCGGTGGTCATCAGGATGGGGCGCAGACGGATGCTGACGGCTTCTTCCACGGCTTCCAGTTTCGTCTTGCCGGCGAGCTGCAGCTCGTTGGCGAATTCGACGATCAGGATGCCGTGTTTGCTGATGAGGCCCATCAGCGTCACGAGGCCGACCTGCGTGTAGATATTGATGCTCGTGCCGCCGACCCCCAGGCTGATGAAGATCAGGGCGCCGGCAATGGACATCGGCACCGACACCAGGATGATCACCGGATCGCGGAAGCTTTCGAACAGCGCCGCGAGCGCGAGATAGATGATGATCAGCGCGAAGCCGAAGGTGACGAGAAAGCCCGAGGACTCGTTCATGAACTGGCGGCTCGGGCCGCCGTAATCCAGATAATAACCGTCCGGCAGGATGTTGCTGGCGATGTCCTGCAGCTTGGCGATGGCGTCGCCCGTGCTCACGCCCGGCATCGGCACGCCCTGCAAGGTCGCGGCGTTCAGCTGCTGGAAGTGCGAGAGGGATTCCGGGACCGTCTTGTTCGAGATGGCCGCGATGGTCGACAGCGGCACCATCTCCCCGGTGCCCGTGCGGATCTGGTAGTTCAGGATCTGCTCGGGGTTCAGGCGGTATTCCTGCTGAACCTGCGGGATGACCTTGTACGAGCGGCCTTCGATGCTGAAGTAGTTCACGTAGCCGCCGCCGAGCATGGCCGCCAGCGCGTTCCCCACATCGCTCATGGTCAGGCCGATCTGCGCCGCCTTGTTGCGGTCGATATCGATGCTGATCTGCGGACGCGTGAACTTCAGGTCCGACATCAGGAACATGAACTGGCCGCTCTTCAGCGCTTCCTGAAGGAACTGCTGGCTGACGTCGTTGAGCTGGTTGAAGGACTGGGTCGTGCCGATCGCGATCTGGATGGGCAACCCTTGCGCGCCGGGCAGCGACGGCGGAGCGAACAGCTGCGGCTGGATCCCGGCGATCTGGCCGAGGTCCGTCTGCATCGCCTGCTGCATCTCCTGCGCCGAACGGTCGCGCCGATCCCAGGTCTTCAAGGGGAAGCCGGCGATCGACTGCCCCGGCAGCTCCATCTGGAAGATGTGCGCGACTTCCGGATACTTCACCGCGAGGGAATAGAGCTGGTCGCCGTACATGCGGCGCTGCTCCAGGGTCGCGTTGGAGGCCGGCGTCGAGAACGCCAGCAGGAAGCCTTCGTCTTCCTGCGGCGCCAGTTCCTTCTGCGACCAGTTGTACAGGAAGAAGATGCCGCCGAGGACCAGCACCGCGAACATGATGGTCGCCGGCACGGTCGTCAGGCTCGATTTGACCGCGCGCATATAACGCGAGTGCACCTTTTCGAAGGTGGCGTCGACGTAGTGCAGAAGCTTCTTTTCCCATTCGGGGGCTTCCGCGATGGGGCGCAGCATGCGGGACGCCATCATCGGCGACAGCGTGAGCGCGACGATCGCCGAGATCGTCACCGCGCCGACGAGGGTGAAGGCGAACTCGGTGAACAGGGTGCCGGTGAGGCCGCCCTGGAACCCGATCGGGACATACACGGCCACCAGCACGACGGTCATCGCCAGAATTGGCCCGCCGAGTTCCTGCGCGGCGCGGATCGCGGCGTCGAAGGGTTTCATGCCCTCTTCCAGGTGGCGGGTGACGTTCTCGACGACGATGATCGCGTCGTCGACCACGAGACCGATGCCCAGCACGAGCGCCAGAAGGGTCAAGAGGTTGATGGAGAAGCCCATGGCGAGCATCACCACCAGGGTCCCGATCAGCGACAGCGGCATGGCGATGGCCGGGATCGCGACCGCGCGCGGAGAGCCCATGAAGGCGAATACGACGATGGTCACGATGATCAAGGCTTCGATCAGCGTCCAGATCACTTCGCTGATGGCGGCGTTCACGAAGTCGGTCACGTCGTAGACGATCTCGCCCGTCAGGCCTTCCGGCAGCCCGGAGACGATTCCGGGCCACTGTGCCCGGACGCGGTCGACGACGTCCAGGAGGTTCGAGCCCGGCGCCGGCATGATCCCGATGAACACCGACTCCTTGCCGTCGAACGACACGGCGGTTTCATATTCCTCCGAGCCCAGGCGGACGTCCGCGACGTCCTTCAGGCGGACGATGGCGTCGCCCTCCTGTTTGACGACGAGTTGCTCGAACTCCTCCGCCGACGAGAGGCTGGTCGAGGCGGTCAACGTGGTCTGCACCATCTGGCCGCGGGTATTGCCGATGCCGGCGATATAATCGTTCTGCGCGAGGCGGTTGGTCACGTCGGCGGCAGTCAGCCCGACCGCGGCCATGCGCGCCGGATCGAGCCAGGCGCGCAAGGCGAAGTTCTTGGCGCCCAGGATTTCGGCGTTCTGCACGCCTTCGACCGCCTGCAACTTGGGTTGCACGATACGCACGAGGTAGTCGGTGATCTGGTTCTGCGCCAGCACCTGGCTGTAGAAGCCGATATACATGGAATGGGTGCCCATCCCGATGCCCAGCGCGATCACCGGCTGCTGCGACTGCGGCGGCAGCGCGTTGCGCGCCGCGTTCACCTTGGCGCTGATTTCCGTCATCGCGCGGTTGGAATCGTAGTTCAGGCGCAGGTTCACGGTGATGGTGGACACGCCGCTCGAGCTGATCGACGTCATGTAGTCGATGCCGTTGGCTTGCGCGATCGCGTTTTCCAGCGGCGTCGTGATGAAGCCGGCCACCACGTCAGGGTCCGCGCCGTAGTAGGCGGTCGTGACCGTGATGATGCTGGTTTCAACCTGCGGATACTGCTGAATCGGCAAGCTGAAGAACGCTCGCAGACCCAGGACCAGGATCACCAGGCTCACCACCGTCGCGAGGACGGGGCGCTGAACGAAAATATCGGTGAATGATTTTTTCATCGTCCATCCGTTACTGCATCACGGGTTTCGGAGCGGGATTCATCGAAGGCTGCAGCGTGTTGTTGATCACCAGCGGCGATCCAGGCAGCAGCTTCATCTGGCCGGCGGTGACGACGACATCGCCTTCCTTGATGCCCGACGTCACGGCGATCTGGTCGCCGCGCGTGGAGCCGGTGGTCACGAAGGTCTGACGCGCGGTCAGCTTGGGCTGGCCCTTGTCGTCCTTGCCGTCTTCCATGGCGACGTAGACGGTGCTGCCGTACGGATTGAAGGTGATCGCGGTCTGCGGCAGCGTCAGGTACTGCTGCGGCGTGCCGGCCTCGATGGTCAGGTTGGCCGAGGCGCCCGGCAGCAGGTGATGGTTCTTGTTGGCGAAGCGGGCGCGCACGAGCACGTTGCGGCTCTTCAGATCGACCTTCGGGTCGATGGCGGCGATCGTGCCGTCGAAGGTTTCTTCACCGGTGGCATCGGTGGTCAGGCGCACCTTCTGGTTCACGGCCACACGGGCGGCGTCTTCGGCCGGCAGGTAGAAGTCCGCGAAGATCGATTCCAGCGATTGCAAGGTCACGACCGCTTCGCCCGGGTTGATGTACTGCCCCTGGTCCACGCGGCGCACGCCCAGGCGGCCGGCGAACGGTGCGCGCACGACCTTCTTGTTGAGGGCCGCGCGCTGCTGGGCGACGGCGGCTTCGGCGTTCTTGAGGTTCGCGGCGTCGACGTCCAGCGCGGCCTTGCTGATCGCCTTGGCTTCGAACTGGCGCTGGTTGCGCTCGTATTGGGTGCGGGCGAGATCGGCCGAGGTCTGCGCCGCGGCCAGGCGGGCCTGCTCGTCCTCGATGCGCAGTTCGACCAGGACCGTGCCGGCCTTCACTTCGTCACCCGATTCAAAGTGGATACCGTCGACGATGCCCGAGACTTCGACCGAGAGGTCGGCGCCGCGTTCGGCGCGCAAGCTGCCGACGGCGGAGATCGTGGGCTGCCACGGCTGCATCTTCGCGGTGATGGTGGATACCGTCTGCGGCGGCAGGTTGCCGGGATTCATGAACTTCGCGATCATGATGCCCTTGAAGATCTGGAAGCCGAACAGCAGGCCGCCGATAACCGCGACCACGCCCACGACAATGATGGTGCGCTTAGTGGTGACGTTCATGACTTAAGTTCCCTCTCGTGTGGCGCTCGGCGCCTTGAACCGGTTTGGCTTTATTCGACCTGTGTCGTGCCCGCGTCCGCGGATTCCCGTTCGCGCTGCTCCCATCCACCGCCCAGCGCGACGAACAGCGCGGCGGTATCGGAGAAGCGGTTCGCCTGAGCCTGCACGAGCGCGATGCGCGCCTGCTGATAACTGCGCTGAGCGTCCAGGAACGACAGGAAGCTCGTGCCGCCCGTTTCAAGCTGCAAACGGGCGATATCGAAATTCTGGCGCGCGGCCGCTTCGGATTCGATCTGCGCGGCCAACGCGGCCGCATCGAGCTCCAACGCCTTCAGCACGTCGGACACGTTCTGGAACGCGCCGAGCACCGTGCCGCGATACTGCGCCGCCGCGGCGTCATGAGCCGCGATCACCGCCTTGCGCCGGTGCAACAACTCGCCGCCGCGGAAGATCGGTTGCAGCAGACCCGCGCCGATGCCCCACACGCCGGTGCCGGCGGAGAACAGGTCTTCGATACGGTTGGCGGAGCTGCCGTAGTTTGCATTCAACGTCAGGCGCGGAAAGATGGCCGCGGTCGCGACGCCGATATCGGCGCTGGCCGCGTGCAAGTTGGCTTCGGCGGCGCGAATGTCGGGACGCTGCGCAACCAGCGCGGACGGCAGGCTGACCGGCAGATCGCGCGGCAGGGTGAGCTGCGCGAGATCGACGACTTCGCCTTTGTCCTGATCCGGGAAGCGGCCGACCAGCGCGAGCAGACGGTTGCGCGCCGCCGATTGCGCCTTTTGCAGGGGCGCGAGGGTCGCGCGTGTCTGGGCGACCTGCGTCAACTGCTGCAGGACCTGGACTTCGGGGATCCCGCCGAGTTCGAGCTGCTTGCGCAGGACCTCGAGCTGCTGGTTCTGGGCCGCGAGGATGTCTTCGGACGCCGCGACCTGCGCACTCAAGGACGCGTCCTCGATGGCCGTGAGCACGACGTTCGAGGTCAGCGTCAGGAACGCCGCTTCTTTCTGGAACTGCGCGGCTTCGCGGCGGGCGTCGTAACCCTCCACCGTGCGGCGCGTCATGCCGAAGATGTCCGGCGCATAGGACACCGAGACCTGGGCGGTGGCGATGTTGTACGGCGAGCGCGAACCGCCGCCGCTCTGGAAGCCCTGGAAGCTTTGCTGGCGATTGAAGCCCGCCGTGCCTTCCACGTACGGCCAGAACGCATCGCGCTCGGCCTTATAGATTTCGTCCGCCTGACGCAGGCTGGCTTCGGCGGCTTCAAGGGACGGGTTGTTGGCGATGGCTTCGGCCACGAGCGTATTCAGCGCCGGCGCGTTATAAAGCTCCCACCATGCGCCCGCGACGCTTTCCCCGGGCACGAAACGCTGCGCGGCCCCGGCCGGTCCTTGCGCGGACGCGGTCTCGGTCGGCAGCGGCCGCGAACCGTAGTTTGCCTTCGGCGCTTGCGGCCGTTCAAAGTCCGGACCGAGCGCGCAACTTGAAAGGAGAACCCCCGCAAGCCCGGTCGCCGTCACCTTATATAAAGCACGCAGTGCGCTCATGATGTTCACTTTTGGTTCGCTTTTTCGGCGCTTCAAGTACCCTCAGGGCCCCCACCCGGCAAGCACAAATTTAGGATGTGGGGGGGTGGCAAGACCGTATAAGGGCGCAAGATAAGTCATTCGGTGGACCTGCGCTGAAAATGTCACAAAATCGTTACAAAATAAGTAGATAGCTAATCTGATCCGCCGCCGGTCCGTGACCGAATCGCAACATGTCGACGATGATCTCCAGCATCCTCCCTTCAATGAACGATCCCGCAGTCCCCCATCGGGCATTTGGCGCCCTGATTCTTGCCGGAGGCCGGTCCTCGCGCATGGGGGCCGACAAGGCGTCCCTACCCTATAGGGGGGGGACTCTGCTTTCTCACATGCGAACCCTCGCGGCACGGAGCGGCGCCGCGTCCATCCTGGTGGGCGGCGGCCCTCTTGGGGAGTTGCAAGACCCCGTCGCCGGCGCCGGCCCGGTCGCCAGCCTCTGCGCCTTGGCAGAATACGCCCTCCCGGAGACCGTTCCCTCCCGCTGGGTCGTTCTGCCCGTGGATATGCCGTTGCTGGAGCCCGCCCTCGTTCGCCGGCTCGCCGCGGCGCCGGCGCGGGCGGCGGCCTTCGCCGGCCATCCCCTGCCCCTCGCCCTCAGCCTCGACGCCGAGACCAGGACCGTCCTTGCGCGCCTGAAGATCCGGCTGCTGGCGCAGGGCAGCGTCGCCGTCCGGCAGGTGCTCGGCCTTCTCGGCGGCCAGGACCTCGGCGCGTCCGACAGCGAAACCGCCCAATTGATCAACGTGAACACCCCCGACGAGTGGCGCCGACTCAATAACCGCCCTTAAGTCGCAGCACCCGGTAGTTGCGGGGTAGTTTCGGGGACAGTATACTTAATTGGCGGGCCGCCGCCGGCGCGCCGCACCCTTGCGGGCCGTTTTCACGCAATTCCTAGTATCTCAGCAAGAAGCTCACGCGCCCGTTTTGAGCGCGGTGTTCCGCCGTATCGTTCCGCGCAACAGGCTTGGTGTCGGCATAGCCCGTGGCGCCCAAACGGCCCGGGTCCACGCCCGCCTCGATCAGGAACCGCACCACGGCCGCGGCACGGGCCGCGGAAAGTTCCCAATTGGAGGGATAGCGCTCCAGGTCCGCGACGGGCGAGTTGTCGGTATGCCCCTCCACCGCGATCGAGAAGTCACCCGATGAGAAGATCGGCGCGAGCGCGCGCAAGAGCGCAAAACCCGTCGGCGCAACGTCGATGCCGCCGGCGCCGAAAACGACGGGATTGGGAACCTCGATGCGGATGCCGTCCCCCGACGCCTCGGCCCTGATGTAGTCGCCGAGCTTTGCTTTTTCCAACTCCCGTTTGACATGCTCCAGGGTGTCGAGCCGCAGGCGGATCCGTTCAAGATCCTGTCTCTTGATGACGGACAGACCCGATCTTTGTTCGGCGCTCAGGCCCGTCTTCTGTCCTTCGAGGCCGACGATGACGTAATCGTTTTCATCCGCATACGGCGACATAGCCCGTAATTCGAAGATGTTGTTCAAGAAGCCGCGTATGCCGTCATATGTGCCGGGCCCGCCGTTCGCCTCCGGCTTCGACGTGCCCGCCAACAGGACGAGAATGACGAAGACCGTCATGAGCAACGTCACCATGTCGGCGTAGCTCATCAACCAGACATCCACCACGCCGTCGTCGGCGGCCTGTGTCCCCCAATAGCGCGGGCGTCGAGGCCGCGTCGCAGCCCGTGCGGCGGCATCTTGCGGCGGCTCGGGATGAGCCTCGGGAACCGGGAAAGTCTGGGGCGGCGGCGGGTTCGGCTGTTCGCTCATCGCATCACGCCTTGCTCCGGTAGAGGTCCGCTTCCGTCATGGTCACGAGCGTGTCGCGCAAACCCATTTCGTCGCCATGGTCGGCCACAATCGCGAACAAGACCTCGCGCACATGGCTTGGACCGCGGCCTTCCGCGATGCAGCGGATCACCTCGACGATGATCGCCATGGCGCGCAATCGGTCTTGGGTCTTGAGTTCGATCTTCGTCGCGAGCGGGCGGAGAAACCCGTTGGCCAGGACAACGCCGTAGAACGTCGCAATGAGAGCAAGGCTCATGTTCGTGCCGACATGCTGCGCCGTCGCGCCTTGGCCCATCATGAACAGCATGTTGACCAGGCCGATGAGAGTCGCGGCAAGACCGAAAGCGGGCGTGAATGTCGCCATCGTCTTGAAGACGAGGGCTTCGTTACGCTCTATCAGCTCCTGATTCTTCATGCGGAGCTCAAGGACGCTTGCGATGTCGTCCGATGGCAGGCCGTCGATGACCAGTTGCAGTCCCGTGCGGACAAAGGGGCTGTTGGCGTTCTCGATTTCCTCTTCGATCTTGGCCATGGCGTTTTGCTGACGAAGGCCGGCGACGCGGATAAAGCGCTCGAGGTCGCCCTTGGAAACCGGATGGTCCTTCTTGATCAGCTGCCATGCCCGCGCAAAGGCGCTCTTGAGCTGGACATAGGGGAACGCAACCAGCGAGGCGGCAACGGTTCCGCCGACGACGATCATTGCGCCGTGAAGATTGAGATAGATCAGCGGCGTCTCGCTTGTCAGGAAAATAGCCCCGACAAAGAGCGCCACGCCCCCGAGAAAGCCGACAATCGCGGCCGGTTTAAAATTCAGCATCGCTGGACACCTCCATCGGCGCGATCATCCCGCGATCGGTGCCTAAAGAATTGATTTCCATCAACCCTCGACATGTGCCCGTGCCGGCGGAACGATGGATTGCCTCCCAGCTGTCATCCTCCGGCGCGCAG
>JADZAK010000248.1 GCA_020852595.1 Rhodospirillaceae bacterium
CATCCGCGCCTAGCCGGCGCGGCTGAACATTTGTTGGCCTGCCCCGCGAATGCGGGGTGGCGGCGCTCCCTTCTAGTCCCGCCCGGTCGGGCGGCAACCCTCTCGCTTCGCTCGGGGTGCTTCACTTCGTTCCGCCCCTGCGGGTGCCATCCCTCCCTCAAGGGCGGGCCTCTGCGGTCGCTCTTTCGCCGCCACCCCCCTTCCGGGGGCAGGTGCGGTTTTTAAGAGGCGCAGGAGGCCAGCACATGAGTCCCATTAGCAAACAGCGAGTCCGGGGAGAGCGGGGGAATCTTTATCAGGAAGTCACCGACAAGATCATTGCGGAACTGGAAGCGGGCCGCGTGCCTTGGGTCCAGCCCTGGGGCGCAGCCAACGCAAACTTAGGTTTGCCGAAGAACGCCGCCAGCGCCCGCCGCTACTCAGGAATCAACATTCTGATTCTTTGGGGCGCGGTCATTGAAAAGTCATTCCGTGGTCAAAACTGGCTCACGTTCAATCAAGCCCGCACGCTCGGTGGATGCGTCCGCAAAGGCGAAAAAGGAACGACGGTCTTTTATGCGGATCGTTTCATTCCCAAGAGCGAACAGGAACGCGCGCAGAAAACGGGCGACGACCCGAACGCGATTCCGTTCCTCAAGCGGTTTACGGTTTTCAATGTCGAGCAATGCGACGACCTACCCGAAAGCGCCTTTGCCGGGATTGCGCCGCTTCCCGAGCGTGAGCAAATCCCGCGCGCGGAAGACCTCATAAGAGGCACGGGCGCAGATTTCCGCATTGGTGGCGCGCGCGCCTTCTATCAGCCCGCAGGGGATTTTATCCAAGTCCCGCCGCAACCCTCATTCTTCCAGCAGATCGACTATTACCGGACGTGTTTCCACGAGTTAGGCCACTGGACCGGCGCAAAACATCGCCTTGCGCGTGACCATTCGGGCCGCTTTGGTTCGCATCCCTACGCCCGCGAGGAATTAGTTGCCGAAATGTCATCGGCCTTTGTGTGCGCGGCGCTTGGCATCACGCCGACCGTGCGCCATGCCGATTATCTGGCGTCCTGGCTTGAGGTTCTGAAAGAGGACAATCACGCGGTTTTCCGCGCCGCCTCGCAAGCCAGCAAAGCAGCAGATTTCATCCTTGCTTGTGAAGCGGGCGCGATGCCCGAAAGCGAGGCCGCATGACCGGCCCCGTTGTCGTGGCCTATGGCGCGGGCGTCGATAGCACCGCCCTCCTAATCGGCCTCCACCAAGACGGCATTAAGCCCGACCTCATCTTATTTGCCGATACCGGCGACGAGAAGCCCGCGACCTATGCTTATCTCCCGATCATTGCGGCATGGCTCGCCCGCGTTGGGTTCCCGCCGCTCACAGTGGTCAAGAACCCGCGCCCGAAGTCCGGCGATCAATCCTTGTCGGATTCTTGCTTGCGCTTAGGAACGCTCCCCGCGCTAGCCTATGGCAAGCATCAATGCTCGCTGGTTTGGAAGATCGCGCCGCAAGTCGCCTTCCTCAAGACGTGGCCCCGCGCGATGGAAGCGCGCGCGGCGGGCCATCCCGTCACCATCCTTATCGGCTACGACAATGGCCCCCGCGACACGGCCCGCCGCTATCGCGCGGAAGGTAAGGCGATGCCGGGTTGCGTCAACGCATTCCCCTTGATTGCCTGGGGATGGGATCGCGCGGAATGTAAGCGCCAGATCACGCGCACCGGTTTGCCGCTCCCGGTCAAATCCGCTTGTTTCCATTGCCCCGCGTCGAAGCCGGAAGAAATCCGGGCACTTCAAGCGACGACACCCGCCCTTTACGCAAAGGCGCTTCTGATGGAGCGCACCGCCCGCGCTCGCGGCTTGCGCCGCATCGCGGGGCTGGGTCGCCGGTTCTCGTGGGAATCCGTTACGGCGCAAATGTCCTTGCTGCCTGTGACGGGCGAAAGCGAGGCCGCATGACCGCGCAAACCTCAACCGCGCTCATGCCGCGCGCGACAGTCGCTTTGCTTGTCGCGCGCCGCAATGAAGCCCTTGAAGCCTTTGGCGTGGCGCATACGGCCCTGACCAGCGCCGCCGAAGCTGTGACCGAGGCCAATAAGAAACTAGCCGCCGCGACCCCCGGCCTTAACAGCTACAACCAGCATTTAGGCAACGAGAAAGCGGAGTTTCATAAGGCCGCGAAGCTGCCGAGCCATGAGGCTTACATGGCGACGGCGCGGCGCATCATCGACACCGATGTTTGGTCGCACATCATCGCCATCACCGACCTTGAACGGTTGATGGATAAGAAGGCAAAGGACCAATTCCGCCAACAACTCGTGGACGATCCGCCCGAAGTCACCGAGGACAATGTTTTTGCGACCCTGGAAACTTTCATTCTCGACGCCGACACCATCTTTAAGCGCGGCATCGCGGAATGTTTCTCAAAACTCGACCGCCGATTCCGTTCCCATGACGGATGGGAAATCGGTTCGCGCATCATCCTGTCCTATGCCTTCGATAGTCATGGCTGGTGGAACTATCACCGCAACCACCAAGACACGTTCGCGGACATTGAGCGGGTTTTCCGCACTCTTGACGACAACCCGGCGGCTTACTGCGAAATCACGCACCGCCTGGACGAAGCGCGGCGCGGCACCTTCGGGCCGCGTCAATCGCACATCGAGACGCAATATTTCACGATCCGGGCTTACAAGAACGGCAACGCCCATGTGTGGTTCAAGCGCGACGACCTCTTAGAGAAGGTCAACCAGTTACTTGGCGAATACTACGGCGCACCGATCCCCGAGGACCGCGAACCCGACGAGGATACGGGCCTCAATGATCCCAAGACCACGCCCGCCAAACGCTACGGCTTCTTTCCAACGCCCGATGACGCCGCCGATCACGTCATGGGCGAAGTCTCGCTCTGGCAGGAGAAGACCGCGCCGCGCTTGCGCGTGTTGGAGCCGAGCGCCGGGACCGGCAATCTCGCGCGCCGTTGCGCCAAGATCGACAAGGAAGGATTGGCGCGCGGGGCGTGGAAGGACTACCGCTATGACCCCGCCGTTGATTGCGTCGAAATCCAACCGGCGTTGGCCGACGCGCTGCGCGCATCTGGCCTTTACGCCAAAGTCTATACGGCCAATTTCCTAAGCCTCTCGCCCGACACCACGGGTCTTTATGACCGCGTGGTGATGAACCCGCCGTTTGATCGCGAGCGGGACATAGATCACGTCATGCACGCCCTGAAATTCCTGAAACCGGGCGGCTTCCTGGTGGCCGTCATGTCGGCGGGCACGGAGTTTAGGAATACGCGGAAGTCCCAAGCCTTCCGCAAGCTCATGGAAGATATGGGCGCGACGTGGCGCGATCTTCCTGCCGGTTCCTTCTCAAGCGTTGGGACCAACTGCAACACGCGAATCCTGAAAGTCCGCAAACCTGAAAGCGCGGCCCGCGCAGCGGAGGCCGCATGAAACCCCCGGTCTTTCTCCCCAAGGATTTGCGCGCCCGCCTTATCGCCAACGGCGAAAAGGGGCGCGAGTTGGATCATGTGCCGGTGGTCAAGATCATGGACCCGCTTGGACCGGCAACGTGGCTTATCACGGAACTTAGGCCCAACGACCCGGACGTGTTCTATGGCCTGATCTTCGATCCTTCCGAGGAACGCGGGCCTTGCCTCAGCTATGACCGCTTGAGCGTGCTTCAAGCCAAGAAAGGCACGATGGGCGAACCGCTAGAGCGCGATGCGCGGTTTGAACCGCGCTATCCGCTCTCGGTCTACAAGGTAGCCGCGCGCATCATCGGGCGCGTCACCGAGGACATTGAAACCCTCTATCTCGTGGCGACCAACCTGGGCATTCGCCCGGTTGGGCCACTCCCCAATTCCGCCGCTTCCACGCGGAATCGCGCCAAACCCCCAGCGCGTAAACCCCGGTCCACGCCATGACGGCCCCGGACCATTCCCCCTAAGTACAAAGGACTATCACCATGACCCTCGCTCATATTGAACTCGACAAACTTTCGATTTCTCCGCTCAACATGCGTCATGCCAAGAAGGCCCCGGACACCTCGGACATTCTGCCGAGTGTCCGCAAGCGCGGTATTTTGATGCCGCTTCTCGTGCGTCCCAACGGCACCCCAACCAGCTTTGAAATCGTTGCCGGTCGGCGGCGTTGGTTCGCCGCGCGTACCGTTAAGGAGGAACAAGGCAGCTTTCCGCCTGTGCCGTGTCACATCATGGATGAAGGCGACGACGCGGACGCTTTGGAAGCCTCTCTGATCGAGAATATCGCCCGCCAAGACCCCGACGAAATGACCCAATACGAGGTGTTCACGCGCCTCGTGGTGAAGGAAGGACGCACGGTCGAGCAGATCGCCGCGACCTTCGGATTGTCCGAGCGCCAAGTCCATCAGCGACTTGCGCTCGGCAATCTTCTCCCGAAAATCCGCGATGCGTACCGTGCCGAGGATATTGACGCTGACACGATCCGGCTTCTCACGATGGCGACTAAGAGCCAGCAAAAGGCGTGGCTCGACCTCTATCAAACTGAATCTGAGCACGCGCCAAGCGGCTACCAGTTGAAGCAATGGCTATTCGGCGGAGCCTCGATTTCAACGGCGGTGGCCTTGTTTTCCGTGGAGGGCCTTGAGTCCGAAATTGCTTCGGACCTCTTTGGAGACGAGCGATTTTTCCGCGACCGTGATGCCTTTTGGACAAGGCAAAATCAGGAGATCGCCGCACGGCGGGACGCCTACCTTGAAGCCGGTTGGACGGACGTTGTTCTGTTGGAAACCGGCACAATGTTTGAAAGTTGGGCGCACGAGAAAACGCCGAAGAAGAAAGGCGGCAAAGTATTCATCCAAGTTACGGCGCGCGGTGAAGTGACGTTCCACGAAGGGTATTTGTCGCGCAAAGAAGCGCGACGGAAGGGCAAGGAAGTCAGCGCAGATTCCGACGCTGACAGTGAGGGCAAGAAGCCCGTCGCCAGCGCGGGCGAAGTAAGTAACGCCCTGCAAAGCTACATCGACCTTCACCGCCATGCGGCGGTGCGCGCCGCGCTTTTGGACAAGCCAGGGGTGGCGTTGCGCTTGCTTGCCGCACATGCCATGTGCGGCTCGCGTCTCTGGAAAATTGCGCCCGAACCCCAACGCTCGGGCCGCGATGAGACGGATGCCAGCGTTCAGGCCAGTCCCGGCCAAGTGGCATTCTTGGAGCGGAAGAAGGAGGTCTTGGCGTTGCTCGACCTGCCGGAAGGGGCAGGTCTTGCCGCCACGCACGGCGACGACCCCGCCGCGATCTTCGCGCGCCTTTTGGCGCTCTCAGACGCGGACGTGCGCCGCGTGCTAACGGTCATCATGGCCGAAAGCCTTGAGGCAGGGAGCGCCTATGTCGAGGCCGTTGGCGTTCACCTGGGGGTGGATATGGCGAAGTCCTGGACAGCGGACGACGCCTTTTTTGACCTCATGCGCGATAAGTCCGTGGTGTCCGTGATGGTCGCGGACATTGCCGGAAAGCCCGTCGCCAACGCGAACGTGGCAACTACCGGCAAAGTGCAAAAGCAGATCATCAAGGATTGCCTCGCGGGCACCAATGGCCGTCAGAAAGTGGCCGGGTGGTTGCCGCGTTGGTTTGAGTTTCCGGCGCGTGGATACAAG
>JADZAK010000249.1 GCA_020852595.1 Rhodospirillaceae bacterium
GAAGCTGGCGGACGATACGGGTGCGGCGCTCAGGCTCATGGTCGCCCACGCCATCGGCGGCTCGCGGCTGTGGAGCGTGAAACCCGAACCGCAGCGGTCGGGCCGCAATGAAACGGACGCCAGCGTGAAGGCGAGCGCCGGTCAGATTGCCTTTGAAGAACGCCGCACGGAAGCCCTGGCGCTGCTCGGGCTTCCCGAAGGCTGCGGGCTGGTGGCCGGTCAGGCCGAGGAAACGGCGGTGATCTTCGCGCGGCTTCGGGACTTGCCGCACAAGGACGTGATGCGTGTTCTCGCCGCCGTCATGGCCGACGCCTTGGAAGCCGGAAGCGCATTGGTGGAAGCGGTCGGCGCTCACTTGCAGGTGGATTTGCATAAGACCTGGACGCCCGACGATGCGTTCTTTGACCTGTTGCGGGACAAGTCCGTGGTCAATGCGATGGTTGCGGAGGTCGCGGGGAAGTCGGTTGCCAACGGCAACGTCGCTGCCACCGGCAAGGTGCAGAAGCAGATTGTCCGGGATTGCCTCGCGGGTACGAATGGCCGCGAGAAGGTGACGGGATGGTTGCCGCGCTGGCTGGAATTTCCGGTGCGGACCTACCGCAAGGACGGTGGTTTGCAGACCGCCGCGCACTGGAAATCCGTCAAGAAGCTGTTTGGCGGCTGATGCCGTGTTGTGGGCGGCGGCGTGACCGCCGCCCGCTTTCTCACGGACGAAGGCCCTACGCGGCGTGCGCGTAGGGCCTCTTTTTCGTCAAGCAGCGCGGTTCCAAATCACCACGAAAATCATGTCATCCTGTCCCGCAACGCAGCCCATTGGCCTGGAACATGCGCGGACCAACGGCACCGAAAGCCTGAGCGAGACGTAGGGCTTGCCGCGCTTGCGCGCGGCGTATCCAGCCCGCGCCAATCTCGAAACCCTGGCAAACTGAGGCGCTGGGCCTGGTCGCGTGGGCCTTGCCGGTGTTGGACACGTCGCGCTTTGTCCCGATGACCGAGCTTTGATCTTGCCTTTTTCGCCGCCCGTTCCCTGCCTGTGAGCGCCGGACTGGCATGGTGGTTCTCCCGGTTTTGATCCGCCAGAGCACCAATCCCCTGCTGCGGCTGTGAACCTATGGCCATCGCCGTCCCCTTTGCAAAACCATCGCTTCAGGCTTTTTTCCGCCGCCTTCGGCTTTGCAGCGCGAAGCAAAAAAGCCTTCACCTCCGGTCAAGCCCAAGCGGGTTCGCAGGGCCGGACGTGTCCATGACGGTTAGCCATCCGCAGGGGATTGGCCCGGCGGAAACACAGGAGAACCACCATGCCAGCCATCGGACACGTCACCAAGCAGGAGAACGGCGGCTACAAAGGCCAGCTCAAGACCCTCACCATCCGGGCCGACATCGACATCGTGCCCAACACCGGCAAGGCCCATGAGAACCAGCCCGACTTCCGCGTTCTCACCAAGGGCCTCGAAATCGGCGCGGGTTGGACACGCATCGGCGAAATCTCGGGCAAGCCCTACGTCTCGCTCAGTCTCGCCGCCCCCGAGTTTGGTCCGCGCAAGCTCTACGCCAACCTCGGCCGCGCCGCCGGACAGGATGACGACGATGCTTACGCGGTGATCTGGAACCCCGCCGACTGACGAAGCGAGGCCCTACGCGCACGCCGCGTAGGGCCTTTTCGCGCGCACAACGCGAGCCGCGACCGGGTAGCAGAGTTTGAATCGGCTACAACTAATGAATGGCGGCAATGTTCCGACATGCGGATTTGGCGACTATGACGCGCGTTGCCGGATACGGTTACGTGTGTCTGGGAGACAACGACCCGCGAAGCGGGCGTTGGGGGACTCTCGTAAGAGGCCCCGATGAATCGACACGGCGCGCGGAAATATCTCACGACCAAACAGGCTGCGGAGTACCTCGGCCTGTCGCCGCGTACCCTTGAGCGGATGCGCCGCGAGGGCGGCGGGCCGGTGTACCGCAAGCACGGACGCCACGTTCTCTATCACATCGACGACCTTGATGCCTGGTCGAAGGCCCGCGCCCAGCACTCGACGGCAGGCCAACCGGTGCAAGGGGAACTACCGTTCGAGTACCCGACAGATGATCGCGGAAACCTGCCGTCATGAGCCGCGCGCGAACCCTCTGCGTCGTCGCCTTCGGCGTCGGGATCGGCGCGGCGGCGCTGTTTAGCGTTCCGTCGCCGCGTCTCGTCTGGAACGCCAGCGCGAGCGCACCTATCGGCTTCTATTGGCGTCACGGCGGCGGCATCGCGCGCGGCGACCTAGTGCTGGTGACGATGCCCGAGCCTGTCCGCGCGTTCGCCGCCGCACGCGGTTATCTCCCCTCCGGCGTGCCGCTGCTCAAGCGCGTCGCGGCCCTGTCCGGCGACCGGATTTGTGCCGACGACGCGACGGTGTTTGTGAACGGCCAGGCCGGCGCGGTGCGTCAGAAAACCGATTCCCGAGGCCGTCCCATGCCCGCCTGGACCGGCTGCCGCACGCTCGCGGGCGAGGTTTTTCTGCTCATGCCCGGCGTGCCGGACTCCTTCGACGGGCGGTATTTCGGGCCGGTGCCGCAGGCCGCCGTCATCGGCCTGCTCACGCCTCTCTGGACCCGCTGAAACAGGAGCAACAGGCCATGAAGATCGTTCTCGACATTCCAGAACCGACATTGGAAGCCCTCAACACCGTTGTCGGCCGCTGCACGACGGATGCCAGTACGCACGGTCAGCTCACCCTCGCAACGCTGTTCGAGATGCTGGCCGAAGATGTTGCCATGACCGTCACCCGCCCCGGCTCCTGGGAAGCGGCCAACATGGCGCAAGTCTTTGTGTCCCACGGTTATGAGATTTGAGAGGGGAGCATTGCATATGGAGAGAGCCGCGATGAAACCCGCATACCGAAAAAACAGAAAGGGAGGGC
>JADZAK010000250.1 GCA_020852595.1 Rhodospirillaceae bacterium
GCCCCACAGCCTCACGGCCGATGCCTTCCAGCAGACCTGATATGCCGGGCGGCTCCAAAAATTGAAACGCCTGGGGTTCGCTGACGAGATCGCACCGGGCACTTGGCGCCTGAGTCCCGATTTCGAGGTGCGGCTGCGGGAGTTGGGCCTGCGCGGGGACATCATCAAGACGATGCACCGTGATCTGGGCGGAACACGGGCGCCGGCCGACTGCGCCATCTACAATCCGGCGGATGCCGCCGCACGGCCCATCGTCGGCCGGGTGGCGGCCAAGGGTCTGACCGACGAGATCACCGACCGCCGTTATCTCATCATCGAGGCGGCGGACGGATACGCCCACTACGTCGATGCCGGTATTCTTGACGACGAGGCCGATCCGATCCGTGAGGGCAGCCTCGTCACCGTGTCGCCCAAGTCCGTGGCGCCGCGCGCCGCAGACCGCACCGTGGCGGAAGTCGCCGCCACCAACGGCGGACGTTATAGCGTGGACATTCACCTGCGCCATGACCCGACCGCCACGGCGGCCTTCGCTGAAACCCATGTCCGCCGCCTGGAAGCCATGCGCCGGTTGACGCAAGCCGTGGACCGGACGCCGGAGGGCGTCTGGTTGGTCGCGCCCGATCACCTGGAACGCGCCGCCGCCTATGAGCGCAAGCGCGCGCAGTTCACGCCGGTCGTTGTCGAGATTCTGTCGCGGGTGTCCATCGAGCGGCAAGCGACGGCAGATGGCGCGACGTGGCTTGACAGCGAGTTGGTGCGCCCGGCCCCAACGCCGCTGCGCGACGCAGGCTTTGGCCGCGAGGTGCGGGACGCCTTGGCCCGCCGCCGTCTGTGGCTGATGGAGCAGCACTTGGCCGAGGACAGAGAGGGCAATGTGATTTACCGCGCCAACCTGCTTGCCGTCCTGCGGCGGCGAGAACTGGCACGGGTCGGCGCGCAGTTGTCGGATGAGCTGGGCTTGCGCTTCGTGGACGTGCGTGAGGGCCATAAGATCGAGGGCACCTATCGGCGGCCCGTCGATCTTGTCAGTGGCCGGTTCGCGCTGATCGAAACCCGCTCCAAGGAGTTCAGCCTTGTGCCGTGGCGACCGGTGCTTGAGCGCAGCTTGGGGAAAGAGGTTTCGGGAATCATGCGCGGCGACGGTGTTTCCTGGACGATAGGCCGCACACGCGGCATGTCGCGCTGAATGTTCAAGCGCCGAACATGCGTTACAACTGTCCGGTGCAGCATCATTGAGACATCTCCACTAGGAATCGCCGAATCGGTGTTGCGGCGAAGGCCGCGTTGCACGCCGAATTTCGGCGCGTTTGCGGTGTGCGCGCGTTCGTGAGGGCAAAAATGCGCCGAAGTTTTTTTCGTTTTCGATGCGCGTGCGTAGTCGTGCGTAGTCATGGCGGCATGACGGGGATTGTCGCATCGTCCGTCTCGACTCATCCTTTTCCATGTCCGCGCATCGTCGCGTGTGCATGGAGAGAGATCGGGAATGACGCCCACCAAGTTTCTCGTCGGTCAAATCGCGGTCGTGTTCGCCATCGTCATTGCCGGCGTGTGGGTGGCGACACAGATGGCGGCCGCGAACCTCGGCTATCAGCCGCGATTGGGAGCGCCCTGGTTCATGGCGCTCTCGCTGCCGATCTATTACCCCTGGCGGCTGTTCGAGTGGTGGTATGCCTATGACGCCTACGCGCCGCAGGTTTTCGACCGCGCGGGCCTGCTGGCCGGGTCCAGCGGATTCCTGGGCTGCATCGTCGCCGTCATCGGCTCGCTTTGGCGCGCGCGCCAAGGCGTGCTGGCGACGACTTACGGTTCCTCACGGTGGGCAACCCGCACGGACATCGAGCGCGCCGGGCTGTTCCGCACCGCCGGAGTTTTTCTCGGGCGCAGCGGCGCCAGCTATCTCCGCCACGACGGCCCCGAACACGTCATGGCGTTTGCGCCTACGCGCTCCGGCAAAGGCGTCGGCTTGGTGGTCCCAACATTGCTGTCCTGGACGGACTCCACCGTGGTCCACGATATTAAAGGGGAAAATTGGGAACTGACCGCCGGGTGGCGGTCCAGGTTCTCCCATTGCATCCTGTTCAACCCGACCGATCCATGCTCCGCACGGTACAATCCGCTTTTGGAGGTCCGCAAAGGCCCCCATGAAGTGCGCGATGTGCAGAACATCGCCGACATCCTTGTGGACCCGGAAGGCGCGCTTGAGCGGCGCACCCATTGGGAAAAGACCAGCCACGCGCTCCTGGTCGGCGTGATCCTCCACGTCCTCTATGCCGAAGAAGAAAAGACGCTCGCGCGCGTCGCCCAGCTCATGTCTGACCCGCAGCAGTCTTTCGCCCACACCCTCAAGCGGATGATGGAAACCAATCACCTCGGCACTCCGGAAAATCCAGAGGTGCATCCGGTGGTGGCCTCGGCCGCGCGGGAAGTGATGAACAAGTCCGAGAACGAACGCTCGGGCGTCTTGTCCACGGCCATGTCCTTTCTCGGCCTCTACCGCGATCCCACCGTGGCCCGGACCACATCGGCTTGCGACTGGCGCATTGCCGACTTGGTGGACGCCCCGCAGCCGGTGTCCCTCTACCTGGTTATTCCGCCGTCGGATATTTCCCGCACAAAGCCGCTGGTGCGCCTGGTGCTCAACCAGATCGGCCGCCGTCTCACCGAAAGCCTTGAAGGCGATCCGGGCAAGACGCGCAAGCACCGGCTCCTGATGATGCTCGACGAGTTCCCGGCCCTCGGGCGTCTGGACTTCTTTGAAACCGCGCTTGCCTTCATGGCGGGCTACGGCATCCGCGCCTACCTCATCGCGCAGTCCTTGAATCAGATTTCCAAGGCGTATGGCGAGAACAATGCCATCCTCGACAATTGCCATGTCCGTATCGCGTTCAGCAGCAATGACGAACGCACGGCCAAGCGTATCTCCGATGCCTTGGGAACCGCGACGGAGATACGCGCCCAGCGCAACTACGCGGGCCACA
>JADZAK010000251.1 GCA_020852595.1 Rhodospirillaceae bacterium
AAAAGCGCCTGTGCCAGAAGCGCACCGGCCCGACACACAGATCTTCCGCCGCGCTCCGCCCCTCGCCGCTGCCGGCGATGGTGACAAAGTAAGCCGAGATCGGCTGTGTGCAGCCGGTGGGAAGGCGGAGGCTGACGAGCCGCTGCGCCGCCATGGCCGCGAGGGTGAGCAGATGATGCGCGGCGAGTCCGGGCGCGGCCTGGGTGCGCGCGGCGACGGCGGCGATGGCGGCTTCGAGGTGAGGACCGCAGGCCGAGACCGGGAATGGGACGGCGGCCGCGTGAGGCGGACGCCCCGCAGGCGAAAGCACGGGGGGCGGAACAGGCGCGAGCGGAAGCGTCATCGGCATCCTCCTTGGCAATATAACAGGGACATAATAACTGTTATAGAGACTTTTGTCAAGTTTTTAGGAACGCGTCCAGGATCATGCCGTGCGTGATAAAATACATATATTTTTTAGGGGGTTAGCGAACGGCGCGGAGAATGAGGGGCGTTCCTCGCGTGGTTCAACGCGCGTCAGCGATTGAGGCTGACCAAGATGCTGGACGGCTTCGAGGGAAAGCCGACGCCGACGGAATGGGCGAAACTGGCGAAGCGTTCGCAGGATACCGCGGGGCGGGATATCGACGACTTGGTGCGGCGGGGAATTTTGGAGCGGAGCGCCGGCCGACGTCGTCAGATCCAGGCAATGCCCGAGACCGATAACCGCTCCGACGACGGCCGGTTTGGAGATTTTGGATTTTCCGCGTCCAGTCCGCAGAAGGTCCTGAGCGAATTCCAGACCCCGGACCGGATTGGCCTCCCAGAAATAAACGCCTGGTCCCAACCAATCGTATGCATTCTCACTCGGCTTGAACTTTTGCCCCGCGACCACTTTGGACGCGATACGCGCATCGCAGCCGTGGCAGCCAAGAACAAATGACCCGCCGCGTGAGGGTGGCTATTCCCGCGGCTACGCCTTGATGGATCCCCACCCCCAGGCCCCGCGTCCGTCAATTAAGTATACTGTCCCCGAAACTGTTAGCGCGGTTGGGGTTTGGCGGCGGCGGGCGCCGGCGCGGGCGGCTCGGCGGCGCTGAGTTGTTTGCGCGCGGTCAGTTCTTCCGTGAGCGCCACGGCGCGGCGGGAGTCCATGGCGGCCAGGATGGGCGCGACCTTGGCGTCTTTCATCTTCTGCACGACCCCGACCAGGATCGGCATTTCGAGCGTGTCGAAGATGCGCGCGGCGTCCTTCGGCTTCATGACGCTATAGACGCGCACGAGCTGGTCGATCTCTTCCTGCTTCTGGGCGTCGTACTGCTTCAAAAGGCCTTGGATATTCTTTTCCAGGTCCTGGAGCTGGGCGATCTTGCCTTCGATGCGCGCTTCGGCGGCTTTGAGAAGGCCGTCCTTGGCTTCCACTTCGCGTTCGCGGCGCTCGATGGTTTCACGGCGCTCGGCGAGGCGCTGCAAAGTGTCGACCTCGGACTTGGTGAGGTTCGCCGGATCGAAATTCAGCATCGACGGCGGACCGCCGTCGGCGGGCGCGGCGCTACCTTCCGCCGCGGGGGCGGCCGGAGCCGCGGCGTCTTCGGCCGGGGCCGCGGGCGCGGCGGGTTTCGCGGCGTTATTCGGCGCAGCGGCCTGCGCGAAGGCCGCCGACTGTTCCATCACGAACGACACGAGGCGTGTTTCGCCCGCGACTTCCTTGACGATGACCTGAAGCTTGAAGCCCAGCATGCCGACGGCGGCGACGATCAACACCGGCAGCAGGCGGAACGACGGCGCCTTGCCGAGACGGCCGGTCATGGCGGAGGCGCCCTGCTCGCGCAAAGTGCGCGGACGCGTCCGGGGCGGCATGTCGTAGGGGTGCGTATTCATAATGTAATTTTACCGCGCGGACTGAAGGGCCTTCAAGAGTTCGCGCTCGGCTTCCGAACGCTCCTCTTCCAGGCTTTGCGGTTCAGGACGGGCGGCGCGTTCAAACTGGCTTTCGAGGGTGCGCTTCGGGCGCGGGAAACCGGCGGACGCGGCGGCGGGAGCGGCCTGGGCGGCGCGGCCCGGCACGCCGGCTTCGGCGCGCGCGGCGCCAAGGGCCGAACGCAGATCGGCGGCGGTTTCTTCAAATCCGGCGACGGTATGCGCGAGCGTACCGGCGGCGGGCGCGGCGGACCGCGGCGCCACATCGGCGTAGGTCGCGCGGGCGCCCGGCGCCGTCACCGGCTGAACCTGGGCGACGTTCGACACGCCTTCGCTGCGCGCGACACGCACCGCGCCTTCGAGGCGGCCGGCGAGTTCTTCGGCGCGCTCGATCATGAACGCGAGGTCGTCGCGCAGGGTCTGGGCCTTCTCGACGCGGTCTTTGAGCGACAGGTTGGCTTCGGTGGTGGCCTTCTTGAGTTTCGGGATGCCGGCTTCGGCGCGCATCGTCGCTTCGTTGAAGCTGTTCACCACCTTCGACAATTCGTCACGCGACTTGCGGAGCGCGGTGAGGCGGCGGTTCAGGATGACGGCGTAAACGATCGTCGGAACGAGCAGCAGGATAACGACAATGTCGAGGATGGAATCGGTCGTCATGGCTCTCTCCCGAAGGGGTCTCGTTTATTATATCGGTTTCGGGAGCGAATTTCGCATCGCGGGCCATAAAAGATAGTTAACGGCGGCAATAATTGCCGGGGGACGATTTATGGGTTTTGTTTCAGGGAAACGGAAAACGACCCCACCCTGACCCTCTCCTTTCAGGGGAGGGAATAAAGTGGGAAGGATCAGCGGCTTACGCGCCGGCGCCTTTTTCCTTGTTGGCGCCGAGGCGGCGATGGTCGACGCGGATGGCGATGTTGTTGCCGCGGCGGCCCATTTTGCCCACGAACATCGGCTGATCGCCGCAGCGCAGGATCACGGGCGAGTCCGCGGTCGCGTTCAGGAGGAGCTTGGAGCCCACCTTCATGTTGAGGACGCGCGAGAGCGGCAGGATCTGGGTGTCGAGCACCGCCTCGAGCGGCACTTCGGTGAACCACATTTCCTCGGCCAGGTGGGTTTCCCAAATCGAGTCGCGGCCGAACTTTTCCCCCATGAACATCTGCAAGAGAAGTTCGCGGACGGGTTCGAGGGTCGCGAAGGGAATGAGAATTTCCAAGCGTCCGCCGCGATCTTCCATGTCGATGCGCAAGCGCGCGACGATGGCGGCGTTGGACGGCTGGGAAATGGTGGCGAAACGCGGGTTGGTTTCCAGGCGGTCGAACCGGAAGGTGACCGGCGAGAGCGGATCGAAGGCGGTGGACAAATCGGCGAGCACGACGTGGATCATGCGCTCGACCAGCGTGCGTTCGATGGTGGTGTAGGGACGCCCTTCCACGCGCATGGCCGCGGTGCCGCGGCGGCCGCCGAGCAGCACGTCGACGATCGAATAGATCATCGAGCTGTCCACGGTCATGAGGCCGAAGTTGTCCCATTCTTCCGCCTTGAAGACGGTGAGCATGGCCGGCAGCGGGATCGAGTTCAGATAGTCGCCGAACCGCTGCGAGAGAATGTCGTCCAGCGAGACTTCGACGTTGTCGGACGTGAAGTTGCGCAAGGAGGTGGTCATCATGCGCACGAGCCGGTCGAACACGACTTCCAGCATGGGAAGGCGTTCGTAGGACACGAGCGCGGAGTTGAGGATCGCCTGGATGCCGGCGCGGTCGGAGCCTTCGTCGGAGGCTTCGTCGAACCCCAAGAGACTGTCGATTTCGTCCTGGTTCAGGACGCGCGTGGACTCGCCGCGGGGGCCGCCGCCCATGAAGTCATCGGCGCCTTCATCGGCGCCGCCGAGCATCGCTTCCCATTCGGCCGCCATCGCATCGGCGTCGGCGTCCGGTTTCGCGGGGGCGTCGGTCTTGGCGTCGGCCAGCGCGGCGGCGAGTTCGTCGGATTCACTGGGCGTCATCTACGAACCTATCAGGTCGCAAGCTACAAACGGAATTACTGGACAATCATGTCCTTGAAGAGCACATCCTTCACCTGCGACGGACGCACGGCGGCGTTGACGCGGTTCAGGAGCTCCTCGCGCAGACGATACATGCCGGCGGCGCCTTGCAGATCCTCGAGGCGCAGCTCGCGCAGGTAGACCTGGAAATTGTCGACGATGCGCGGCAGCACGTTGTCGATGCGCGCGATGTCGGCTTCGCTGGTGAGCTCGAGGCTCACCTTGATCTTCAAGAAATTGCGGGTGCGGCCGGCGGTGTTGATGTTCACCAGCATCTCGGGCATTTCGTAGAACACGGCGCCGACGCCGCTGTCCGCGCCGGCGGCGGGCGCGGCTTCGGCGGGCTTCGCATGGTCGGCGGCCGGCGCGGCGTGTTCGCCTTCGGCCGGCGCCGCGGCCTGTTCTTCGGGAGCGGCTTCGCCGGAGATCATCGCGAGCAAGGGATCGGCCAGGCCGGTGAAATAAGCCGCGGCCGCGCCGCCGAGGATGAGAAGAATCGGCAGCACGACCATGAGCAGCAGCTTCTTTTTGCCGCCGCCGCCGCCCTCGAATTCGGGCTCGTCGCCTTCGAAATCCTGTTCTTCCGCCATTGCCTTTAGTCCTCGCGCAGAGCGCACGTTGCGGCCCGAGAGAGAGGTCGGGCCTTTGCTAGGTTCAGGAAACCTACCGGGCCGGGGTTAACAATATACTTAATAGTCGCGCAGGGCGTCGTCCGCGACCCGCAGGGCCGAGGATGACGATGCGAGGAGACCTTGTGTGTGCAACAGCCCACGGTCCTCGCCGCAGAAACAGGCCCCTCTCCCCGGCCCCTCACGCGCACGCGGCAGAGGGGGCGAAGGTGCGGGCAGTTTTTGCCTCTCGAGGGCGGCAAAAGAAAGTCCTTGCCGGGTGGGAACACCGCCGCTCGGCGCCACAAAGCATTGTTTTATCTCGTAAAACCGCTCTGGCACGGCGTGTGCATTGGATGGGCCAATCACTCAGCGCAAAAGCGCGGGAAAAGGCCATGGATAATACGACATATATCGCGCTGTCGCGACAGCAGGCGCTGTGGAACCAGCTTTCGGTGGTCGCCAACAACCTGGCGAACGTGAACACGACCGGCTTCAAGGGCACGGACGTTCTGTTCACGCAGTACATCGAGCGCGTGAAGCAGAACGACCGCACCTTTGAAGACAAGGTGGCGTTCACCCACGACTTCGGTCTGGTGCGCAACCTGGCGCAGGGCGCCTTCAACTACACCGGCAATACCTTCGACCTCGCCATCCAGGGCGAAGGCTATTTCGCGGTGCAGGACCAGAACGGCGGCGTGCGCTACACGCGCGCCGGCGCCCTGACCGTCAACGGCGAAGGCCAGCTCGTCACCCAGGACAACCGCCCCGTGCTCGGCACCAACGACGCGCCGATCACCGTCCCGCGCGACGTCGGCGAAATCCTCGTCCAGGGCGACGGTTCGATCATCAACCAGAAGACCGCTGAATCCATCGGCCAGATCAAGATCGTGCGCTTCGACGACGAGCGCCTTTTGAAGCAGGTCGACGGCACCTCGTTCGTCACGGTTCCCGGCCAGCAGGAAATCGTGATGCCGAACCCGAAGATCGCGCAGGGCGTGCTGGAAGATTCCAACGTCAACGGCATCAGCGAAATGACCCGTCTGATCGCCCTCAACCGCACCTACCAGGATGTCACGAGAATGGTCGAAGAAGAGCATGAGCGGAAACGCAAAGCGTCCGACCTCTTCGCCCGCCAGACGACCGCTTAAGGAGATAAGATCATGAGTATCCGCGCTCTCAGTATCGCCGCGACCGGTATGCTTGCACAGCAGACCAACGTGGAAGTCATCTCGAACAACATCGCGAACATGAACACGACGGCGTACACGCGCCGCCGCGCCGAGTTCAACGACCTGTTGTACCAGGATCTGCGCCGTGTCGGTTCGACCTCCTCCGACGCCGGGACCATCGTGCCCGCCGGCGTGCAGCTCGGCCTCGGCGTGAAGACCGCCGCCGTGTACCGCATCTCGGAACAAGGCTCGCTGCTCTCGACCGACAACAGCCTCGACATCGCCATCCAGGGCAAAGGCTACTTCCAGGTTCAATTGCCGGACGGCACGCAGGCATACACGCGTGACGGTTCGTTCCAGCTTTCGCCCACGGGCGAAGTTGTCACGCACAACGGCTTCCTGGTGACGGGCCTGGGCGCGATCCCGGTCGACGCCACTTCGATTTCCATCAATCCGCAAGGCCAGATGTTCTACACCCAGGACGGCGTCGTCGCGCCGGCCCAGGCGGGCCAGCTGCAATTGGCCACGTTCGCGAACGACGCGGGTCTCGAAGCCACGGGTGACAACCTCTACCGCGAAACGCCGGCCTCGGGCCAGGCGACCGCGGGCCTGCCGGGAGCTCCCGGATTTGGCACGATCCTGCAAGGCTTCCTCGAAACCTCGAACGTCAACGTCGTCTCGGAAATAACCGACCTCATCAGCGCCCAGCGCGCCTATGAAATGAACTCCAAGGTGATCAAGACCGCCGACGAGATGGCTTCCACCATCAACCAGATCTCGTAACTCGGACTTCTAGGACGTTTCGTCATGGGTAAATCGGTTCGTACGCATAAGAGCTTCGCACTGTCGCTCGCCGTCATGCTTGCTGCCTCCCCCCTCGCAGCAGCCACAACCGTCGATGGGAAAACGGGCGGCAGTGCGAACACCCTTGATGAGGGCCTGCGCCTCAACACGGCGATCACCGTGCAGGGCGACGCGGTCACCCACGGCGACGTGTTCCAAGGCTATCTCTCGCGCCCCGAGAAAGTTGTCGCCCAGGCGCCGAAGCCGGGCCAGCGCATGACCCTTTCGGCCGAATGGCTGGAAGACACCGCGCGCACCTACGGCCTCGACTGGCGTCCGGTCAACACCTTCGACCGCGCGGTCGTCTATCAGCCGGGCCAGACCGTGAGCGGCGCCGAGATCATCGCGCAGGTGAAAGCCGCGCTGATCGCGAACGGCATGCCGGAGAACTACGGCGTGGCCAACGCGACCACGATC
>JADZAK010000252.1 GCA_020852595.1 Rhodospirillaceae bacterium
CGGGGTAGGCAGGGTGACACGTCTGGAGGTTCAGCGTGTCGGCGGACATGAGGTCAAATTATTCGTGATCTCGTTTGCGCAGGATGGCATGACGCTGCGCGTGCCTGTTGAGAAGGTAAAATCGTCCGGACTGCGCCGCATCTCGACGCCTCGCGTCATGGAAGGCGCGCTGGCGAAGCTGAAAGAGCCCGCGGTGCAGTCCCGCACGATATGGAACCGCCGGGCCCTCGAATACGCCGCGAAGATCAACTCGGGCGATCCCTGCCTCATCGCAGAGGTCGTGCGCGATCTTCATTGCGTCGGCGGCGAGCGCGGACCATCGCACAGCCAGCGTCTGCTGTATGAGCAGGCGCTCGGCCGCTTGACTCAAGAACTTGCAGCGATTGAAGAAACCCATATCGAGGAGGCGACGGCCAAACTGGAAGTCCTTCTCAATGCCGCATGACGGCCTGCCCGGCGCTATCTCTGAGGCGGGCGGCAAGCAAGTGCCGGCACCCCGGTGCCGCGCCTGTCAGCTGCAACTGTGCAAAAGCCGGCGGGAGGCGCCCCACGCGGCTTTAATAGAAACACTGCGCGACGAGGTCGGGGGATTTGTGCGTTACGTGTGTCAATCGTGCAGCACGTCGCTCCGTCGGTCCGAAGATCTGGGTCTGCCGGGTTGGTCGGTCGCGCGTTGAGCTTTCTCTTGAGGGTGTCGCGCCGGACGGTGGAGGGCGGATACTGGCACTGAAGCAAAGCATGCTCATGGTGCGGTGCGCGCGCGAAACGTTGCGTCGTGTCCGGCGTGCCGTTTGGGGCAGTGTGATACAACCGCTTCGCAGGAGACGTCGGATGGCCATGAAAGAGCGGATCATATTCCAGCCGTACATGTCCGCACCGGGCGCGGCCCTCGTGTCGGGCCAGGCTGTCCTGTGCCGCAGTGTTGAGGAGGCGCAACGGCGCGCAGAGAAAGCCATGACGGGCGGACGCGTTGTCGGTGCACACGTCATACGTGTCAGCGAGGATGCGGCGGCGGGCGATTATGGCGAGCCGGCTTACGTCATCGCGTTCGGAAAAGTGCCTGTCACCGCTTGATGTGACGGAGTTCGATGTCGAGCCAGGGAGATGCGAAGTGGCGTTTAAGCCCAACTACAGGCAGGAGCGTGTGGAACGGGATCGTCGCGCGCGCCTTAGAAAGGCAGAAAAACAGGAGGCCCGCGACAAGAAAACCTTGGAGCGCAAGGCCCTGCCTGAGCCAAAGCCGGAGGCGTCACCCGAAGAGGACGGAGGAGAATCGTAATGATGAGAACTTCCATTCTTATCATTGCTGCCGCGTGGAGGGATTTCGATTGTGTTTAACGGGCGACCGCGGGGCGACCCGCGAGCGTGGACAGTTGCGCATTTGCGCCGCACTGTGGAATTCTTGCGCCAAGGACTTCTCCCGCCGGGACGGAGTCGCGTTGGCATAGCTGGCTTCGCGGTCGCCGTAGTCCTTGTTCTCTGGAGCCTTACCGGCTTCTACCGCGTGCAGCCGGACGAGCGAGGCATCGAACTGCTCTTCGGGCGCTATGTGAGGAGCGTGGAGCCGGGCTTGAATTATTGGTATCCACGGCCCATCGGCAGCGTCCTGCGGCCCAAGGTTACGCGCATAAATCAAGTCACGGTCGGACTGGGCGGGACTCCGTCGGCTGCGCCCGAAAGCCTCATGCTGGTGGGCGATCAAAATATCCTCGACATTCAATTCGTTGTGCAGTGGCGCATCGGAAACGCAGAGGCGTTTCTCTTTAACATGCGCAATCCGGAGGCGACGGTGAAAACCGCCGCGGAAAGCGCGCTGCGCGAACTGGTCGGCCGGAACTCCCTTGAAACCATCATGACCGCAGAACGCGGCCGCATCGCTCAAGAGTCCCGTGTGCTCCTGCAGGCGATCATGGACGAGTACCAGTCCGGTGTCGTTATACTGGATGTTCGTTTGCTCAAGGCCGATCCGCCGGCTGCTGTCCTTGACGCATTCAACGACGTGCAGCGTGCGAAGCAGGACGAAGCACGCCTCCGCAACGAGGCCCAGGCCTACCGCAACGATATTCTCCCCCGTGCGAGGGGCGACGGCGCCCGGCGCATTCAGGCTGCCACCGCAAATAAGGAGAAAATGATCAAAGAAGCCGAGGGCGAGGCCACGCGGTTCACGGCGTTCTATCAAATCTACGCGGCAGACAAAGCAATCACGGCGCGCCGCCTGTACATGGAAACCATGGAAGAGATTTTGGGCAAGGCAAACACGATCATCATCGACCAGAACGGCAAAGGTCTCGGTGTCATTCCCTATTTGATGCTGCCTCGCATTCGTCAGAAACAGCCTGTAGAGCCAGCCGCCCCGTGATCTCGCAACACCACCAAAATGCCCCTTCCCGCGGCACTGATCGTTCTCCAAGAGACCAAGCTCGATTTTGGGTGGCGAGCGTTAGATGAACGAAGCGAAAAATCGACTTCCCGTCGAGCCGATAGATAGGGTCACTTTTCCGTTCAAACGGTTCTTAAGGATTGAGGCGGCAGCCGGGGGCATCCTCCTGGTCTTCACCCTCTGTGCCGTCATCGCATCCAATTCACCGTGGTCAGCTGCCTTCGCGGCGTTCTGGGATGTGCCGGTGGGTTTCCAGCTAGGCGCATTCGAATTTTCTCGATCCATCAAGCATTGGATCAACGATGCCTTGATGACGTTTTTCTTTTTCATTGTCGCATTGGAGCTGAAGCGGGAACTGGTGCTCGGCGAGCTGCGGAATCCGCGCATGGCCGCGCTCTCGTTCTCCGCGGCATTGGGCGGAATGATCGTGCCGGCGGCCCTATACCTTATTTTGACTGTCATGGGAGGGGGAGCCGGCCTACACGGCTGGGGCACGGTGATGGCAACCGACACGGCCTTTGTCATTGGATGTATGGCTATTCTTGGCGACCGCATTCCTTTGAGCTGGCGCCTTTTCCTGCTCTCCCTTGCGATATTCGACGATGTCGGCGCCATCTTGGTGATTGCCATCGGCTATGGGGACCCGTTGAATTGGTCTGCCCTGGCTTACGCCGCCGTTGGCTTGGTCCTGACGCTGACAATGGCGCGTCTTGGCGTCCGGGGCCTTCCAGCTTACTTCGCAATCGGAGGGCTGATCTGGCTCGCGGTAGACGCGTCCGGCATTCATCCCACCGTTGTCGGCGTCGTCCTTGGGCTGATGACGCCAGCACGGAGTTGGATCAGCGACAGGCGTCTGCACGCGATTTTGAACCGTGTCACCGCCTATCCTCCGGGCGACCACTGGAGTGGGGACACAAAGGACCGGCAAGACTTGCAGCAGGCCCGCACGGCGACGCGCGAGGTTTTGTCCCCGGTCGAACGCCTTGAGATTCTGCTCCATCCTTGGGTGGCGTTTCTAGTCCTGCCACTCTTCGCACTCGCCAATGCAGGAGTTTCAATCACGGGAGCAGATTTTAATACGACCTTGGCCGTTGCTGTGTTTGTGGGTTTCGTTCTTGGGAAACCTCTTGGCGTCTTTCTCTTTAGCTATCTTGCGGTGCAAATCGGTTTGGCCGTGCGGCCCCCCACCGTCAGTTGGACGCTGCTAGCGGCGGGCGGTCTGCTGACAGGAATTGGGTTCACCATGGCGCTTTTCATAGGTGAACTGGCTTTCGGTTCAGATCTCTTAAATTCCGCCAAGCTTGGTATTTTGTCGGCCTCCATTGTCGCAGGTGCTGCGGGGCTGCTTACGCTCACTTACGTGACGCGGCGCGCCACGCTGCGGAGCTAGCTGGGAGCGACCGCACACATTCGACACCGGCGGGGTCGGGTATAGGACCGTCTTGGAAGAAGGGCCGCTTGCGTTTCTGTCGACACTCAAAAAAGCCGTACGACAGCTCGTCGTTTTGAGTCCCAGGGTTCAGCAACTCGAATTCAAAGGTCAAAGAATGGTGGTTTCCGTATTCGAGACATTTAGTTCGGATCCTGAAGCCTTCCTTCCGAGCCATGTGTCGGAGACCTATAAGCAGAGCGCGGAGCCCGCGCGCGTCATATGCGACTATATTGCCGGCATGACAGATGGCTTTCTTCTCAAGACATATGACCAGCTCTTTAGCCCCAGAATGGGCTCTATTTTCGATCGGCTTTAACGCCGAAGCGATTCTGAAGCCAACGGCGGCGTGTTATATCTAAACCAAAGCCCCTTTGGTGATCGCCCATATGACGCGGGAAGAACTGTACGATTTGGTCTGGCAAACGCCCATGACCAAACTGGCCAAGACCTATGGTCTGTCCGACGTCGGCCTGCGTAAGATCTGCGTTAAATACAACATCCCGACGCCGCCCATTGGATACTGGGCCAAGCGCGCGCACGGAAAGTCCGTGCGCCAGCCATCGCTGCCACCGCAGAAATCTCCGCACCTCGACACGATCGATCTCGTGTCCCGCGAGGTCGTGGCCGTCCCCGCAGACGTGCTGCAAGAACAAGACGTGGTCCGCGCGAGGGATTCGGGTTTCCCACCGATTGTCGTGCCGGCGGAGCGTCCGCCTCATCTTCATAAAGCGGCATTGACGACGGCACGGGCTTTGAAGGCTGCCAGAGAAGACCATGAAGGTCTGCGAACGGTCGTCGTACCCGATGGGGTGGCGGTCTCGGTCGGAAGCGCGTCCATTGATCGCGCGGTGCGTATCATCGACGCCTTGGCGGGGGCTGCAGAGCTCCGTGGATATCACTTTGAGGAGCACAAGGACGGGATTCGCATTGTTGTTGACGGTGTGCCGATCGCTTGGCGTCTACACGAGATAAAAGACAAGGCACCCTATGTGCCGACGAAGCGGGAGCTCGAGGTGCAGGCCCAGCGTGAGGAAGATCGCAAGCGCTGGCCAAGCCTCTATTCGTCAAACTCGAACCTCAAGGCCTATGCGTCATGGGACTATTCCCCGTCGGGACGGCTGTCGTTGACCTTCACCGATGCCACCCGATTTTACTGGGGTGGTGACGGCCGCGTCGGTAATTGGCGCGATCGTAAGAATGCGCCGTTGGACACCTACCTCGACGACGCGATGCGCGCGCTCGCACTGGGCGCGGTCGATATCAAGCGACGGCTTGCCGAGGAAGCCGAACAGGAACGCCGGCGGGAAGACGAGCAGGAGCGGCGCCGGCGCGAGCAGGCCCGTAAAGAGCGGATCGTCAAACGCCATGAATATCTGTTGAAAAAAGCGGACGACTTCGCGCGATACCGCAAGGTGCGCGCGCTCGCCGAGCATCTGGAGCGGGAGGCGCGCACGTATGGTTCCCGCGAGCCTGTGGATCACTTGATTGACGAGCTCACGGCCCTCACGGAGGTCATGGGGGCCGGTTTGGGGCGCGAGGAGCTGGGGCGCGAAATCGCTGGTCTTGGGCTCTATGCGGAAGGCGACCTGCCGCAAGCCGGCGAGGCGTCCGGGGACGACGTATAGTAAGCGGTCCGGGGCGCGTCAGCCGGACCGCACGGCTGTCGCATAAGGCACGTTATCCCGTCACCGCCACCGGCCGCATAAGGCGGGTTAGGGCCGCGCCGCGCCGCGCCTGCGCCACCTTGGCTGGTTCTCATTCGCAGGCGTCGATGGTGTTACGACTATGCGGGACATTCCGACGCCCACCAGTGCATCGCGCCAAGTGATCGAATACATTTCCTCCTCAAGTCTGAGGCGCAGCGGAATCAAAGCCGCGACATTATCCTCGGCGGCAATAGCAAGCGCGCCTTCAACCAGGATCCGTCCCTGCACAACAAACAGGTGATGTTCCGCCTTGGGCTTCATGGGCTGAGGGATAGCCAGAATTTAGAAGAAGTTTAATCCGTAGATTCACTTATGAGGGGTATTCCGCCCAGGCGTTACGCTTTCTCGGATGATAATTCGGCCTAGCAACTCCGGTTGTTTGCGGCAGTGCTCCTGTACCGCATTAATCAGTGAGCTCACGCTTTCCAGGTCATAAGCTGGGTGCAAGGCGTCGAGAATCAGCGGCGTCGTGACGACCCAGAACGGCGTGAATGAACCGTCCTTTTCGCCCCGGAATTCCTGGGTGACATGTTGGATGTTTGGCTGATCGCGAAGCATGGTGGGGCTCGTCGCTGCGGCGCGGGTCATTTCAGTCATATGGCGGATGCCGTGCAAGCGGCATTTATCTCAAAGTCTTCGGAAAAAAAGTCAAATACCTAGGTAATGATAGTGAGGATCAGTCGAAGTAAAAAAGGGCGACAATTCCGGCGGTGAGTTAGACACGTTCGGAGTTTCCAGCAGCGTTCCCAGCTCGCTACTAATAAACCCGCCCTCATCATCACGCGTGACCGCTGGCGGTAAGCTGGTTAACCTTTACGGCGCTCTCCGGTCGCCCAGAGCCTCCCGTGATCCAACTTGTTGATTCGGAAACACCTCAATAAGGTCCTCAGCTTAGCCGCAAGCCAATCCCAACTGCGGAAGCGGTCGTGCCTTTGTCTCAAATCGATTGGCCGCTTCCAGGATGAAACGCTGGAGCTTCGCGAAGGCGCGGTTTTCGAGCTGCCGCACACGTTCGCGGCTGACCCCGAAGTCAATGCCAATCTCTTCAAGTGTCCGCGGATTATCCGTCAGCCGGCGCTCTTCAATAATCTTGCGCTCGCGCGGGGTCAGTTTTGAGAGAGCAACTTTCAGAAGGCCATTTCGGATAAGGCGCTCCTGCCGCTCGGCTAACTGAACCTCCTGGTCCGGCGTATCGTCCGCCAACAGCTCCTGACGCTCCGTATCGCTGTCCAAACCTACGATTTGGTTTAGCGAGCTGTCGCTCCCCCACATGCGACGGTTCATGTCGATAACTTCGCTGGTCTCGACGCTCAGACGCTTGGCGATCTTCGCGGCCGCCGGCTCAGGAATGTCACCTTCGTCGTATACTCCAAGCCGCGCCTTCAGCTTCCGCAGATTGAAGAAAAGCTTCTTCTGTGCGGCATCCGTCCCCAATTTCACCAAGGACCACGAGGCGAGGACGAATTCGTTGATTGCCGCCTTGATCCACCAAATTGCGTAGGTCGTGAGACGGAAGCCGCGCTCGGGATCGAATTTCTTCACGGCGCGCATGAGCCCGATGTTGCCTTCGGATATCAAATCCGAAATGGGAAGGCCGTAGTAACGGTATCCCATGGCGATCTTGGCAACGAGACGCAGATGGCTCGTGACGAGCTTATGAGCGGCTTCTACGTCGCCATGATCAGCGAAGCGACGCGCGAGCATGTATTCCTCTTGCGCGCTGAGGAGCGGAAACTTTCTGATCTCAGCCAGATAATTGGAGAGACCACTTTCAGAAGCTAGGATTGGAACAACCGAATTCATGTGCTGAACCTCCTATGGCATGAGCTTCGTTATGCTTACGCGAGGAGGAAGGGCGGGCGCCTGCCGGGCGTTACAGCCCGAATACGGCGCGGGGGCAATCGGCCGAATAGCGCAGAACGGCTTTAAAAGCACCACTGCCATGACCACATCCTCCAAGAGCAATATGGTAGCGAGTTATCGTTGGACCCCGTTTGGGCATCCGGCGCGGAATATAAAAAAAGCCCCGGGGAATTTTCAAGAGGGTCTTAGCGACGCCTCCGAAACTCGTTCGCGGCGTGTTTTCTGCCGCCCTAGCCCAGGCGGATGAATTTTTTGAAAGCTTTGGGGAGGGCGAAAGGCGCCTAAATTCCGGGCTGCAATTCCACGGTAACGTCCCGCCGATCGGTTCCGCGCTCCACGGCAAGACGCACCGCCTCCCCTACACGATAGTCGTCCAGTTGCGCAAACAGGCCGGCGACATTCTCAACCGGTTTGCCGTTGAGCTCTTTAATAATGTCTCCCGGGATGACGCCTTGGGGGGTGGGAGTAACGCCTGCGAGCCCCGCGCGCTCGGCCGCCGACCCGGGTCTGACGCGAAGAACAAAAACACCGTCCCGACCGGTCATGGCGCCCAGTTGGTCGTTCAACTGTTCATCCACATCAATACCCAGCGCCGGCCGGATATAAGTACCGGTATCGATGATTTGGGGTACGACTCGCATGACAGTATCGACGGGCACGGCGAAGCCAATGCCGGCCGACGCCCCCGAGGGACTGAAGATCGCGGTATTAATGCCGATCAGTCTCCCGGCAGAGTCAAGAAGGGGCCCGCCGGAATTACCCGGGTTAATGGCCGCATCGGTTTGAATAAGGTGCTGGATGCCGGGGCCGTCTTCGCCCGGAAGC
>JADZAK010000253.1 GCA_020852595.1 Rhodospirillaceae bacterium
ATACTGCACGGTTCCTTCCGCTGTACGCGAAGCAGCGGAATGAACCGGACAACAACCTGTCCCTGATTATCGTGTCTCAGGGGCGGGGTTCACTCCAGTATACTTAATTAACGGACGCGCCGCACGCTCCTCGCCTCCCCCCGCGATGGGCCCATCGCGAGGGGAGGAATAAGAGAGAGTGATCTCGTCGTTCCGTCTTAGGTCTTGTTCGACCACCAGCCCTTGCGCGGCGGGCCGGAGGGTTCGTCCGGTTCCGGCTCCGGCGCGGCGACCGGCTGCGGTTCCGGCGCGCGCACTTCGGCTTGCTGCGGCGCTTCTTCACGGCGGCCCAGCACGCCTTCCTTGATCGCGCGGAAGAACGAGCGCGAACCGCCGGTCCCGTTGCGGACCTCGGGCGCGCCGTCGGCGCCGGCCGCGTCCACATGCGCGGGCGCGTTGGTCGGCTCCGGCGCCGGCGTGTGCATTTCGGGCCATGAGCCGGCTTCGCTGGCCACAGCATCAACCGTGCTTTCACCGGCCTCGGCGGTTTCCGCGAAGCCCTGTTCGCCCGGAGCCTCGCCGCCCGGCTCGCCGTTTCCACGGCGGCGGCGGCGTCCGCCGCGGCGTCCGCGGCGGCGGCGGCGGCCTTCACCGTCGCGGCCCTGCGGCTCGGCGCGGCCGTCCTGACCTTCGAGGCTCTGTTGTTCGTCACCCTCGGCGCCTTCCGAGGCTTCGTCTTCGGCGCGCGGCCCCTGGCGCTCTTGTCGCTCCTGGCGCTCTTGGCGCTCGTGACGGTCCTGACGCTGGCCCTCATGACGGTGGCCGCCTTCGCGTCCACCTTCGCGGTCGTCGCCGCCGCGGCCGCGGCGGCGGCGGCGGCGCTTGCGGCGGCGTGCGCCGTCTTCACCTTCGCCCTCGCCGCGCTGATGACCGTGGCCGCGCGCCTCGCGCGCGCCCGAAGACGTCTCGTCCTCGTCCTCGGCCTCGTCCTCGATCTCTTCTTCCTCTTCCGGCTCCGGCGGCGCGATCTCGGCGCGGGGAGGCTGCGCCTCGCGCAGTTCGAGGCCTTCGCCCGGCGCGCGCATCGCTTTCACGCGGTCGAGACGTAGGTTGGGCGGGATGAGCATGGCGTCGCCCATCACGAAGATGCGGATGCCGTAACGGCTTTCGATGCCGGCCAGGGCTTCGCGCTTGTAGTTGAGCAGGTACAAGGCGACGTCCGGATGCACCGTGATCGTCACTTCGCTCGACCGCTGGCGCACGCCTTCTTCTTCCAGCATGCGCAGCGAGTGCACGGCGGCGGATTCCGTCGAACGGATCATGCCGGGGCCCGCGCAGTGCGAGCAGGTGCGGAAGTTGGCTTCGATCAGGCTCGGGCGTAATCTTTGGCGCGACAGCTCCAGCAAGCCGAAGTGGCTGATGCGGCCCACCTGGATGCGGGCGCGGTCGGCTTTGAGGGCTTCCTTCAACCGGCGTTCAACCGCGTGGTTGTTGCGGTTGTCTTCCATGTCGATGAAGTCGATGACGATCAGGCCGGCGAGATCGCGCAGGCGAAGCTGCCGCGCGATTTCCTCGGCGGCTTCCATGTTCGTCTTGAACGCCGTCTCCTCGATATGCCGCTCCTTCGTGGCGCGGCCCGAGTTCACGTCGATGGCAACGAGGGCTTCGGTCTGGGCGAACACGATCGAGCCGCCCGAGCGCAGCTGCACCACCGGGCTGTTGATCGATTCCATCTGCGTTTCCACCTGGTAGCGGTGGTACAGCGGGATGATGTCGTCCTTGTAGCGCTGGACCTTCTTGGCATGGCTGGGCGTCAGCATGCGCATGAAGTCCTTGGCGACCTTGTAGCCTTCTTCGCCGTCGACCCACACTTCTTCCAGGTCGCGGCTGTAGATGTCGCGGATGGCGCGCTTGATCAGGCTGGCTTCTTCGTGGATCAGCGCCGGCGCGCGGCTCTGCATCGTGATCTCACGGATGTTGTTCCAGGTGCGCTGCAGGTATTCGTAGTCGCGTTTGATCTCGGCGCGCGAACGCTCCGATCCGGCGGTGCGCAGAATCACGCCCATGTTCGTCGGCAGTTCCAAGTCGCCCAGGATCTGCTTCAGGCGGCGGCGATCCTGCGCGCTGGTGATCTTGCGCGACACCCCGCCGCCGCGCGCCGAGTTCGGCATCAGCACGCAGTAACGGCCGGCCAGCGACAGGTAGGTGGTCAGCGCGGCGCCCTTGTTGCCGCGCTCTTCCTTCACCACCTGGATCAGCATGATCTGGCGGCGCTTGATGACTTCCTGGATCTTATAGTGACGCGAGGCCACGAAACGGCGGCGGCTGCGGTCCTCGCCGCTTTCTTCGTCCTCGTCGTCGTCTCCGCCCACGGTCTCCACGGCCGCCTTGGCCGGCTGCGGCGCGGCCTCGGCACCGGTCTCGTCGGCGGCTTCCGCGCCGGCGGACGCTTCGGTGACGTCGCCGCCGACGGTTTCCGGCGCAAACTCGGCCCCGGCTTCGTCTTGCGGAACGTCTTCATGATGCGCGTCGTCGTGCTGTTCATCGTCCGGCGAGAACTCGGACGTGATCGCCGGCGGAATGAAGGCCAGCGGAATGGCCCCCCCGTCGTCATGATGGTCGTCATGATGATCGTCGTGATGATCGTCATGCGCGAGGTCATGGTCGGGGTGATCGTGGTCATAAGGGTCGTGATGATCCCCCTGATGATCGCCCTGATGATCGTCGTGATGATCGTCATGCGGATCGTCATGCGGATCGTCAAGGTGATCGTCGTGCGCGCCTTCGCCGGCAACGGCGCCTTCGCCCTCTTGGCCTTCACCAGCCTGGCCTTCACCGGCCGGGCCTTCGGCGCCCGGCTGCGCGGCGGCGGCCTGCGCGTCGCGGCGCGCGCGGCGGCGGGCCTGGCGTTCTTCTTCTTCGCGCTCGTGGCGTTCCTGTTCGGCGATCAGGCGCTCACGGTCGGCGACCGGGATTTGATAGTAGTCGGGGTGAATTTCGCTGAACGCGAGGAACCCGTGGCGGTTCCCGCCGTAATCGACGAATGCGGCTTGCAGCGAAGGTTCGACGCGGACGACTTTGGCGAGGTAGATGTTGCCTTTGATTTGCTTCTTTGTAGATGTCTCTACATCAAATTCCTCAAGGCGCGTTCCATCCAGAACCACCACGCGAGTTTCCTCGGCGTGCGTGGCATCGATCAGCATTCTTTTGACCATAGTAAGGCGTACTCCGTAGCACCGCGGACAGCGCGCGTGTCCGGACCTTGGGTCCGGAGAGCGGGGCGCGGTGGAAAGTTGAAAGTTTTAAAAAGCGGGAGCGTTGACAGGCACGCATCGGCAGCTCATGGCCGATCGCGTTCGTCAGGCTGAAACCCTGCGAATGGGGGGAGGCGCCCACATGGCGCGGCGCTTTGATTGGTAGCGAGGCTGTTGGCAAACCGAGCCCCCTCGAGTGAACACATGATATAGGGCAGGAGTTCGCCGAGGGAGTTCGCCGGTATCGGCGTTTTCCAAGCGACGTGAACCGTCCCCATCAACGGGGCCGCGTCCACACAACTAGCGGGCTTATCTTATAAGTCCCGATTCCGACCGCCACCGGAGCCGGGCCTTTACGGCTGGGAGCTCATTACGGGCGGGCGCAGCCTGTCAGGCGCAACCTCGTAAGCTTACCATAAACAGGTGATCGCAGCCGTGACAACGGTTAATTCCAGCCGCGCAAGCTTATTGCCGCGATTCCGCGACTCGGTGTATATATAGGAGAGTCAAGGGGTTAAGGTCCCAGGTATTGTTGGAACGGATGCCATTTTTCGGGCCGGGATTGTCGCGCCGCACCCTGCTTGCGACCGTTGCGGGGAGCGTGTTGTGGCCTATGGCGGCCCGCGCCCTCGGCGTGGCCTCCTCCATCCGGGTCCACGACCACGGCACCCATACCCGCCTCGTCCTTGAACTCTCTGAAAACATTGAATTTTCCATATTTTCCCTGGCCGAGCCCTACCGCATCGTGGCCGACTTGCCCGAGCTGGATTGGACCATGCAGGGCAGCCCCCTCGCGCACCCGACCGGGGTGGTGAAGGCCGTCCGTTACGGCCTGTTCCAGCCCGGGCGCGCCCGGATCGTGCTCGACTTGCTCGATCCGGCCGCGGTGAAGAACGCTTTTGTGCTTCCCGCCACCGGCGGCACCCCCCACCGCTTTGTCATCGACCTGGAAAAGACCTCCCGCGAGAAGTTCGTGGCCGCCGCCGGTCCTCAGAACCGGATCGGGGCGCTCGCGGCGACCTCCGCCAAGCCGGTCCCGGCCAAGGGTGTCGCGCCGCCCGGAAAAAAAGAGGCGAACCGCAAGAAGCTCATCGTGGTCGATCCCGGCCACGGCGGCGTCGATCCGGGCACCATCGGCCTCAGCGGCATTTATGAAAAGGCGATCACCCTGGCCGCTGCCAAGCAGCTCAAAAGCCGCCTTGAAGCCACCGGCCGGTACCGCGTCCAGCTCACGCGCGAGCGCGACCTGTCGCTCGAACTCGCCGAGCGCCGCGACATCGCGCGCGCGGCCGAGGCGGATCTCTTCATCTCGCTGCACGCCGATTCCATCGCAAACAAGGACATTCGCGGCCTGTCGGTCTATACGCTGTCCGAGAAGGCGTCCGACCGTGAAGCCGAACAGCTCGCCGAGAAGGAGAACAGCGCCGACAACATCATCGGCGTCGATCTCTCCCATGAAAGCCAGGAAGTGCGTCACATCCTGGTCGACCTCGCGCAGCGGGAGAGCATGAACCTCGCCACCAAGCTGGCCGACCGCCTGATCGGCGAGCTCAAGCGCGAGACCACCCTCCTGCGCAACGGCCACCGCTTCGCGCGCTTCGCGGTCCTGAAATCCCCCGACGTGCCCTCCGTCCTGATCGAGATGGGTTATCTCTCCAACCGGCAGGACGAGGCCTCCCTCAAAACCGAGGCCTACCGCGGCAAGCTCATGGCCGCCGTGGTCCGCGGCGTCGACACCCACTTCGGCGGCCTCCAAAGCGCCAGCCGTGGCTAAGCACCCGCGTCGGCCCGGAACTCCGGCTGTCATCCTGGGCGAATGCCCAGGATCCAGGGTTACAAGGCCGCGGCCGTGCCGGAAACCTTGGGGGGCGCGGCACGGTAACCCGCAGCCACAACCGCTTTTTTGCCCTATTTCGAGGGCATTAAAAGATACTTGCCCTGCGTAGAAACGTCCCATGGCCGCCATGCGTTATGGTAGAGCATCCCCGCCCGGAAACCCTCATTCCGAGCCACATTCGAAGACCGATCTGAAAGAGCCCTCTCATGGCTGAGACCAAGAGCGAGACCCCGAGCGACACCAGGCGAAAGTTACCCGTCCTCGACAAGCGCATGACCCGCTGGCTGATGGCCGGATTCTTCGTCCTGACGCTGGGCGTGTTCCTCGCCGGGGCGGGCGCGATCTTCGTCTTCTATCACTTTGGGAAAGGCTTGCCCGACTACCGCCAGCTCGCCACCTACAATCCCCCGGTCATGACCCGCGTCTACGCGGGCGACGGACGCCTGATCACCGAATACGCCGTCGAAGGCCGTGTGTTCGTGCCGCTCGAAGCCATCCCGCGCCGCGTGATCGACGCCGTCGTCGCCTCGGAAGACCAGCGCTTCTGGTCGCACCCGGGTGTCGATCCCATCGGGCTGACGCGCGCCGTCTTCGCCGCCCTCGGCCAGAAGATCATCGGCAGCGACCGCCGCATGGCGGGTGCGTCCTCGATCACCCAGCAGGTCGCCCAGATGTTCCTCATCGGGCGCGAATACTCCATCGACCGCAAGGTCCGCGAGGCGGTGCTCTCCTTCCGCATCGAGCAGGCCTACACCAAAGAACACATCATGGAGCTGTACCTGAACCAGGCCTACTTCGGGTACGCCTCTTACGGTATTGCTTCCGCGGCGATGAACTACTTCAACAAGTCGCTCGATGAGCTGACGGTCGGCGAAGCGGCCTATCTCGCGGGCATCTTGAAAGGCCCCTCGAACTACAATCCGCAGCGCTATCCCGAAGCCGCGCGCGACCGCCGCGATTACGTGATCGGGCGCATGCAGGACGACGGCTATATCACGCGCGACGAAGAGAAGGCCGCCCGCGCCGAAGTCATCACCACCCGCAAGCGCGACGAAACCGAACAGATCGTCGCCGAACATTTCGCCGAGGAAGTGCGCCGCGATCTCGCCGACCGCTACGGCTCCGACACGCTCTACAAGGGCGGTCTCGCGGTCCGCACCTCGCTCGATCCGCAGCTCCAGCGCCTCGCCACCGAAGCGCTGCGCAAGGGTCTCATCGGTTATGACCGCCGCCACGGCTGGCGCGGCGCCTTCACGCGCCTGAAAGACGGCACGGACTTCGCCGAGCAGCTCCGCAAAATGGAAGATCCCGCCGGCATCCTGCCCACCTGGGAAACCGCGGTCGTCAGCGGCGTCCAGAACGACAAGGCCACGGTCCTCCTGCGCGACGGCTCGCAGGGCGCGATTCCGTTGAGTGAACTGCGCTGGGCGCGCCAGTCGCTGCCCGAGCAGCAAGTCGGCGCGGCGGTCGGCGCCGCCACCCAAGTCCTGCATCCGGGCGACGTGATCGCGGTCGAGGCCGTGAAGGCCAACGGCGACGGCGTCGCCTATCCCGAGCACACCTATGCCCTCCGTCAGGTGCCGAACATCGACGGCGCCATCGTCGCGCTCGATCCTTTCACCGGCCGCGTGCGCGCCATGAGCGGGGGCTTCTCCTACGCCAAGTCGCAGTACAACCGCGCGACCCAGGCCCAGCGTCAGCCGGGGTCGTCCTTCAAGCCGTTTGTCTATCTCGCGGCGATGGAATCCGGTTTCACGCCGTCCACCCTCGTGCTCGATGCGCCCTTCGTGATGGATCAGGGCCCGGGCCTGCCGAAATGGAAGCCCAGCAACTACACCGATGAATATCTTGGACGTGCGACTTTGCGTATCGGCATCGAGAAGTCGCAGAACCTCATGACGGTCCGCCTCGCCCAAGCCGTGGGCATGGATAAGGTCGCCGAGGTGGCCGAAAGCTTCGGCGCCGTGACCAAGCTGCCGCACAATCTCGCCGCATCGCTCGGCGCGGAATCCACCACCGTGCTGCAGATGGTCACCGCCTATGGCGAACTGGTGAACGGCGGCAAGAAACTCACGCCCAGCCTCATCGACCGCATCCAGGATCACAACGGCAAGACCATCTACCGCCACAACGTGCGCAGCTGCGAGACCTGCGCCGCCGAAACCTGGGACGGGCAGGGCCCGCCGGAACTGAAAGACACGCGCGAACAGCTCGCCGACCCGGCCAGCATCTATCAGGTCGTGCACCTGCTCGAAGGTGTCGTGCAGTACGGCACGGCCGCGGGCAGCGTGGGCCAGCTGCGTTGGCCGCTCGCCGGCAAGACCGGCACCTCCAACGATGCGCGCGACGTCTGGTTCATTGGTTTTTCTCCGAACCTCGTCGCCGGCGTGTTCGTCGGTTTCGACGAGCCGCGCTCCATGGGCCCCAAGGAAACCGGCGGCAGCATCGCCGCGCCGATCTTCCGCGACTTCATCCAGGCCGCGCTGAAGGACGAACCCAAGACCCCGTTCCGCGTCCCGCCCGGCATCAGCCTCGTGCGCGTGAACAAACAGACCGGCCGCCCGGCGGAACCCGGCGACGCCCGCATCATCCTCGAAGCCTTCAAGACCGGCACGTCGCCCCTGGATCAGCAAAGCATCACCAGCGACGCCGACATGCTGGTCGAAACCCCAGGCAACGACCCGCAAGTCCCCGCCGCCGGCGGCTTGTACTAACCTCCGCGAACCCCTCCCCCTGGTGGGGAGGGGCGGGGGTTCTTTTTCCTACTCATACCTCAACGCCGTCACCGGCTGCGCGCGCGCAACCCACAGCGCATGCCCAACCACCGTCAGCAGCG
>JADZAK010000254.1 GCA_020852595.1 Rhodospirillaceae bacterium
CCTTACCTCCCCCTTTCAGGGGGAGGGATAAAAAGAAGGATAGAAAGTGATGGCCGAACACGTCGAAAAGATCCCGCACCTCGCCCGCCGCACCATGTTCGACGGCGCGACCGTCCTCGGCCTTGCCGGCGGCATCCTCCTGGTCGTGATCGCCATCGGTCTCGGCGGCTCCGCGAGCGCCTTCTTCAATATCCCCGGCCTTCTCATCGTGGTCGGCGGCACCATGGCCGTGACCACCGTCTGCTTCACCATGTCGGATGTCGCGCGCACCGTCGCCGTCATCGGCTCGACCTTCATGGCCCGCGAGCGCGACCCGCAGGACGTCGCCTACACCATGCTGGAGCTCTCGGATTTCTCGCGCAAACACGGTGTCCTTCGCCTCCAGGGCCAGCCGCTGCAGCGCTTCGCGAAAGAACCGCTGCTGTTCAAGGCGCTTTCGATGTTGGTTGAAGGCCTGCCGGAAAAAGACATCGCCGACATCCTCAACGAAGACCTCGCCGCGACGACCGCGCGCGTGCAACGTTCGGCGAACGTGCTGCGCAAGGCCGCCGAAATCTCGCCGGCCATGGGCCTGATCGGTACGTTGATCGGCCTCGTGCAGATGCTGGGCAACCTTTCGGATCCGAGCGTCATCGGCCCGGCGATGGCGGTGGCGCTGCTCACCACCTTCTACGGCGTCGTTCTCGCCAACATGGTGTTCAACCCGCTGGCCGCGAAGCTGGAACGCAATGCCGCGGAAGAACATCTCATCGGCTACATCTACACCCTCGGCACGCTGTCCATCATCCGCAAGGACGCCCCGCGCCGCCTGGAAATGCTGCTGAACAGCGCGCTTCCGCCGGAAAGCAAGGTGCGCTTCGCCGGTGAACGCGACTAGCGTTGACCCGTCCGCGTCCGCGGACGATAACTACGCAAGATTTCTGAGCTAGGACTACTCATGCGGTTGTTGATCATCGGATCGCTGGGCGGGCAGGTCGGCGCGGCAAGCCGGATTGCCATGCAGCGCGGCGCCAAAGTCATCCAGGCTGAAAGCATCGGCCAGGCGATGGACGTGCTGCGCTCGGGCCAGGGCGCCGACGTCGCCATGGTCGACGTCGCCTTCGACATCGAACAGCTGCTGACCGCCATGAAGGCCGAGCGCATCACGCTGCCGGTCGTCGCCTGCGGCGTCGAGACCGACAGCCGCGCCGCCGTCGCCGCCATCAAGGCCGGCGCGAAGGAATATATCCCGCTGCCCCCGGACGCGGACCTCATCGCCGCCGTGCTGGAAGCCGTCTCCGCCGACCAGGACACGCTCGTCTATCAGGACCCGGCCATGGACCGCGTGCTCCAGATGGCCAAGAAGGTCGCCGCGAGCCCGGCGTCCGTCCTCGTCACCGGCGAGTCCGGCACGGGTAAGGAACTGGTCGCGCGTTTCCTGCACCGGAACAGCCCGCGTAAAGACCGCCCGTTCGTCGCCGTGAACTGCGCCGCGATCCCGGGCGAACTCCTGGAATCCGAACTCTTTGGGCACGAAAAAGGCGCCTTCACCGGCGCCATCGCCCGCCGCCTGGGCAAGTTCGAGGAAGCCAACGGCGGCACTTTGCTGCTGGACGAAATCACCGAGATGGATGCGAAGCTGCAGGCCAAGCTCCTGCGCGCGATCCAGGAAAAAGAAGTGGTGCGCATCGGCTCCAATACGCCGGTGAAGGTGGACACGCGCATCGTCGCGACCTCCAACCGCAACATGGAAGAGACGGTGAAGAGCGGAAAGTTCCGCGACGACCTGTACTTCCGCCTGAACGTCGTGAAGCTGGTGATGCCGCCCCTGCGCGAGCGCCCGAAGGATATCGACGTCCTGGCCCTGCACTTCGCCAAGATCTGCGCCGAGGAAAACGGCCTTGCCTATAAGCCGATCTCCGCGGGCGCCATGGCGGCGCTGAAGGCTCACAATTGGCCGGGCAACGTGCGCGAGCTGGAGAACACCCTGCACCGCGCCGTGCTCCTGGCCGGCGGCGATGAAATCGACGTCGAGTCCATCATGCTGATGGGCACCGAAGGCGGCGCGGGCGCGGCCCCCGGCACCGGGGGCCTCGTGGGCCGGACGGTCGCCGACGTGGAACGCGATCTCATTATAGATACGCTGAAACACACCCTCGGCAATCGGACCCACGCAGCCAAGATTTTGGGTATCTCTATCCGTACGTTACGTAACAAACTCAATGCGTACGTGCAGGACGGCGTAACAGTTCCGGCGCCGGGCGCAGGGGAACTCGCCTAAGTCGCTTACATCAACGCCGATAGAGTTCCGCTGCCGCGTCTTTATAGATGCGCGCCTTCGCGCGCGCGGGTTAGATGCGCGCCTTCGCGCGCGCGGGTTAGATGCGCGCCTTCGCGCGCGGGCCCTGGAGCCGGCGAGCTGGCTTAGACTTTTTCTCAGGATCGCTTAGACTGCCCGGGACGAACAACGGTCCGGACGGTTCATGCGCCTCGCACGTCTTCTTCTCGGAGCTTCGTTTCTCGGCCTGGCCGCCCTGCCCGCGCAGGCGCAGGACTATTACGCCATCACCGCCATCAACTTCTTCACCTCGGCCTGCGTCAGCAATCTCGCGAACCCGGACGCGATCCGGGAACGCGCCAACCGGCGCTATCAGCCGGTGAAGGATCCGGCCGAACTCGCCAACTACATCGGCAACGATCGCAAAGGACAAGCCTGGCGCCTGCCGGGGCGCGGCGAACGCCGCTTCGTCCTGTCGCTGGCCTCGGACACCGGCGCCTGCACCGTGTTCGTCGAATCCGCCAACCGCGAGGTGGTGGAAAAGGAATTCCGCGCCCTGGTGCAGCGCGCCGGCCAGCCGGGCGTCAGCATCGAGACCGAAAGCGATCTGACCCTGCCGACGAAAAGCGGCCCCGGCCTGATGCTGTCGATGAGCGCCACCGACGACAAGACCGGCGACGGTTATTTGTTCACGCTGGTCGCCGGCAACGAGACCGGCGCGCTGTTCACCGGCAAGCCGATCCAGATCAGCATGCAGATGATGAAGGTCGACGGGAAAAAAGGCGGCGGGCTGAAATAACCGCCTTTCATATATGCCGCGTATATAAACGCGGCGCCCGGCCTCCCTCGAATTTATATCCCCTTTCGCCCGAGAGTCCGCCTCGCGAGCTGACCGAATGACCGGTCATGCCGGTTACGCGCGAGGTTTCTCATGTTGGACGTCATCCTAATCGCCGTCGGAGTCGGCTTCCTGGCCGGCTGCCTGCTCTACGCCGGCGCCTGCGAGCGGCTGTAGGCGGCGCGTCATGACCCTCGACTATGCCCTCGGCGGCCTCGTTCTCGCCGGCCTCTTCATCTACCTCGTGTACGCGCTGGTCCGCCCAGAGCGCTTCTAGGAACATTCCATGACCTTCATTGGATGGATTCAGATCGCGCTCTATTGCGCGGTCGTCGCCCTGCTCGCAAAACCCCTCGGCGCGTACATGACACGCGTGTTCGCCGGCGAGAGGACGTTTCTTGCGCCTGTCCTACGTCCCCTAGAGCGCCTGATCTACAA
>JADZAK010000255.1 GCA_020852595.1 Rhodospirillaceae bacterium
GACCGGCCGCCGCTGTATCTTCCAGATCCTCTATGCCGGGATTCCTTATCCGGACCGGGTGCGGCGATGGGAGGAGGCCAGCCTCACCGAGCTTCCGCCGGACTGCGCGACGACGCCGTTGGCCCGCCACGCGGTGCGCTACGTGACTTCATGATGCCCGTTAGGGGCCTTCGACTAGGACAAAAGATGAAACTCGAAATCACCGGCGAAGACTACAACGCGATTCTCCAGAATTTTGAGAAGAACCCGCAAGAGCTCTTCCTGAACGACTATGCGCGGTATGTGATCTCGCTGCGCCGCTACAAGGAGGCGAAAGACCAGTTGAAGGTCACCGACGATCATGACTCGTTGTGGGTGGACGCCATCGAGCACAATGTGAGGGGCCTGGAGAGCTTCGGTGCGGTCGCCCGCACGAACCGTCTCATCCGTCCGCTCTATGCCATCGACCGCGTGTTTTTCGGGGCCCACAAACTCAAGGCGCTTTGCGTCGGTCCCCGTACCGAGATGGAATTGTTCAGCCTCGTTGGGCAGGGCTTCCATCCGAAAAACGTCAAAGGCCTGGACCTCTTCTCCTATTCGCCGTGGATCGAGGTCGGCAACATGCACAATATGCCGTATGCCGATAATTCCTTCGACGTGTTGATCGCCGGCTGTGTGCTCGCCTATTCCAGCGATCCCGACCAGGCGTGCCGCGAATTCCTGCGCGTCGTCGGCGACCGCGGCATTATCGCCATCGGCGCCACAGTGCTCGATAAAAAATCGCGCGAAAATCCCGGTCAGACCGGCCGCACAAGCAAGCATTATCCGCGCGCCGATGAACTTCTCGCGGTGTTCGGCAATGCCGTTCGCAACGTCTACGTGCGTCACGAAAGTGAATCGGACGACGAGGAAGGCCGTACGATCGTGATCTTCGACGTGAGGAAGTAGGCCTTAGGCCTTCTGCGGGGCGAGATAGAACAGACTCTCGCCAATCGCGTTGAGATTTAGGTTCGCCTGAGCGCCGGTCGTGGCGAGGATGCGCTGAAAGACATCGACGCATCCTTGCATCGACAGGTCGAACTTGGCCTTGATCTTATCGGTGCGCGGATAGCCTTGCAGCGGCGGCAGCGGGATCGCTCCGCCCGGCGCCGGAAGGCCGGCCAGCAAGAGGTCGGCGATGCGCTCCACGCCGACGTTGTCGCCGATATTCCAGACATAATTCGTGGCTTCCGCGATGCTTAGGCGGCCCGTCGCCGGCGCCCCGCGGCCGTCCAGGTAGGCCTCCGCCGCGTCGATCATCTTGATCGGGTCGGTGAACAGCGGGTTCAGGTGATTGGAGATGAACGAGTCGCTGATCCAGTTTGGTTTGCCGACCAGGCTCATGGCCATTTTCCCGGCCGCGTGGGCCTCGAAGCCCGTCGTGCACGAGGTGTGCAGCAACATCTGGCACGCCAGCGTCCACGGTACGTGCGCTCCCTCGCGCACGATACTGACATTGGGCTGCTCGCTGAATACGCCGTTCCATCGCTCCAGCGCTTCGCCCGGATGCGGGCGCACGACGATTTTCTGATTCGGCCGGCGGCGGCACAGTTCCTTGATCGCGGTCAGCATCGCGGCTTTGTTGAGTTTCTCGAACTCGACCTGATCGTCCCACGAACGCACGGACCCGGGGTCGTCCAGGTTGATGAAGCCGGCCCGGACGTGGATGTCGGTGACCTGCTCGAGGCTGTCCCACAACGTATTCGTGATGCCGAAGTTCGTGTTGACCAGGATGAAGTCGCCGAAACGCGCCAGGACCGCGTCGATGTCGCGCTTGAAGAAAGCGCGGTAACCGGGCTTCAGGATGTCGATACGGCCGTTGCCGGCGACATCGACGGGGACGCGCCCGCCGCTCAGTTCATCCAGGACACCTTTCTCGAACGCGCCGTTGGCGATGACGGCGTCGGGCAGGTCGAAAATGCTCTTTGTGCAGAAATTGGCGATGGCTTTCTTTTCGATGTGAGCCAGCAGCTCTTCCTCGAGCACGACGACCCGGTGGCCCACCGCTTTGGCCTGCTGCATCGCCGGGTGATGGATATTGTTGAAGCTTTTGAACAGCGCCACGCCCGCGGGCAGGCGTTTCATGTTGGCGTACAGCATCCATTGCTGGCCGATCACGACGGGATAGCCGCGCGTCGCGATCACGGCGGCAAGCAGCGCCTTGCTGTCGAACTCGCGCGAGCCAAATTCAATGGGCAGATAAACGATCGGAAGACGGGCTACCACGCGCTCAAGCCCCCATCGATCATGATGTTCTGGCCCGTGACGTAGGACGAAGCGTCCGAAGCCAGCCACACGACCGCATTCACCATCTCTTCGCCGTAGGCCATGCGGCCCAGCGGCACGCGCGCGCCGTAACGGCTCTTGAAGGTGTCGTTCTGCCCGCTTTCGACCCCGCCCGGCGTGATGCAGTTCACGCGAATGCCTTTGTCGGCCCAGTAGGTCGCGAGATATTTGGTAAGTCCGACCACCGCGGCTTTCGAGGCGGAATAGACCGCCGGCGTGTTGATCGCGTGGCCTTGGTACTCCGAGCCTTCGTAAATGCGCTGATCGGGAGCCAGCACACCGTAGATCGAGGCCGTGTGAATGATGCTGCCGCCCTTGCCCTGCCTGACCATGAGGGCGCCGATGGCTTGATCGACGAGAAACACGCCGTCGATGTTCACCGCCATCACGCGGCGCCACTCGGCAAGCGAATACTCCTCGAACGGGGCGAAGAACTGGCTGAAGTCCGGTGTTTTGCCGCCGACGTTATTGTGCAGCACATGGATATCGCCCAGCGCCGCAGCCGCGTCTTGCGCCATCGCCGCGACCGCCTTGGGATCGGTGATGTCGCAGCCCAGGCCGACCGCGCGCACGCCGTGTGTCGCCGCGATCTCCTCGGCGAAGGCCGCCGCGGCGGTCTTGTCGAGATCGACGACGGCGACGTTGGCGCCGAATTCGGCAAGGCCGTTGCAGAACCTGCGGCCAAGAATACCGACGGCGCCCGTGACCACGGCATTGCGGCCGCTGAGGTCAAAACGCTTACGATAGGTGGCTTGCCCGCTCATGCCTGTCTTTCCGCTAAAATCATCTCGACGATTTTGAAATCGAGCTCGGAATCGATGTCGATGGATCGTTCTTCCGGCATCACGTATAGGGCCGTCGCGGGCTTAAATATAGCCGGGTCCTCGAACAGATCGTCGTGACGCCATACGTAAATAGAGGCGTTCATGTCGTAGCACGCGGGCGCATCCTGACGGCGCAGAACCGCGCCGGCCGGAGCTTTGGCGAGGCGCACTTGGCCGTCGGCGCCGACCTCGACCATGTTGAAATAGGGAGAGCGGCGCGCCGGCATGGCGGTGATGACGTTCGGCGCGTTGCGCTCGCGCAAGAGATCGACGGCGGCGACAATGTCCGCCGGAACCCGCAGCGGCGACGTCGCGTCGAGATCCACCAGAATGTCGAACCGCCGGCCGGTCTCGCGTTCAGCCTCCGTCACCGCATGGCGAATGGCGCCGAGTTTGCCGGCCTGGTCGGTGGCCAGTTCGTCGGGGCGGCTGATCAGAAGGTCGGCCCCGCTATCCCCGGCGGCGCGCAAGATGTCCTTGGAATCGCTGCTCACCGCGATCAGATCGAACAGGTCCGATGCGCGCGCCTGCGCGATCGTCCAGGCGATCAGCGGACGGCCGTGCATCTGGCGGATATTCTTGTTCGCGACGCCCTTCGATCCGCCGCGGGCGCAAATCGTACAAAGAAGGCTCATCGGCTGGTCCTCTCGACCCACACGTAATTCGCGCTCGCGCTCTCCGCCGCCGCGATGGTCTCCATGACGGCCAGGCCGTCCTCAAGACTGCACAGCGCGTCGGTGTGGCCGTCGATCATGGCGCGGTGTTGTTCCCGGTATGTGTAGTTGCGCTCCACCGTGTGCTCGGCGATGCACAAACCGTCCTTCTCAAGCACGCCGCGGATCAGATCCGCGCAATAGGTGTGCGCGTCGGTGTTGACCACGATCTGGCGGCGCGCGGGCCGGTCGAGATAGTTCATGCTGACGCGGACCGACGGGCAGCGCGCGGTGATCATCGTGATGGCGAAGCTGTCGTCGCTGTCGCCGGCGAGCGCGCTGAAATGACCGCCGAGGGCGGAAAGCCGGCGCCAAGGGCCGAAGAAGTACAGCGCGAGGTCAAGCTCATGGGAGAGATCGCGCAGCGCGCCGCCGCCTTTCTCGCGGCTATTGGAATAGGAGCGGTGGCCGGGCTCGTTTTGCCGCCAGCTCGGAAGCCACTGCCCGACGTGCAGCGATGCCTCGATCATCGTCTTGCCCTTGAGTTCGCGGGCGAGCGCCTGCGCCAGGGGATGCTGGCGCAAGTTGTAGGCGACAGCGGTATGCGAGAATCGCGCGGGCGGAACGGCGCGCACGGTCTCGAAGGCCGGCTTCTCGATAAGAACGCGGCCCGTGAACCCCGCATCGATAAGCGCCGCGAGGGCGCCGTAGTGTTCGGAGGTTTCGTTGGCGATCACGACATAATCGGGCTGCCACTCATGGAGCGCGGCGGGAAGGGCGTCATAGCGCGGCGTGTGGCCAATCTCGCTGCGGCGGCTGACGACGGCTGTCGCGCAGCCGAGTTCTTCCAGCACCTGTACGTGCCGCTGTCCGATCGATCCGTATCCGACGACCAGGGCCCTCATGCGGGATCTTGGTCCAGGCGGGCGCCGAGTGTCGACCGGTCGCCGGGCAGAATCACCCGCCCGTCGCGCAGAACGGTCGCGCCATCCGCGACATCGCGGCGCACCACCGCGCCGAGACCGATCACGCAATTGGTTCCGATCCGCACGCCTTGTTTGATAACGGCGCGGGCGCCGACGTGGGTGCGTTCGCCGACCTCAACGCCGCCGCACAGGACGGCGCCGGGCGCGATATGGCTATGCGCGCCGACCGTGCAGTCATGCTCGACGATGGCGCCGGTGTTGACGATCGCATTGACCTCCACGCGCGCGCCGGCGTTGATGATCGCGCCCGGAAACGCATCGCCAAGGCACTCGCCGAGGATCACGGCCGAGGGGTCGATGACGTTCATCATGCGCCTGTTGTACTGATGAAAGATATCCGCGCGGAGCTGAAGCCCGGAATCGCCGACCTTGGCGATATTCCCCAGTCCGTTGAAAAAAGTGCCTTCGGACGGCGCCGCAAGGTAGTCCACGAGATCCGCGGTAACGCCGTTCATGCGCGCGGCGACGGCCGCAACCATGCGCGCGTGACCGCCGAGGCCGAGAACAATGAAGCGTGCGCTCATGACAACTTCCCCACAACGGCCTCGACCGCGTTCCGCAGCAGAATGATGCCGTTGCTCTGGCTCTTCTCGGGATGGAATTGAACGCCGCCGACCTGGCCGTTGTCGACCGCGGCGACAAAAGGCGTTTGCCCATGCGCGCAGGTCGCGGCCCAGCAATTTGCGGGCGCGTCCATCAGCGCGAAACTGTGGGTGAAATAGAAGGCCGTCCCGTCGTCGAGGTTCCGCGTCATCGCGGACGGCTGGGCGAAACGGACCTCGTCAAAGCCGACATGCGGTACGGGCGCGTCGGGCTGCGGCGTCAGCTTGCGCAACGTGCCGGGCAGTAGTCCCAGTCCCTTGACGCCCGGCGCCTCGTCGCTGCCTTCGAACAGCATTTGCATGCCCACGCAGACGCCGAACAGGCGTCCGCCCTGTTTTCTCACATAGTCGACCAGCGCGCCGGTGAACCCGCGCCGTGTCAGGTTCTCCATGGCGCCGCCGAAATGGCCCACGCCCATCAACAGCGCGAGCGGCGCGCCTTTGAGGTCGGCGGGATCGGCCGAGACGGTGAACGGCACCGACAGGTGCGTCAGCGCCTTGTGGAAATTGAAGGAGTTTCCCCCGCCGTAATCGATCACCAGCACCATCTGCGCAACGAACCTATTCGACTTCGAAGATCGGTTCCCAGCGGCCGGTCCGCTTTTCGAACAGGCCGCGGTTCACATGTTTATCGAGCACCGCGTCGAACTCTTCTTTCGTCATCTGGTAGTAATCCAGATACTCCGCGAGATGCTCCTCGGGATATTGGTTGTCGTACAGCTGCACCAGGGGTCTGGCCTGTTCGCGCGTCAGGGCGCCGCGGCGGATTTCAATGTTCGAATCCTGCGTCGCGCGGCCGAAGCCGAATTTCAGGTACATGAAATAGGTGTGCAGCGTGTAGAGCGAGGTGTCGTTCTGCGCGAAGTTCGTGAACGTGCCGGTGTTGCTCTCTTCGCGTTCCTTCAGGCCGCAATGTTCCTTGGCCACCAGGTAATTGCGATAGGAATCCCACGCCTCGAAGTACGACCAATGGGTCTTGAATACGCCCACGCGGCGCAGCTC
>JADZAK010000256.1 GCA_020852595.1 Rhodospirillaceae bacterium
ACGGCCGACTTAGCAGATCACGACCGGCGCGTCGCAGCGGTCAAAGCCGAAAACAATGTTCTCGTAGAAAGTATGGCTGCGGCCCGTAAAATAATTGACGATAACGCTCCCAAACTGCCGGGCCGTAATCAGACCCTGAGCGAGGCGCGGAACTCACTGCAGAAATTCGAGCTGAACAATTCGTCGAACGCTTGTCCTGCCAATGTGGAACAGCCGGCCTGCAACACGGCGCTTACCGCATTCACGGCCGCGCAAAAGGCATTCAATGAGACGCAAACGGAATGCAATAGCGCGATGACCACCTATGCCACGGGCCAGAAACGTCTTGAGGCCGCAGCAACAGAAAACAAGTTCGTAGCCGACCTTCCAGAGGGGCCTCTGGCGTGTGCCGCCGATCCGGCTGCGCAGACGCGCGCGGCTGCGAAAGTTTGTGTGGCCGCAGACGCTGCCGGCAATACCTGTTTCAATGATAACGCGGGACTCCGCCGCACGCTGACAAACAACGTGGCAACCACGGAAAAGGCGCTCATTGCGGCCCGGAGCGCCCGCGAGACCCTGACGGATCAAGCCGGCGCGATTCGCGAACACCTGGATGAGGCTAAACGGCTTTCGGGCCTGGCTCGCACCGCCGGTGCGTTGAACAGTACCAATGCAAGCAGTGCCTCCGCGCAGTGCAGCGATGGCACGCGGTTCCGCCGCGGCTTCCAGATCATGGGACCGGAGGGCGTGAAAACATTCGATCAGGACGAACGCCTGATCATGGCCATGAGCGCCGACGCGGAGCCATTCCTGAATGTGCTGCAGGAAGTGTCGGCCCGGGTGCTGGATCGCCGCGCCGTCGTCGCAGAACCGCTGCTGCCTTATGCGCAGGAACGGCTGAATATCTCCAACGCCTCGCGCAAGCTGGACGGCCTGGAACCCGACCGCAACAGTACCATCACGCCAACGGCAGCGAGGGCAGCCCTAGCGGTGGAGGATGTAGTCAAGGCCTTCGATCCGGCGTCGAAGGAGGTACGGCCATGAACCGTTCAATGAAACACTTTTGGAAACCCCGCGCGCTGACAGCGACGGTCCTGGTCGGCTGCCTTCAGCTTGGTGCGTGCGGAACCTACACCTCGGCTTCAATGCGTATCGATGTGGACGTTTATCAAGGCGCTCTCTCGGTTGAACCGCAAGCGCAGTGGGGCTCGCTTCTCGGTGATATTCAGGAAGGCACCAAGCGCCTTGAAGCGTTGAATGAAACTTACTGGACGGTCTACAAAAAGTACCCGAAATCCTCAGAAGCACAGAAACTGAAACGAGTGATCGACGATATAGAGTACCTGGAGGACGAACTCGATAAGCTCTGGGTTCACGCGGTTGGCTGGGACAAAGCCTACCGCGCCGGCGCTCGCGCCGTCGGCGGGCTTGGGCAAGCGTCGGAAGAAATGATCCAGAACCTATCCTTCAGCGTTCCGGGACGCAGAGCGGACGACGAGGCTCGCGCGGCCGAAGTCAGAACCAGCAAGCTTGCTACTCAACGCCAGGCGCTCACCGAAACGGAAAGACTCCAAAAAGAGGGGCTAAGCCCCGCAGAGTCGATATTTGGCCAAAAAACGACTGTACGTATCGTCAAACGCGATTTGATAAATGTCTTGCAGCATGCGACGGAAATCGGCGAACGCTTGCGGGTAGCGGCGGTGAGCTACGCTGGTTACCACGTCAGCCATGCAGAGCTCAGCCGGCTTGGTCGCGCGGCGTCGGTCGATTTCTCGGCTTTCGCGGCGGAACTCAGCAATGCGTTGCGTTCAAAGGCCGATGCCTTGTTGAAGCAGGCAGGCGGCGCGGACCGGCGCGAGCTGCCGCTGTCCGATCAACTACGCACAGCGAGTACATCGGCCTACGTCGATCTGTATATCTGGAACCGGGCTGCGGGGCCGCGCTATTTCGGCGATCCATCGTCCACAGCCTACTTCGAGGACAGGGTCAACGTGATCAAGGGTCTGTATGACGACGAGTCCTGGCGGACCATAAACACCGCTTATGCCAGCGGCCAGGGCAATACGGCTATGGCCTTCATCAAAGACGATATCGGCAACTGGAACCTGAAGCGTTTCGACAACGATCCCACTCAACTGCTGCAAGCCTATAAAAGCGTCGGGATGGCCGCCATAAAGACGGCGGTGACTCTGGCCGGTGGGCCGACGCCTGCCGCTCTCGATGCCGTTAAGAGTCTTTCGGGAGCCCAGCGGGCCTTAGCTCTTGCCGATCAGGTGACGTATGGCGCCGGGGCCCAGAGCACGAGCGTGGATACGCGCAATCCCACCGTCGATAAGATGCATGAACGCACCACCAGCCGCCTGAAGACACTGCAGGCAGAAATGACGGCCGAGGAGAAACGGATCGCCGCCGATCTCGAAGCCGTTGGCAAGAAACTAGCGGACGCGCAGGCAGCGGTGGACAAGGTGAACGCCGAAGCCAAGCAGCAGAGAGACGCCGCCAACAAGGCGGGCGCGGGACAGACGCCGGACGCACTACGCGAGAGCGCCAGGACGAGTCGCAGTCAACAGGCGCTTGCGGCCAAGGACACTGCCGACGCGAGCGCTAAGATCAACGAGAACAACGCAAGGATATTGCTTCTGCAGGATCAAATCGCCCAAGCCGAAGGCATCGTCAAAAGCAACACAGGTGTGGCTGGCGCCGCAGCGGCGGCGGAAGTGGCCGGCGCTCAAAGCCGCATCGCAACCCTGTCGTCGGAAAGGGAAGCCTTGGCCCGCGATAACATCTATCTCGGCCAAGCGGTGACAAACCGCACCTCAACGTCAACTGCCTTGGGTGCCACGGCGGATTCAAACGATGGGAAAGCCCAGACGGTTGAAACGTACGAGACCGCCCTGAATGCGATCCTGCGCGATAAGGTCAAGCCGGCGCAGGACGAAGTGGCGCGCCTGACGAAGGAACAGGAGCGCCTGACCGCATTGCGGGACAGGGAATTGTACGTCGAGGCCGTGAAGCGCACGCGCGAGATACTGGAAATGCACGAAACCATGATCGACGAAATCCAGACCCTCAATATTGAGAGCCCTCCGGAAGCTAAGGCGGAAACACCTGCAGTGCCGGGCGACCTCGCCAGTCGTGTAAGTCCTTTACAATAACGGACGCCTGCCAGACATCAACCAGTTGTGCCTATTTTTCACCCTATCACAATATTGTAAAACTAACCTGTTGCAAAACCACAATTTTGTGGTATCATCTTTGAAAGTGATCTGAGCTTTGGGGGTACGGGATAATCCCGCAAGGGATAAAGAAGAGCCGCCATGCGGTCCCGTATACGCCGGTCGTCCGGGAAAGGTTAAAGTCCGCCCTCAAAGTTACCTTTTATAAGAAGAAGTAAGAGCCGTTCCTTATCTTTACAGGGAGCGGCTTTTTTAATACCCCTAACCCTACGGTTGTATTGGGGAAGGTCGTTCTCGTGTCAAAGAAATTAGTACCTGCGGTCAGAGACAGCGAAGGCCCAGTCGAATATCGGCGCGGCTCTTTGCAATGGGCGGTCAACGCCATGCGAGCTGACCTTCTCTCGAATTTTCTCAACGACATTCAGCGCGCGGAGATTTCCGGAATTGCGGACGCGGAGTGTAAGCGCGTTCAGGGCGAGCTTGGCGCATTTGCAAATGCGTGCACAGCTATTCCCGATGCACCCATATTTCGGAAATCCCTTTGGAAAGTTGCCCAAGATTTTGAGGAGGACTATAGGGCGTGGAATCATCACG
>JADZAK010000257.1 GCA_020852595.1 Rhodospirillaceae bacterium
GGCGATGGCCATAGGTTCACAGCCGCAGCAGGGGATTGGTGCTCTGGCGGATGAAAAACCGGGAGAACCACCATCCCAGTCCGGCGCGCGCAGGCAAGGAACGGACGGCGAAAAAGGCAAGATCAAGGCCCGGCCATTGGACCAAAGCGCGGGCGTGTCCAACATCGGCAAGACCCACGCGAGCAGGCTCGATGCCCCGGTTCACCAGGGTTTCGAGATTTGGCACGGGCTGGATACGCCGCGCGCAAGCGCGGCAAGCCTTACGTCTCGCTCAGGCTTTCGGTGCCGTTGGTCCGCGCATGTTCCAGGCCAACGGGCCGCGTTGCTGGACAGGATGACATGATTTTCGTGGTGATCTGGAACCGCGCTGCTTGACGAAAAAAGAGGCCCTACGCGCGCCGCGTAGGGCCTTCGTCCGTGAGAGAGCGGGCGGCGGTCGCACCGCCGCCCGCAACAGGGCATCAGCCGCCAAACAGCTTCTTGACGAATTTCCAGTGCGCGGCGGTCTGCAAGCCGCCGTCTTTCCGGTAACTCCGCACCGGAAATTCAAACCAGCGCGGCAACCATCCCGACACCTTCTCGCGGCCATTCGTGCCCGCGAGGCAATCCCGGACAATCTGCTTCTGCACCTTGCCGGTCGCGGCGACGTTGCCGTTGGCAACCGATTTCCCCGCGATCTCCGCGACCATCGCGTTGACCACGGACTTGTCCCGCAATAGGTCAAAGAACGTCTCATCCGCCGTCCAGCACTTCGTCATATCCACGCCCAGGTGGACGCCCACGGCTTCCACATAGACGCTGCCCGCTTCAAGGCTTTCGGCCATGATGACGGTCAGGATGCGGCGCACGTCCGCGTCCGAGAGCGTCAACAGGTGAGCGAAGATCACAGCCCCGGTGTCGGCTTGGGAACCGACAAGACCGGCCCCTTTCGGCAGGTCGAATATGGCCGACACGTCCTCTCTGCGCGCGTCAAAGACAGCTTGGGCGGGACTGACTTTCACGCTCGCGTCGGTTTCATCGCGGCCCGAGCGTTGCGGTTCGGGCATGACCTTCCAGAGCCGCGAACCGCAGATGGCGTGCGCCGCAAGCAAGCGCAAGGCTACACCCGGTTTGTCGAGAAGGGCCGCGCGCACCGCCGCGTGGCGGTGCAGGTCGATATAGGTCTGCATGGCCCCGGGGACTTCGGACTGAACCGTCGCGGCCTTCTCGGTGTCCTGTGCGTCGGGGGCTTTCTTCGCCGCCTTCTTGGCGGCGCGCTGCGCCTCCTTGCGGGTCACATACCCCTCGTGGAACGTCACGTCGCCGCGCGGCGATACCGCGACGTACACCCGGCCTCCATCCTTCTTCTTGCGCTTCTCGTGCTCCCAGGATTGAAAGATCGTGCCGGGATCGAGAACGACAACCTCGGACCATCCGGCTTCAAGATAAGCGTCCCGCCTGGCGGCGATAGCTTCGTTCTGCTTCGTCCAGAACAACCCCGCGTCCGCGAAATAGCTGTTCTCGCCGAACAAATCCTCCGTGATCTGCCCCGAGAAGGCATCCAGAGAAAAGAGCGCAACCTTGGTGGAAATGCTCTCGCCGCCGAACAGCCAGTCCTTGAGATACCGCCCTGCGGGGGGCTCATCGCCTTCCGACTCAAACAGGTCCAGCCATGCCTTCTGCTGCTTCTTGGTAGCGAGCGTCAGATGACGGATGCTCTCGGGATCAATGTCGCCGCGCCGGTAGGCTTCGCGGATTTTGGGGAGCAGGTTGCCAAGCGCCAGCCGTTGGCGAACCTCTTTATCCGTGTAGCCGAAGGTCGCACCCACGTCCTCGATACTGCGACCCTCTTTAACGATGAGGCGCACAAATGACTCGTATTGGGTCATTTCATCGACGGGCTGATGCAGGTTCTCGATCATTGAGCTTTCGAGCGCGGCGGCGTCTTCGTCTTCCTCCATGATGGCGCAAGGGACCGCGATGCTGACGCCGCGTTCTGCCGCAACCGTCTTTGCGCCGTAGTACCGCCGCCGTCCGCCGACCACTTCGTAATGATCGGGCGTGCCATTGGGCCGGACCAAGAGAGTTTGGCGCACGCCGAATTTGCGGATGGAGGGCAGAATATCGCTAATGTCGGGAGCCTTTTTACTGTCGCGCATGTTGAGCGCCGATATGGACAAGTTTTCGATGGGGATATGTGCGAGTTGCATGGTGGTTTCCTTTCAGGTGGGGGAAATGCCGCAAAGCTGCGGCGGGTTATTCGCTGTCCTCGTCGGACGGCGAAACGGTGGGATCGGGAGACGGTGAGACGCCAAGGTCTTGCGCGGCGCGGACCAAAACCGCGTCGTCCTCGACAATGCGGCGCGCGTAGCTTGCGGCGTGGACGTAAACCGAGAGCGGGTAACGCGGTGCAAAGAAGAAATCGCGTTCAAGGCCGATGCCAAGGCGGCCCTTGACGCTTTTCAGTTCAGACAGGCGAACGGACCCGAGTTCCGGGAAACCCATGCCGAGGTCGCACAGGCCGAA